>DATFPK010000055.1:0-52278 GCA_035264885.1 Solirubrobacterales bacterium
ACGTTCTGCCCCGGGCCGTTGCAGCGTCGCCTGCCCTGGCGTAGGCTCGCCGCTGCGTCCGAGATAGGAGACGGCAGTGGCGAGCGATGAGGTGAGCATCGATCTCGACGCGTTTGACGAGTTCGAAGCGAGTGCGTGGGAAGAGCGAGTAGAGGGGTACGCGGGGTTCTTCGGTGCCGTTACGGGCCGGCTGGTCGAGCCGCTCTTGGAGCTCGCTCGCGTGGGTCCAGGCACGCGGGTGCTCGACGTGGCAACCGGCCCCGGGTACGTGGCAGCGGAGGCGGCCCGCCGGGGGGCGACAGCGTGGGGCGTGGACGTCGCCGAGGCGATGGTCGCCCGGGCCGGCGCGGAGCACCCGGGCGTCGAATTCAGGCAGGCGGACGCGCAGGCGCTGCCGTTCGAGAAGGGCGCCTTCGATGCGGTTCTTTGCAACTTCGGGCTTCCCCACTTCGGCCGTCCGGAGCTGGCGGTCGCCGAGGGCGTACGGGTCCTCGCTCCCGGGGGCCGGCTGGCGCTGACGACTTGGGACGTTCCCGCGGAGATGCGCATGTTCGGCGTGTTCCTGGAGGCCGTTGCAGAGGCTGGCGCGGGACCGCTCGACGGTCTGCCCCGGGGGCCTGATGTCTTCCGGTTCTCCGACGACGGGGAGTTTCGCCGCCTGCTCGAAGGAGAGGGTCTCGTCGACGTGGAGGTGCACCGCGTGGCGTTCACGCATCCCGTGAGCTCGTTCGGGGACTTCTGGGGCGCCCTGCAACGCGGGACGGTTCGGATGGCTTCGCTCGTGCTCGGGCAGCCGGAGCAGACTCGGGAGCGGATCCGCACCGCGCTTGAGCGCCGCCTGGCCGCCTATGCCACCGACGGGCGGTTCCACGTCCCGGTCTCAGTGAAGCTCGCGGCTGGCCGCAAGGACGGCTGACCCAGCGCCATCTGCCTAACGACCTTCCGCACCGGAGCGACCGGCCACGATGACCCCACTCACCTCACGCTCGACATCGCTCCGGCGAGCGACTCTTCGACGGCGTCGAGTCCTCGGGTTGGAGCCCGTCGAGGTATTGCATTCCCCGCTGGCCACGCACATCCGCTATCGCCGGGCGGGGTGAGCCGCCTTCCTCTGCCGGGGGCCCGCTGTCGCCGTCTACTGGGCCAGCAGGCGTTTGACGGTCCCGATGACGTAGACGAGCGAGAGCCCGAAGAAGAGGGCTCCGATTGCGGCGCGAACCTGCTCGTCCGATAGCGGCGCCCGCCGAGACACCGGCTCGGCAACGCCGTCGGCGACCTTCGCGCGCCAACCGACCAGGGCGGCTTCGCCGGCGGCTGTCACGTCCCTGGGAGACACACCAAACCGGTACCCGGCGCCTTTCGCTTCACGCCAAGCCATGCGAGACTCTCGATTTCGAGAGGAGCGACACAAGGGATGCCGACGCAAGAGAAGGCGCTGGGACGAGTGGGAGCGCGAGCACTGGCGTCGCTTCTCGCGCTCGGCCTGATCTGCGCGTCTGGCGCCGCCGGTCCGGGGGCGGACGGGAGCGACGGGGCCTCCGCGGCTTCCAACCCCCCGCCCCCGGCGTGCGGGGACGGATTCCCGAAGCCGCCGCCGAAGCGCTATCGCTTCCGCATCGCCGGCACCGTCACCAGCAGGGACCGGTGGGTCGACGGCAAGGAGACCTACCTCTATCAAGGCGTGATGAAGCGGGTGGTCTGTAGAGGCACGAAGGTCGAGTACTGGCAGACCAGGGGTACGGCGACCCGGACCTTCAGGAACATCGCGATGGCGCCCCGCGAGTGCGAGTTCACCGGCTACCCGCCCCACTACGGGATCGGCAATGCCCCGACGCAGACGCGTCCCCTTCGGCACTTCGATGTCGACGTCGGGTTCGTATGGAGCGGCCACAAGTACCAGACCTCCGTCATCAACCCGAGGAGGGGGAACGCCGATGCGCACGGCACCGTGCGCTGTCCCGGGCCGCCGGCGGCCAACGGAGCGACAGTGCCGGCCACCTTCCGGCACGTGTCCACCGACCTCTTCACGCGCAACGGCCTGCCGAAGCGAGTCGTGAAGGGCAAAATCGTCAACTACCTCGACATCGCGCTCTACCGCCACTCGTTCCACTGGAAGCTGACGGCGATCGGGTAGTCCCACCCTCCAGCCGGAGGTGCAGGCGGTCGATCCCTCGCTGACGTCAGGTGGGGCAGATTCGCGTGTAGACGGTCCGCGCCGGATGCCCCGGCCTGGTCGTCGAGTGCATCCACGACAGGTGCAGGTGATTGTGGGGCCCGTGGTTGGCGTCCCCGCTATAGCCCACCCAACGGAAGGGGGGGCGGGGCCGGTTCTGCCTCGGTTCGACAAGGCGCGCCAGCCGTGTCACCTGGGTCCAGCTGCCGCCCCGACCGGGGGTGATGTCGATCGCGAGGCCGAGCGGGTGCTCCCCTCCCGCTGCGTGCACCGGATCCCGTGAGTACCCGTCGTTGACGAAGATGTGGAAGCGGCGGACCATCCAGGCGACGTCGGGGAGGAGGCGAACGTCGATCTTCTCGCCCGGGAAACCCGGGATCGACACGAATCTGCCGCCCCCCACGGTCTTGCACAGGTTCGTTGCCAGTTTGGCGCTGCGTGGCGGCGGGGGCGGCGTGCCCAGTCCGCCGGTGGCCCCGATCGAGCTGGCAGGGATGGTTCCGCCGACCACCACAAGCGCAGACGCGCCGACCAGTGCAAGCCGGCGAAACCAGTTGTCTCCAATTGGCCCTGTAGGACAGCGCATCATCACTCTCTTCCGAGGCCTACGGGGTTAGCTGTCGGGCTCGCGCTGAAAGAGCTGCGCTAGGAGCTGTCACTCCATTCGCCCCAGGGCCATTGAGCCCTTTGGGTCCCCCGCTCGCCGGACGAAGGTCATCCGGCGATTAGGCAGCGGTAACTGGGCGGGCACTGTAGCGGACGGAATCGGCGGCAAGCCCGGTTCTAGCCCTCGCGGATCCGGGCGACGGCCCGCCTGACCGGCGCTACGTTCCGCGGCGGAACGTCCCCGCTCAGGATCAGGAGGATGTTCTCGACGCGATAGCAGTACAGGGCTCCAGACGCACGGCTCGACTGGAGGCAGTTGCGATACTCGCGACCGGCCGCCCGGGCGTCTTCGTAAGCGGCAACCGAGCCGCCGCCGCCGTGATCGACCGCCGGCGCCCCGCGGACTCCGACGGCGAAGGTGCGGCCCCCGGCAGCACTCGCAAGCTCCGTCCCGACCACCAATCCCGCCCCCTCGGCGTTCGCCCTCTGGAGAAAGCCGTCGACGGAGAGGTTCTCGCTCCCGTCCCCGCACCCGGCGAGTCCAAGGCTGAACAATGCGGCAGCGGCCGCCATGCCCCGGCATGTCCGGACGATCATGGCTAGGTGCCGTCGTCGCGCGCCGACGGCGGCAGGGCGCCCTCCGGCCCCCCCGCCGCCGAAGGGTGCCGTAAGGCAGTGGCCGCCTCGGCGAGCGCGGCGGCGAGGCGGCCACTGCCCTCCAGCGACTCGCCGCGAACGACATCGGCTGCGATCTCGAGGTCGCGGGCCAGACGGGAAACCGGAAAGTCGCGCGCGGCGAGGACTCCGGCGAGCCAGTCGACCTTCGCCCCCAGATCGACGAATCCCCGCGTCGCCGCCGCCGCCCAGGCGAGGATGTGCTGGTTGTCGTGCCGGCACCAGGCGATCCCCGCCTCTCCGTAGCGTTCGGCCTCGTCCGGGAACTCCGCGCGGTAGCGATCGCAGATCGTCGTTGCGAGCCGGACCAGGTCGAGGACCTCCCCGCCGGCGAGCTCTGCTTCCTGAGGCGGAGCGCTGCCGGTAGGCGGGGCCGGCCGGCCGCTCAATCGGCCACGACCTCGTAGGTGTGAAGGTGCTCGAGCCGCTCCAGGTCTATCGACCGGTCGAGCTCCGGATCGATCCGGTCGTGGGAGCGCCTGTGTGCGTCGCTTCGCATGTAGGCCTTGAAGCATTCGCGGTCCCGCCAGCGGCTGACCATGATGATCTCCCCGGCGTCGCGATCGGACTGCCAGACCTCGAGGTCGAGAAACCCGTCGAACCCGTCGACCAGGCCGAGCCGTCCGCGGAAGGCATCGATCAGCGCCGGCGCTGACCCTGCTTCGATCCGCAACCTCGACATCGAGATGTACACCGCGCGACGATAGCTCAGGCGGCCGGCAGCGCTTTCCGGACTCCCCCATCGCGGAACCCGAGGGCGGCGCTCACGGGATCGCCGGCCAGGTCGTGACCCGCCGCCGCCTGCGCCAGGGCGGGGTTCGCGCCAGCCCCGCCGAGATAGAGCGGAGTCTCCTGGCCAAGCGCTCGAAGCTCCTCGGCGACGGCGGCGAATCTCGTTTCCTCCACCGAGGCGAGCACGACGACGTCGGCGGCAGTCCGGCGGTCTGTGTCGCGCAGCGTCTCCACCGGGGTGTCGGCGCCCAGATAGAGGATCCGCCAGCCACCGCGGCTCAGGGCGAGGCCGAAGGCGATCAAGCCGATCGTGTGCAGCTCTCCGGAGGGACAAGCCAGGACCGCAGTTTGCGCCCCGCCGTTCTCCCACCCCCGGGCGACCGCCAGCAGTCGCGCCTCGACGAGCCTGCTGGCGAAGTGCTCCTGCCCCACCGTCATCTCCTCGCGTGCCCACCGGTGCCCGATCTCGCGCATGCAGGGGAGGATCACGTCGCGGAGGACCGCTTCGACGCTGAGCCTGCCGAACGCATCGTCGAGCGCGCCCTGCGCCCCCCGCTCGTCGTAGTCCTCCAGCGCTTCGCGCAGCCGAACCGCCAGCCCGTCTGTCGGCAGCTTAGGAGCCGCGGCGGGCCCAGACGGCTCTGTTGATCCGCCCAGCGCGATCCGCGCCGCCTCGGCAGGCGCCGCCCCGCGCCGAAGCTCTTCGAGCATCGTCCGGAGCTGGTGCGCGTCGTCGGCGGAGTAGAGCCTGAAGCCTCCGTCCGAGCGGCGCGGGCGCGGCACCCCGTACCGGCGCTCCCAGTTGCGGAGGCGGTCGGCGCTGACCCCGACGGACCTGCTGAAGGGCCCGATCCGGAGGAGCCGGTCCCTCGTTTCGTCAGACATTGATCAAAAGCTGTTCAATCCTTGTTAAAACTCGAGTTTAGGGGGTAGGACGGAGGAACAGCCCTCGTGAGAGGAGAGGAAGACGAATGACCGCCGCCATCAAAACCAGTGACAGCCCCCAGCAAGCCCTGGACAGCCTCTTCGGGTTATCCCGAACCGCCGCCGCGGCCCTGGCCGGCGCCGTGATGGCGCTCGTTCAGCGGACGATGGGCGACACCCCGACGGGGCGGGTCGTCCGCGCCGCGGCGCCGATCCTGGTGATGGGAATCGCCACGTTCATGATCCTGACCCAGCTCCAGATTGCCAAGGAGATCGTGACGATCACCTACGCGGCCCTGATGGCCACGGCGGTCCTCGGCCTCGGCCTCGCCTTCGGCCTCGGCGGCCGCCAGGTCGCCGCCGACATGCTCCAAAACGCCTACGACAAGGGCCGCGAGCAAAAGGACCAGGTCAAAGACGACCTCGACAAGGGCAGGCAGCGCGCCGAGGACCAGGCCGGCCAGGCGCGGGACCAACTTGGGGGAAGCGCCGGCTCTGCGGAGGGAACTCCTCCGTCGCCGCCGGCGGCGACGGCATGAGGCCGGCATTCGGAAAACCACCATCGATGGGAGGAACCCCATGGAGATGCAGACAGCGATGACCGAGGCCTATGAGTGGCGCGGTCGCACGGTCCTCGACCGAGACGGGGAGAAGATCGGCAAGCTCGAGGAGGTCTACCTCGACGAGCAGACCGGCCGGCCCGAGTGGGCGCTGGTCAACACCGGGATGTTCGGCACCAAGTCGAACTTCGTGCCGCTGAGCGGCGCCGCCCCGGCCGGCGGCGAGGTCCGGGTGTCCTTTGAGAAGGACCAGGTAAAGGACGCGCCCGCGATCGACCCCGACGGGGAGCTCTCCCAGGAGCAGGAGGCGACGCTCTACGGCCACTACGGCCTCGACTACGGCGAGAGCCGCTCGGGCAGCGGCCTGCCCGAGGGCACGGCCGACGGGGAGCCGGTCGGCCGCGACACCAGCGGCCCGACCACCGACAGCGCGATGACCCGCTCAGAGGAAGAGGTCCGGGTCGGCACCGCCGAGCGCGAGAGCGGCCGGGTGCGGCTGCGCAAGTACGTCGTCACGGAGGACGTCCAGCAGACCGTGCCGGTCAAGCGCGAGGAGGTCCGGGTCGAGCGCGAGCCGGTCACCGCCGAGAACGCCGACCAGGCGCTCGAGGGCCCCGAGATCTCCGACGAGGAGCACGAGGTCGTCCTCCGCGAGGAGGAGCCGGTGGTCGAAAAGCGCGCCGTGCCCAAGGAGCGGGTCCGGCTCGACAAGGAGACCGTGACCGAGGAGGAGACCGTCTCCGAGCAGGTCCGCAAGGAGCAGATCGACCTCGAGGGGGACCGGTAGACATGGCTCAGCAGACCGGATCAAGGTCAGCCGAGCGCGTCGACGGCCGCGCGAGCGAGCGCGTCCGCCGGGATCCCGGCGTCAGGCATGACGCCGGTACGGTTCGGGAGCGCCAGCGTGACGAGTACGGCGGGTTCAACATCGGGGCGGCCTTCTTCGGCTGGCTGGTGGCCGTAGGCATCGCCGTGCTGCTCACAGCGCTGCTTAGTGCCGCGGGAGCCGCTATCGGCCTGACCTCCCTCACCGAAGGCGAGGCGCGCTCGAGCGCCGATGCGATCAGCATCGTCGGCGGGATCCTGTTCGTGGCGGTGCTGGCGATCGCGTACTACGCAGGCGGCTATGTCGCCGGGCGGATGTCGCGGTTCGACGGCGCACGGCAGGGGCTCGGCGTGTGGCTGTTCGGGCTCGTCGCGACCATCGCCCTGGCAGTACTCGGGGCGATCGCGGGCTCGGAGTACAACCTCCTGTCGCAGCTCAACCTGCCCCGGATCCCGATTGACGAAGGATCCTTGGCCACGGGCGCCGTGATCGCCCTGATCGCGATCCTGATCGCGACGGTGCTGGCCGCGATCGCGGGCGGCAAGGTCGGCGAGCGCTACCACCGCAAGGTGGACCGCGCCGGCTTCAGAGACGCCTGACGGCACAAAGCACGACCAAGGACGAGAGGCCTCCTACGGGAGGCCTCTCGGCTTTTCCCGCTCTCGACATGTGCCGGTCGGCACGAATCCTGGGATCGGGGTACATTGGACATGGGCCTGAAGGACCGGGCCCACCGTTCCAGGAGGTCACTTGTCCCACGATCCCGAGCAGCCCGAGCAATCGGCTGACTCCACCAATGGCGAGAAGCCACCGATACGACCGTCGCTGACGGGCGCCGAAGTGTGGGAAGCCGCGGATGCGGACCAGACGGCCGCCGACGTCGATCAGACTTTGTCAGATGCCGAGCAAACGCTTTCGGACGCCGACCAGGGAGCGTCGGAGAGAGACCAGGAACAGGCTGATGCAGATCAGCGGGCGTCCGAGCGCGACCAGACGGCAGCCGACCGGGATTGGGCTATTCATGCGCCCAGGAGTCCCGAGGAGCTGCGGGATCTCGCGCGCTCGTATGCAGACCGTGCGCAGGGTACGGCCGAGCGCTTGGCGTCGGCGGAGAAACGCGCGCACAACATGTTCGACCGGGCCGAGGCTGCCACCCGCCGCGATCACCAGGCTGCCCTTCGGGACCTTCAAGCCGCCGCACGGGATCGCAGCGCCGAACTGCGCGACCGCGCGCTGGACGAGTACCAGAGCGCGTTCGGCCATCGCGACCCCGAGATCTCCAGAGCCCGCGCCGCGGCCGCCGAAGACCGGGCCCGGGCCGCGCAGGACCGCACTCGCGCGGCTGAAGATCGCAAGCAGGCTGCGCGGGATCGCGCCCAGGCGAGGGTCCAGCTCGAAAAGGCCCAACTCGACGACCTGACTGGCTTCTACCGGCTCAGCCTCGGCCGGGCCGTGCTCCAGCGCGAGATCGACCGGTGCCGCCGCTCCGGGCGTCGCCTGGTTCTCGTCTACTGCGACGTCGACGGACTGAAGCAGGTGAACGACGAGAGGGGGCACGCAGCCGGCGACGCGCTGCTGAGCGAGGTGGCCGAGGCTATCCGCTCGCGGCTCCGCTCATACGACCCCGTGGTACGGATTGGCGGCGACGAGTTCGTCTGCGCGATCTCCGAAACCAACGAGGACCAGGTCGAGGGCATCTTCCGCAGCATTCAGGGCAGCCTGACGCGGGGAAGCGAGGAAGGCTCGGTCAGCTTTGGACTGGCCTCCATGCAGGAGGACGACGATCTGGAGGCGCTGCTAGAGCGTGGCGACCGCGACCTGCGGACGACCAGATCAGCCTCTGGCTAGGGCCCCGGCCGAGGGCCGATCTATAGGGCGTCGAGGCCCGGCTGTTGGTCCTGGCCGCCACTCGTCGTCGGATTCGCTCGCTCATCCGCCGCCGCCTGCTTCCTTGCGGCCTTCTTGGCCTGCTTCTCCTGCCGGCGTTCCAGCAGCCTGCGCTCGCGGTTGAGCTTGGCCATCGTCGTCTTCCGCTTGCTGCCGGAAGCCATTAGAGCGCCTGTACGTTCGCCGCCGCGGGGCCCTTGGCGCCCTGCTCGGCGTCGTAGGTCACCTTTGCGCCCTCAGTCAGGGACTTGAAGCCCTCGCCCTGAATCGAGCTGTGGTGAACGAACAGGTCCTTGCCGGAGTCATCCGGCGTGATGAAGCCGAAGCCCTTCTCGTCGTTGAACCATTTCACGGTTCCTGTGGCCATCTTGATCCCTCCGTGTCGGTGCGTGCGAAACGCGGCGGGTGCCGGAGGCAACGACTGCAGAGACGCGAGCACTGCTTCTGGCCGAACGGATGCCCGACCCGAGGGGCAGTCTAGCGACGGCTCGGGACGCGCCTGCAAACGCCCTCCGCGGATATCGACGTGCACCGGCGGCCCGCCCAACTCGTTAGGACGGGCGTAGGGCGGTAGATTAAGGGCAAGCAATCGGGAGACCGGCAGGGCGGCCTCTCAAGAAAGAGGAGCGGCAATGGACCAGAGCGGACTTCGGTTCGACCTGTCTCCGGGGCCCGGTGCACCGTCTACCGCCAGATCTCGGCTCAACGAGGTAGCCGAGGTGGATCCTGCGGTGCTGGATCGCGTGAAGACGGTCGTTTCGGCGCTGATCACCCGGAGCATTCGCGACGAGGGCGGCGCCCCCATCGGCGTCAGCGTCGACAACCAGAGCGGAACCGTACGGGGGCGAGTGACGATCCCAGGGGGCTGGGGAGCGCTGGCCGCGGCCGTCCGCGAAGGGCGGCGGGGTCTGACCGTCCTCGACGGGATGGCCGGCTCCTGGGGGATCGAGGGAGCCGCGGTCTGGTTCGTCGTGCCGTAGCGCGCGCCACCGCCCTAGGCGAGGGCCCCGACTCGTGGGATGCTGGCAGATGGCGGAGTACCAGACGGCAAGGGATCAGTGGCAACCGCGGAGATCAAGCTCGAGCTCTCGCCTCATGCGCCCGCCGCCGCGCGAAAGCTCGCCAGGGAGGTCGCGGGCGAAGTCTTCGACCCCGCGCGAGTCAACGACTTCGTCCTCGCGACGTCCGAGGTCGTCAGCGCAAGCGTCCACGAGGGCTCGGCTGATTGGATTCACGTGCGTCTGAGCTCCTATCCCCGTGTCCTCGTCGGCGCGATCGACTCCCGGAGCACGAATTGGACCGAGGACGAGGAGTTCCGGGGGATCTACCTCGCGCACTCCCTCCTCGACGCCGCCTGCTCCCGATGGCGGGCCAACGCCCTGCCGACCGGCCTGTACGTTTGGTTCTGGGTCAGAGCGGATCAGCCGGCAGCCGGCTGACTCCCAGCGAAGGAGAACCGAGATGGCGGCGCGGATCGTGGTGACGGAGTTCGTCTCGCTCGACGGCGTGATGGAGGCCCCGGGCGGCGAAGCCGGGTTCAAGTACCCGAACTGGACCTTCGAGTTCGAGCGCGGCGACGACGGGAACGAGTTCAAGCTCGAGGAGACCCGGCAGGCCGACGGCCTGCTGATCGGGCGGCGAACGTACGAGAGCTTCGCCGGCGCCTGGCCCCAGCGGGAGGGCGAGTTCGCCGACCTGCTCAACTCGATGCCGAAGTTCCTCGTCTCGACGACGCTCAAGGACCCCGAGTGGAACAACACGACGGTCCTCGACAGCGGCGATGCCACCGCGCAGGTGACGAAGCTGAAGGAGGAGTTCGACGGCGAGCTCCAGGTGCCCGGAAGCCATCGGCTGGTCTAGGAGCTGATCGCGAGCGATCTGGTCGACCAGGTCAACCTGATGGTCTTTCCGGTGATCCTCGGCACCGGCAAGAGGGCCTTCGAGGAGATGCCCGAGCGCCGCAACCTAAGGCTCAGGGAATCAAGGGTCGTCGGCGACGGCGTGCTCGTGCTGGTCTACGAGCGCGCTGCCTGACTCGGCTGGGGCGCCACCGCAGCTGCGGCCTGAAGGCGCCGCGACGGGTATACCTTCGCCGAGGCGCAGGGGTGCGAGCAGCGGGAGAGACGATCGTGAACGGGAGCCAGAGACGCCGGATGATCACGCCGGTCCTCGCTCTGGTGCTGGCGGGCGCGGGGATGGCGCTTGCCGCACCGGCCGGCGCCCGCCTGCAGGCGCCGAAGATCAAGGTCCTGTCGAACCGCGCCGACCTCGTCTCGGGCGGAGACGCCCTCGTGCAGGTGAGGCTGCCGGCGGGGATCAAGCCGGCGCGCCTGCACCTGACCGCCGGACGCCGGAACGTGACCCGCGTGCTGCGGCGAAGGGGACGCCGGCGGCTGATCGGCGTCATTCGCCGGATGCCGCGAGGGCGAGTCCCGCTGACCGCCCGGATCCGCGGCGGCGGCGCCGCGCGACTGATCGTCACCAACCACCCGATCGGCGGCCCGGTCTTCGCCGGTCCGCAGATCCGGCCCTGGGACTGCCAGGACACCGCGAAGGACCGCAAATGCAACGAGAAGCGCAAGCTGAGGTTCTTCTATCTGCCGAAGGGCGCTTCGACCGAGAGTGGCGGAATCCCGGGCACGACCTCCAACGAGGACGGCGGACCCTTCCAGCCGTATGACCCGAAGAACCCGCCCCCGCGGGATCAGATCGCGACGACCACTACGACCGAGGGCGTGACGGTCCCGTTCATCGTTCGGCTGGAGATGGGGTACCTCGACCGCGACCAGTACGCGATCGCGACCTTGTTCAACCCGCGCAAGAAGTGGAGGCCGACGAGGCCCCAGCGGCAATTCAACCATCGCCTGGTCATCACCCACGGTTTCTCCTGCGACACCGAATACAAGACCGCTGACGCACCAAGCGTGCTCGTGCCGAAGGTCCTCGGCGGCGGCTTCATCGTCATGTCCCACGCACTCGACCACGCGGGACACAACTGCAACCTGCTGACCCAGGCGGAGTCGGTCGTGATGACCAAGGAGTACGCGATCGACCACTACGGGTCCGTCCGCTGGACGATCGGCAGCGGCTGCTCGGGCGGTTCGCTGGCCCAGCAGCAGGTCGCCAACGCCTATCCAGGCGTCTACCAGGGGATCACGCCGCAGTGCTCGTTTCCGGACGCCTGGTCATCGGCGATGCAATACGAGGAGTACTTCTTCGGGCTGAAGTACCTCGAGGACCCGATCCGCTGGGACCCCGGAGTCGTCTACGACCCGGTGGCCATCACCGCCCTCCTCGACCACCCCAACATCAGCAACCCGATCACCTTCACGTCGGTCATCCCGAACTCGGGCGAGCCGACGCGGCCGTGTCCGGGCGTCCCCGACGAGCGGGTCTACGACGAGAACACCAACCCGAACGGCGTCCGCTGCACGCTTCAGGACTACATGGTCAACGCCTTCGGCCGCGACAAGCGCGGCTGGGCCCGGCGCGGGTTCGACAACATCGGCGTCCAGTACGGGCTGAAGGGCCTCCGGGACGGGCGCGTCTCGCCCGCGCAGTTCGTCGACTTCAACAGCCACATCGGCGGCGCCGACCTCGACCTCGACATCACGGCCCACCGTACGAAGGCGGACCCGATCGCGCTGCGCCGGCTCTACCGGACTGGCGCGCTCAACGCGGCGAACAACCTCGACAAGGTCGCGATCATCGACCTCCGTGGGCCCGACCCGGGCATCTTCCACGACGTCTTCCGCACCTATGCGCTGCGCAAGCGGCTCAAGGACAGGTTCGGTACGGCCGCAAACCAGGTGCTCTGGCGCGGGCAGGTGCCGCTCGTCGGCGATCCGGCCTTCGCCGACCAGGCGGTCTTCGCGATGGATCGCTGGCTCGGCCGGGTCCGCGCCGACCACCGCAACGTCCCGCTTGCGCGCAGAATCATCCGCGACCGCCCGAAGAGCATCGGGCCCCGCTGCACGGACGGCAACGGCAACCCCCAGCCGGCGGAGACCTGCGACGCGACGGTCACCTCCTACGGAACCCCGCGCCAGGGGGCCGGCGGCCCGCTCAGCGAGGACGTCATGAAGTGCCGGCTGAAGCCGCTGAGGCGTGGCGAGTACCCCGTCACCTTCACCGACCAGCAGTGGAGTCGTCTCCAGCAGGCCTTCCCCGGCGGCGTCTGCGACTACAGCAAGCGGGGGATCGGCTACGGGCGGGCGATCCCGTGGCTCACCTACCAGGACGGCCGCGGCCGCGCGGTCTACGGCGGGCGTCCGCTTGGCCCGGCGCCCACGTTTCGCCGGCTCAGGGCGCACGGTCGCTGAGACGCTCCGCGTCCCAGCGCCGGCCGAGCTCCCGCGTCGCCTGCGGATAGACGAGCAGGTGCCGGAAGGGGGCGATCGCCGCCATGTAGGCGGCGCCGAGCAGACCGTTCCGTTTCACGTAGATCGCCATCTGGCCTCGGTGGCCGCCTTCGGGTGCGGGAACCCAGCCGAAATGGAGGACCCCGTGAACCGTGCGGTTGGCAACCTCGCCCGCCCACTCGTCGTCTGTCAGGTAGAGCGGCGTGAACGGGAGGGCCTCCGGCGTCGGGCCCGTCGGTCCGTCGCGGAGGTCGCCGGGGAGGCGGTCCCGCACGGTCTCCGCGCTCGCGTCGAGGCCAGCCCCGCGTTCGTCCCAGCCGAGGACGTCCCCAACCTTTCCGCGGATCGCAAAGAGCCCCCTCACCGCCGCCGAGCGGCTGGCCGCCGGATCCCAGGCCGCGAGCAGCCGCACCAGGCGTGGGAAGTCGTCGCGCTCCCCAGGCGTCGGCAGCGCCCAGACGTCCTCGAGGCGGAAGTCCCTGGTCAGCGCGTGGATCCGCCACGGCTGCGAGGTCTGGGCGCTGTTCGGGAGCCTCATCGGGGGACCACCGTTCGATCCTCCCTCATAGAGTCACCGAGCCCCGCCAGAGAAGGAGGAAACGGTGACCGATCTGACGCCGATGCAGGCCGAGCTGTGCGAGACCAGCGAGACCGACTACTCGGACCTGAGCGCCCTGTTCATCAACTGCACGCTCAAGCGCAGCCCGGAGGTCTCCAACACACAGGGTCTGATGGACGTCTCGATGGAGATCATGCGCAGGAACGGCGTCGCCGTCGAGGGCATTCGCGCCGTCGATCACGAGATCGCGACCGGCGTCTGGCCCGACATGACCGAGCAAGGCTGGGACGCGGACGAGTGGCCGGCGATCTTCGAGAGGGTGATGGCCGCCGACATCCTCGTCCTCGGGATGTCGATCTGGCTGGGTGAGAAGTCGTCGATCGCCACGCAGGTCGTCGAGCGGCTCTACGGCAACTCCCACCTGCTGAACGACGCCGGGCAGTACGCCTACTACGGGCGGGTGGGCGGCTGCCTCGTCACCGGCAACGAGGACGGCGTCAAGCACTGCGCGATGAACGTCCTCTACTCCCTCCAGCACCTCGGCTACACGATTCCGCCCCAGGCGGACTCCGGATGGATCGGTGAGGCCGGGCCGGGCCCGTCCTACCTTGACGAGGGCTCGGGCGGCCCCGAGAACGACTTCACCAACCGAAACACCACGTTCGCCGCCTGGAACATGCTCCACGTGGCTCGCATGCTCAAGGACGGCGGCGGGATCCCGCCGCACGGCAACCAGCGGCCGGCCTGGGACGCCGGCTGCCGATTCGACTTCCCGAACCCTGAGCACCGCGTGTAGGGGAGAGGCGTTGCGGCCTCCTCCCGCGGCCTGTGGATACCTGCGCCGGAAGGGCGGAGATTTGCCCAATTAGTTGGGTCAAGAAGCTCCTGAAAAGTCGCTCGGATCTGCGTCCAAGCCGTAAAGGCCGCGCTTCAGGAGCCGATAGGAATTTCGTCGCCAAGGGCAAACCCGTCGCGAGGCGGGGACGCAAAGCCAGGGGCCTCTGTGGGAGGCGGCCCAGCTGCCGACCACCGTCATTAACGACATGGAGGTCTCGGCAATGCCCTACGTAATCCGCCCCCCGGTCCGCAGGATGTCTCTTCTGGGGTCCCTGATCGCCGCGGCGATCTGCACGCTGCTGGTCGTCGTACCCTCGCGAGCGGCAGCCGCAACGTGCGATCCCGTACCGGTCTCGAACCCGTTCGCGCGGTTCCTCGACTTCGCCGACTACGCGCTCGTCCCGGGCGGCGACTTCGAGCCGGGAGCCCCGGGCTGGTCCTTCCAGGACGCCCAGGTGTCCAACGGGGTCGCATCCATCGATCCGAGAGGCGAAGCGGTCTCACCGGCCTTCTGCATCTCGGCCGACCATCCGACGTTCCGCTTCATGACCCGCGGCAGCGCCGGAGGGAGCAACGCCCTGAGGGTGTTCCTCAGGTGGAACGAGGGCAACGTCGTTCGCGAAGCCTTCGTCTACGAGCTCGATGGCAGTTACTCCTCGTGGCTGCCGAGCCCGATCCTGCCCCTCGCGCTCAGGTTGAACCTGATCCAGTCGGACCTGTCCAGGGAAGTGCAGCTCGTCTTCCGCGTGAAGCCGTTGAGCAGCTCCTGGGCGATCGACGACGTCTACTACGACCCCTACCGGCGCTAGGGCCACCCGGGGAGGAGGGCCCGTGCCGTACGTGATTCGCCCACCCGTCCGGAAGATGTCTCCCGCCGTCGCCTCCCTCGCGGCGACGGCGGGGGCTCTTCTGGCAGGGGGAGGAGTCCGGTCGCTCCAGTTGAACGGCGCTGGGGTGGTTTCGACGCCTAACGCACCCAGGACCTGATCGCGATGGCCACCATCGAGCCGGACGTACGCTCGAAGGCGATCGAGGATCGCCTGCTCGAAGACTCCTGGGCCTCGCGGTCCCGCGAAGTCAGCCTGCGCGAGCTCGCCACCGAGGCGGTGGCCGGGCTGCTCTTCCTCGCCGCCGCCGGGGCGCTCCTCGCACTGGAGGGGGCCCCTGGCTTCGATCCTACGCTGGCCGTCCTCCTGGTGGTCCTCTACGCGCTGATCTCGCGGGTGGAGTTTCCGATCGGCGCCGGCTTCGTCGTCCCTTCCTATCTCGTCCTCGCGCCCATGCTCGTCCTGGAGCCCGCGACGGTCGTGCCGCTGATGGCGGCGGCGGGACTGGTCCTCGGTGCCTTCGGCCAGTGGCTCGCGCGCCAGGCGGGCGCCGAGCGGATGCTGTTCTCCATCCCCGACGGCTGGCACGCGGTCGGGCCGGCCCTCGCCCTCACCCTGACCGGCCACGCGCAGGGGGACATCACCGCACCGGTCATCCTGCTGGCGGCATTCCTGGCGGCCTGCCTCTTCGACCTCGTCTCGGCCACCCTGCGGGAGGCGGCCGCGCTGGGCGTCGCGCCGAACGTCCAGCTCCGGGTCCTGGCCAAGGTCTGGGTCGTCGACGCGTGCCTCGCGCCGATCGGCTTCCTGGCTGCGCTCTCCGCCTCGGAAGCCGAGGGACGGGTGCTCCTCATCCTTCCCCTGGGAGCGCTGCTGCTGATCATGGCGCGCGACCGCAACGCCAGGATCTCGCAGGCCCAAAGGCGCCTCGAGCAGGCGCTGATCGATCCGCTGACCCGCCTCGGCAACCGCCGCCAGCTCGACATCGACCTGCGCGAGAAGCTCGACGCGGCGTCGCAGAAGGCGCCGCTCGTGCTGATGGTCTTCGACCTCGACGGCTTCAAGGCCTATAACGACACATTCGGCCACGGCGCCGGCGACGCCCTCCTCGAGCGGCTGGCCGGCAAGCTCACCGCAGCGGTCGCACCGGCGGGCAACGCCTACCGGCTGGGCGGCGACGAGTTCTGCGTCCTGGTCGAGGTCGTACCAGAGCGGCTCGACCTGCCGCTGCGGGCGGCGGTTCAGGCGCTGACCGAGCGCGGCGAGGAGTTCACGATCCACGCCTCCTACGGCGTCGTCCTCCTCCCGCACGAGACGACCAACCCCGACTACGCGCTCCAGCTGGCCGACCACCGGATGTACGCGCGCAAGCACTCCCGCACCGAGGGTCCGCGCGACCAGGCCTGCGACGTCCTGATGCGCAGCCTCGAAGCACGTGAGCCCGGTCTCCACGACCACTCCCACGACGTCGCCGACCTGTCCCGGCGGGTCGGCCGCCGGCTGGGTCTCGCGGTCGAGAAACTCGACGAGCTCGTCCGCGCCGCCGAGCTGCATGACGTCGGCAAGGTCGGGATCCCGGACGCGATCCTCAAGAAGCCGACCTCACTCGACCGCTTCGAGTGGGAGTTCATGCACCAGCACACGATCCTCGGCGAGCGGATCCTCAACGCCGCGCCGGCCCTCCGACCGGTCGGCGCGATCGTCCGCTCGACCCACGAGCGCTGGGACGGCCGCGGCTACCCCGACGGCCTCGCGGGGGAGCAGATCCCGCTCGGCGCCCGGATCGTCGCCGTCTGCGACGCCTACGACTCGATGGTCTCCGACCGTCCTTACCGGTCGGCGCTCGGCCACGCCTGGGCGTGCGACGAGCTGCGCCGGGAGGCCGGGGACCAGTTCGACCCCACCGTGGTGGACGCGTTCCTCGCCGAGGTGGACGTGAGGCCCGAACGCGGCGCCGAGGTCCACCCCATCGACGAGGTCACGGCCCGCCTGCGCGAGCTGCTCGCGGTCTAGGCGCAGGGCGCCACCCCGCGGCATGGAGGGCCCCGGGCCGGGTACTCGATTTCCCGACCCGAGAGGAGGGAACATGGCGAAGGACCACGGTTCGAGCGTCAAGAACGACAAGCAGTACGAGGGGCTTCGCAAGAAAGGCATGAGCAAGGAGCGGGCGGCGAAGATCTCCAACGCCAACGCCGGCTCCGGGAATCAGGCCTCGAAGAAGGGCGGCAAGAACTCCGGTGGGGGCGGCGGCGGCTCGAAGAGCCAGAAGGCGGAAGCCGGCCGCAAGGGCGGCAAGAAGTCGAGTTAGGCAGCCGCGGATGACCCAGCAGATCACTCCGAACCTCTGGTTCGACACCGAGGCGGAGGAGGCGGCCGAGTTCTACGTGTCGGTCTTCGTCGACAGCCGGGTGGTCGGCGTCACCCGCTATCCGGAGGACGCGCCCCGACAGGCGGGCATGGTGATGACCGTCGAGTTCGAGCTGCGCGGCCAGCGGTTCGTCGGCATCAACGGCGGTCCGCAGTTCAAGTTCGACGAGGCGGTCTCATTCGAGGTCCTCTGCGAGGACCAGGACGAGGTCGATTACTTCTGGGAAAGGCTGGGGGAGGGAGGCGAGCACGGCCCGTGCGGCTGGCTCAAGGACCGCTACGGCCTGAGCTGGCAGGTCGTCCCGCGGGGAATGGAAGAGCTGTTCTCCGATCCGGACCCGGAGCGGGCCCGGCGTGCGATGCAGGCGATGCTGAAGATGAGCAGGCTCGAGATCGACGTCCTCCGCCGCGCCGCCGACGGCGAGGAGGTCAAGGCCGGGTGAAGCGGCGCCGCCGCACGGCTGCTCGCCGCGCGACGCTGCTCGGTCTCCTCCTCGGCGCCCTCTGTGCGCCGGCGACCCCGGCGTTCGCGGCGGAGACCGAGTGGATGCGCCTTCGGACGCTCCACATCGCCCACCAGGGCGGCGAGGACGAGGTCCCGTCGGCGACCATGTACTCGTTCGAGCGGTCGCTTCGGCTTGGCGCCGACATGCTCGAGGTTGACGTCCACCGGAGCGCTGACGGCAAGCTCGTCGTGCTCCACGACGCCACGGTCGACCGCACCACCAACGGGTCCGGCCGCGTCTACGACATGTCCCTGCGGCAGATCCAGGCGCTCGACGCCGGCTACAACCTCGTGCCCGGCGAGGGGACCGAGGAGGGGCGGCCGGCGGCCGACTACCCGTTCCGCGGCGTGCGGACCCGGAAGCGCAAGCCGCCGGCCGGCTTCCGCCCGCGTGACTTCCGGATCCCGACGCTGACCGAGGTCATGCGGACCTATCCGTCGATTCCGATCAACATCGAGATCAAGGGTGCGTCGGATTCCGACGTCGAGTCGTTCCGCCGCAACGCCGAGACGCTCGCCGCGTTCCTCAACCGGATCGGCCGGCGCAAGGGCATCATCGTCGCCTCGTTCAACGACGCGGCCCTCGACCGCTTCCATCAGCTCGCGCCCCAGATCGATCTCGCGCCGGCCCTCGCCGCGACCGGCGCCTACAAGTTCGGCGATGTCCCGCCGCCGGAGGGAACGGTCGCCTTCCAGGTCCCGATCGAGTTCAGCGGGATCGCGGTGGTCGACGAGGAGTTCGTCGACCGTGCCCACGCCGATGGCTACGCCGTCCACGTCTGGACGATCAACGAGGAGTCCGAGATGCGCCGTCTCCTGCGCTGGGGCGTCGACGGGATCATGACCGCCGAGCCGATCCGCCTCGAACGCGTCCTCTGCCGGACCCGGACGAAGCGGCCGAGGCGGCCGCGAGGAGTGCCGGGGACCCACTGCTCGAAGCGCGGCTCGATCGCCTGCCGCGTCGTCCCGGTCCGGGCCAGCCGCGACGGCCCTGCCCTGCGAGTCGTGGTCCGCCGCCGCGACCGTTTCTCCGGCCGCTGTGCAGGCCGGGTCACGCTGAAGCCTCCCGGCTCCCGGGTCCGCCCGACCGGTCGATTCGCGTTCGGCGACAAGCCGCCTGCGGCGGGAGGCCCGCGCAAGCGGGTGGTGCGGATCGGGCTTTTCCGACATCTACGCCGGGCGATCCGTAGTGGCGCCGCGGTCCGGCTGGCGGCCCGCCCCTACACCGCGTTCGCCGCGCGCCGCCGGCTCAGCGTCGGCGCGCCGGCGCCGGCCTCACCCGGCCGGTCCTAGCTCCATCGCCTCCATCCCGCGGTCGAGCGCGGCCACTCCCGCCGCCCCCTCTGGCACCGGAACCGCCCGGAATGTCGGCGCGGGCAGCGTCAGCCGGAACGTCATCCGCCCCTCGTCGTCGAAAGCCGACACGATCGGGTTGTCACCCCAGCTGACGAGCCAGTCGCCGTCCGGCAGCGGCCGCGCCGACCCGCAGCAATGGCTGCGGTGGACCAGCGGGTCGTTGAGCTGGCCGAGGTAGGTGGCGGTGCGGCGCTCGGGGTCCAGGCGGTAGAAGGCGACCCGGGGGAGCCGCGGGCGGTCCTTGCCGTTGTCGAAGACGCTCAACACGTCATCGCTGCCCAGGCGCGCGTCGTGCTGACCGCCGAACAACTTCCGGGCGGGATCGCCGACGATCCGCATCGACTCGGGCGTCGGCGTCCCCCCGAGCTTCCACTCGATCCGCTTCGTGACGCGATCGACGCCGTACACGGCGTCGGTGTGACGCATCGACACCACGACCTCGCCGCCAGGTCCCATGTCGATCGAGTTGACGTGGACCGCGTCGAACTGCTCGCTTCCGGTCGGGCCCCGCTTGGGATTGCTGAGGACGTTGCGCCACCAGCGTCCCGTCTCGGCCAGTCGGATCCGGCCACGTGAGTTCCAGCGCCAGACGATGCGGCCGCTGGGGTCGACCTCCTGGACCTCGGCGAACGCCGCGGTCGTCTTCGCGCTGCCGCCGAACCGGCGCAGGTCGACGTCGGCCCCGGGCGGGTAGGCGTCGATCAGGACGTCGCCGTTGCCGAGCACGCGGAACTCGTGCCCATCGACGATCGACCCCTCGGTGCGGACGAGCCGGCGGAGACGGCCGGCGAGCGATCGGACCTCGTGAGCCATGCGTGGATCGAGTCCGTAGCCGTCGCCGAACGAGCGGGGCCAGGCGACACGGCCGTTGGGGAGGATCTGCGCCCAGAGGGCGCGGGTGGGAGGGTTGAGCCACCAGCGGGGTGTGCCGCTGTGGTCGAAGACGACGATCCACGGCTTCCGGTGGTTGAAGCTGACGACGAACAGGCCTGGGGAGCCGGGCCCGAAGCGCTGGAAACGCCAGCGCGGGAAGTCGGCGGGCAGGCAGCGCACGTGGTAGACGGATCGCTCGTCGCCGTCCCTGGACCTGACGGCGAAATCGGCGCCGGGCGCGGCGCCGTGCCGTATCGGGAACGATCCAGCCCGCGGCGCCGCTGAGCCCACGCCTGCTCGGATCCCTGGTTCCGTCCGTACCCGAACCGACCGGCCCCCGCGGCCGCACCGCGAGACGTAGCGGTGCAGTCCGGGGTCGAAGTCCGGATAGACGCCGCGGAGGGTCAGACCGGCGGAGGGCGAACCGCCGCCGTCACCGCGCCCGCATCCCGCACCAGCCGCCGCAAGGAGGATCGCGAGGAGGGCGCCGAGGACTCCTTTCGACCGAGGCCGCATCCGGCTTCGGCAGGCTAGAGCCTCCCGGTCCCCGGGCTTTCGAGGACTGCGCGCTAGGCGGTGACGACCTCGGGCGCCCCGGCGCCGTCCTGCGACGGCCGGACGGCCGGCCCACCCTCGTGGATCTTGCGATGGGGATCCTCCATGTTCGCGCGCCGGACCGCCTCCACGTCGCCGTGGTAGGCCCCGCGGCCGCTCGGGTCGGTCATCGCCAGCGAGCCGAGCTCGAACGCGGACACCGCGACGTGCGGGACCCACTCCTTCGGTCCGCGCTTGTACTGCCCGGTCACGAACGGCGTCGCCGCCAGCGCCACCGCGCCGAGGGCGTCGAGTGCGAGGTGGGCCTTGTACGGGAGCAGCTTGACCAGCCCGAGGGGGTAGTTCGTCACCGTGCTGTAGCCGGCATGCGCGGCGCCCGCGGTGCGAATCTGGCGTGCCGAGCAGGTGCCTTCGATCCCCGCGAGTCGCGGGAACACGGTCATCAGGAGGGTCCCAACCGTGTAGTCGGTGACGCCGTGCAGCGTCGAGTCGACAAATCTCAGTCTCTTCATCCGATTCCTTTCAGGGCTTGAGAACGACCTTCACGCATTCGTCTTGCTTGTGCTTGAAGGTCTCGTAGCCGTCCGGGGCGTTGTCGAGACCGAGACGGTGGGTGACGACGAAGCTGGGATCGATCTCGTCGTTGCGGATCCGCTCGTACAGCGGCTCCAGGTACTTCTGGACGGGGCACTGGCCGGTTCGCATCTGGAGGCCCTTGTTCATGAAGGCGCCGGCCGGGAACTTGTCCATCAGACCGCCATAGGCGCCCATCACCGAGACGATGCCGCCCGGGCGGCAGGCGAGGATCGCGTCGCGCAGGGCATGCCCGCGGTCGGTCTCCGCCCGCCCGGCCTGCTTGGCGCGCTCGATCGCGTGCAGGGCTCCGTGCCCATGGCTCGCCTCCAGGCCGACCGCGTCGATCACTGCATCGGGACCGCGTCCGCCCGTCAGCTCCTTGAGCTGCTCGACGATGTCCGCGTCCTCGGAGAAGTCGACCACATCGGTCGCGCCCGCTTTGTTGAGGGCCATCTTCAGCCGGTAGTCGAACTGGTCGATCGCGATCACCTGCTCGGCGCCCATCAGGACGGCGCTGGCGATCGCGAACTGGCCGACGGGCCCGGCGCCGAAGACGGCGATCGACTCGCCCCCCTGGATGTCGCAGAGGTCGGCGCCGAAGTACCCGGTCGGGAAGATGTCGGACAGGAAGAGGACCTTCTCGTCCTCGATGCCGTCCTCGATCTTGATCGGGCCGACGTCGGCGTACGGAACCCGCGCGTACTCGGCCTGTCCGCCGGCGTAGCCGCCGGTGATGTGCGAGTAGCCGAAGATCCCGGCGGCGGGCTGTCCGAACATTTTCTCCGCGAGTCCGGCGTTCGGATTCGAGTTCTCGCAGGCCGAGTAGAGCTCGTGCTGGCAGGACCAGCAGTTCCCGCAGGCGATCGGGAAGGGCACGACCACGCGGTCACCGGCCTCGAGGTTTTTGACCCCCTTGCCGGTCTCGACGACCTCGCCCATGAACTCGTGGCCGAGGATGTCGCCCTTCTTCATCGTCGGGACGAACCCGTCGTACAGGTGGAGATCGGACCCGCAGATCGCGGTCGACGTGATCCGGACGATCGCGTCGCGGTCGTTGACGATCTTCGGATCGGGGACGTTCTCGACCTGGACCGTGTTGCGTCCCGACCAGACGGTCGCGCGCATCAGGCACCCACCTTCTCGAGCTCGGACTCCTCGAGCGGCTGGGCGGGGCGCTGCTTGAGCTTGCGCTCGGCGCGCTCCCCTTCGGGCGAGCCCTCGGAGCGGGCGATCTCGCCGGTCTCGACGAGCTGCTTGAAGTGCCGCAGGTCGTCCTTCGCCTTCGCGAGCGGCGGGCCACCGGCGATCTTCCCGATGATCCCCGGCGCCTTCTGGGCAAAGCTCTGTCCCCGCTCGAGGTGGATTTCCGTGCCACGGTCGCCCGGGGCATCCTTGAAGGTGACCTCGTCGCGGGACTCGTCGATCGTCTGTGGGTGGAACTCCCCGTTGCGCCAGCGGCGCTCGACCTCGTCCCTGGGCCGGTTGATGGTGATCGCCGCCTTGAGGCTCAACGAAATGCTCCCTTCCAAGTTCGGGTGGATGCTGATCGCGGCCCGCCTCCCCCGGGGGTTCCGCTCTGTGAGAGGACCCCGTCGCCGTGGGCGGCTTCGGGATCAGACGTCCGGCTACCCCTGGCCCCGCGCGCGAAACGCAGGGCGGTTGGCGTCCTGACGGTGCGGGTAGCCGCGAGGGTGGATGCCGGGTTTGAAGCGGAGGATCAGCAAGTTCACCACGGTCCGGCTCGTCAACCCGCTCGTCCGCCGGGCGATCGAAGCCGGCGTCTTCCCGCGGACGCACGCACTGCTGGAGACGACCGGTCGGCGGAGCGGCATGCCCCGTCGCACGCCGGTCGGCAACGGCCTCCGCGGCGACGTGTTCTGGGTCGTCACCGAGCACGGATGGGCCTCGGACTACGTGAGGAACATCGAGAAGAATCCCAAGGTCCGGGTCAAGATCGGCCGCCGCTGGTACCGCGGCACCGCCCGGGTCATGCCCGACCTCGACCCCATCCAGAAGCTCCGCGAGCTCCGCCGCCCGGTCAACGACGCGCTCCTGCGAGCCGTCGGCACCGAGCAGCTGGTCGTGCGGGTGGACCTGCGTGTGGACGAAGTTATGCCCGCATAGCGGGAATAAGTTCGTCCAGTCGCTCAGAACGCGCGGATCATCAGGTTGAGCAGGACGGTGAGCAGGATCGACGCGACGATGGAGAAGAGCAGGCAGCCGGGCATGAACCTGACCTCGGTGTGCACGTTGCCTCCCCCGAACATCGCCGGCCCGGCGGGTTCCCCCGGCGCGTAGCGCTGGCGGAACTTCCGCACCGCGAACACGAGGCCAACGGTGCAGAGGAGCGAGAGGAGGAAGCCGCCGCCCTCGTTGCGGTCGAAGGCGTAGTAGGCGATCAGGCCGGCGATCAGCGAGCCCGCCACGCCCACCAGCATCGTCTCGAGGATGCTCATCGGGTCGCGGCCCGGCAGCAACAGGCGTCCGAGGGCGCCGATCAGCAGGCCGCTCAGCGCCAGGGCGAGGATGAAGCCGATTGTCTCCACGGCGCCGTCATACCCGCGCGCCCCGACCCTACGCCGAGCCTGCGTACGGGATCGCGTCAATGGGTACCCGGTCGGGGTGACTGCCGCATTCGTGCTTCTCGCCGTGATCCTCCTGCTGCTGATGCTCAGCGTCGGCCGCTCGGCGCGCCGCCAGCGCGAGCGGGAGGAAGAGCGCCGGCGCCAGCTCGAGATGGCCCGGAGCCACCAGGGAGAGGGATCCTCGCCTTTCGCGGGGATGCCTTTCGGCGGCCTGTTCGAGCAGATCTTCGGGGGCCCGGGAATGCGCTCACGCTCACTCGAGTACGACCCCGAGAAGGGCGAATGGATCGACGTCACCGACGCCGAACCGCACCCCGGGTCAGAGCCACGGCGGGCCCCGGAGGCGGAGGAGGGGCAGCGGCGGGCCCCGCGCCCGACCCGCTCGACCGGGCCGGCAGGCCCGCTGGGCGGCCTCTTCGGGGGCATGATGGGCGGCATGGGCGGCCTCGGCGGAGGCGGCGACTTCAGCGTCGAGCCCCCTGACGAGCTGCCGACGTTCGCCGACGTCGGCGGCATGGAGGGGCTGAAGGAGGAGGTGCGCGGGACGGTCGGCCTGATGCTCGAGCACCCCGACGACGCCGAGCGGTACGGCATCGAGTGGAACGGCATCCTGCTCCACGGCCCGCCCGGCGTCGGCAAGACGTTCTTCGCGCGGGCGATCGCCGGCGAGCACCGAATCTCCCTGATGCACGTCTCGACCGGCGACCTCGTCGGTTCGCTCGTCGGCCAGTCAGCCCGGAACATCGACAACGCCTTCCAGACGGCACTCCAGAACCTGCCGTGTCTCCTGTTCTTCGACGAGTTCGACTCCGTCGCGCAGCGGCGCGACAACTCGCCAGATCAGGAGGCGCGCCGCACGGTGAACCAGCTGCTGACCTCGCTGGAGGCGCACCGCGAGGAGCGGCGGCTCCTCGTCATGGCGGCGACGAACTCGATCGAGCACCTGGACCCCGCCGTCATCCGGCCCGGCCGCTTCGATCGCCACATCCGGATCGACCTCCCTGACGCCCCTGCCCGCGAGGCGATCTTCAGAGCGGAGCTCGACGACCGGCCGACGGCGGCGGACATCGACCTCGCCGAGCTCGTCCGGCGGACGGAGGGCATGACCCCGGCGGCGATCGCGAAGATCGTCGACACCGCCGCCCTGGAGGTGTTCCGCCAGGCCACCCGGACGGGGCGCCACCTGCAGCTGGACAGCGAGCACCTGCTGATCGCGATCGAGCGACACGGCGGCCAGGACCGCCCCATGGTCGAGCATTGGACCTGGGACTCGCTGATCCTCGACCAGGCGATCAAGGCCCAGCTCCAGCAGCTCCAGGCGGTGATCGAGGACCCGGAGTCGGCGGAGCGGTTCGGCGTCGATCCGCCCACCGGGCTCCTCCTCGCGGGTCCGCCGGGCACGGGCAAGACGACTGTCGCAAAGGTCCTCGCCGCACAGGCCCGCTGCTCCTTCTACCCGGTCGCCGGCGCCGACGTGATGAGCAAGTGGGTGGGGGAGTCGGAGCGGAACATCCGCCAGCTCTTCGAGCGCGCCAGGGCGAACCGTCCGTCGATCATCTTCATCGACGAGATCGACGCCCTCGCGGCCCGGCGTGGCCAGGTCGAGACGCACGACAGCCACGTCAACCAGCTGCTGGCCGAGATCGACGGGGTCAGCGGGCAGCGCGGCGTCTTCATCATCGGGGCCACGAACCGCCCCGACCAGCTCGATCCGGCGATGCTTCGCGGCGGCCGCCTCTCCCGCACGATCGTCCTCGGCCTGCCCGACGAGGAGGCGCGGCACGCGATCCTCTGCCTGCACACGGCGCGGATGCCGACGGTCGGCGTCCGGCCCGAGGAGATCGCCCGTCAAACGGAGGGGATGTCCCCCGCCGACCTCAAGGGCCTGAGCCAGGAGGCGGCGCTGGCGGCGATGGCACGATCACGCGGTGGCGAAGGGCAGACGCCGGTCGTCCTCCACGAGGACTTCGAGGAAGCGCTGCGGCGGCTGGCCGGGGACCGCGCCCCACACCCCGCGCTCTCATAGCCGAGCGGCAGGATCAGGAGGACTGACGCCGGCGGGGTTGGCGATTCCACCCCTAGGGTCTCTGGTCGCGGGCGCCTCCGGAGCCGAGCATGGGTCATGCAACCCCAAAACACTCCCAAGGAGGAGCAGCATGACCCGCACCAAGATCCGCACCGCCCTCGTCTCCCTCGCCGTCGCCGC
The DNA here is from genome assembly GCA_035264885.1 of Solirubrobacterales bacterium. Classification (GTDB taxonomy): domain Bacteria; phylum Actinomycetota; class Thermoleophilia; order Solirubrobacterales; family 70-9; genus DATFPK01. The sequence continues at coordinate 25,991 of DATFPK010000055.1, forward strand.
CACGGCGTTCGCCGGCCTCGGCACCGCCTCCGCGGCGACGCCGACCAAGGTCGTCATCAAGCCGGAGTCGGGCGGGTTCTACGGATACGTCAAGAGTCTCGACCCGGCCTGCGCCGACGGCCGCACCGTGGTCCTCTACAAGCAGCTCGGCCGCTTCCAGGACCCGCGCAACGACCGGCGGATCGGCAGCGACACGACCGAGCTGAACGGCGACCGCTACATGTGGTCGACCGGGAACACCGGCACGCGCTCGGGCCGCTTCTACGCGCGTGCCACCCGGATCCCGGGCTGCAGGCCCGCCAACAGCAGGACGATTCCGGCCCAGCCCTAGCCGGGATCCGTCCCGGCGCAGCCGGGATCTCCGAGGAGCACCGCCCGGCGGCCAAGCCGCCGGGCGGTTCGCGTTCTCAGCCGGATTCGCCGACCTCGTCCAGCGCGCCGGTCTCCGGGTCGAAGACGAAGCCGCGGATGCTGTCGCGCGCCGGCAGCTCGGAGGACGACCGGAGGCGCTCGAGCCCTTCCCGGAGCGCCGTTTCGAGGTCCTCGAAGCCGCCCAGGCGCCAGGCCGGGCGGACGCCGTCGGCGCGCAGCGCCTCAGCGAACTCCTCGTCGGAGGCGCCGTGCAGACCGCAGCCGCGGTGCATCACGACCACGACCTCCTCGGTCCCGAGCAGCCGCTGGGACGCGCTCAGCGAGCGGATCGCGTCGTCGGTCACCAGCCCGCCCGCGTTGCGGATGATGTGGGCGTCGCCGCGCTCCAGCCCGAGCATCGGGAAGAGGTCGATCCGCGTGTCCATGCAGGCGAGCACGGCGACCCTGCGCCGTGGGCGTGGGGACACGCCCGGCGCCGCCAGCTCACCGGCGGCGGCGCGGGCAGTGGCCAACATCTCGTCGGCGTTCGACATCGGTAGCCGATCCTAGGGCGCTTCCGCCTGCGGCTGGCGGGTAACCGGGACGCCATGACCTCGCGTCCTCCCGGCCCGCGCGTGCTCGTCACCGGCGCCTCGAGCGGGATCGGGATGGCCACCGCGATCGAGTTCGCCGGCGAGGCAGGCAGGGTCGCCCTGCTCGCCCGCGGGACCGAGGGCCTGCACCGGGCCGCCGATGCAGTGACGGAGGCCGGTGGCTCGCCGCTCGTCGTCCCCGCCGACGTCACCCAGCGGGGCTCGCTCGCAGCCGCCATCGACCGCACCGCCGCCGACCTCGGCGGGCTCGACGTCGTGGTCGTGAACGCCGGGGGCGCGGCCTACGGCGCCTTCTCGGCGACGGATCCCGAGGACTTCGACCGCACGCTCGACGTGACCCTCCGCGGCGCGGTCAACACCGTTCGCGCCGCGCTGCCTCACCTCGAAAAGACCGGCGGCGCCCTCGTCGTCGTGGGCTCGGTGGCGGACAAGATCCCGCTGCCGCTGATGTCGGCCTACACCGCCGCCAAGCACGGCCTGCGGGGCTTCGTCGACGCCCTGACCCTGGAGCTGCGCAGCCAGGGTTCGCCCGTCTCGGTCTCGCTGGTCACCCCGGGTCCCGTCGACACCCCATTCTGGGACAACGTCGCCGCCCAGGAAGGGCGCCTGCCGCCGTCGCTCCCGCTTGCCTACGACCCAGTCGACGTGGCGAAGGCGGTCGCGGAGTGCGCCCGGCGGCGACGCGCCGGGATGACGGTGGGCGGGGCGATGATCGCCGCCCGGGCCCTGCACTCGCTCGTCACCCCCCTCAGCTCCTTCGTCCTGTCCAGGTTTGGCCGTTGGGCGCGCCGCGCCGGAGAGCCCGGCGAAGGACAGCGGGCGATCGCGAAGCCGGCCGGTCGCGGCGAGCTTCGCGCTGGTCTGTCGAGCCGGCCGAGTCTGCTCGCCCGCGGCTTCGCCGCCGCGGGCGGCCTGCTGCCGCGCCGATGAGCGATGCGGTCGTGATCGGCTCGGGCCCGAACGGGCTCGTGGCGGCGAACCTCCTCGCCGAGCGCGGCTGGTCGGTGACGGTCCTCGAGGAGCAGGCGGAGCCGGGCGGGGCGGTCAAGTCGGCGGAGGTGACGGTCCCCGGGTTCACCCACGACCTGTTCAGCGCCTTCTATCCGCTCGCCGCCGCTTCGCCGGTGATCCGGCGGCTCGCCCTCGAGCGGCACGGCCTGCGCTGGAGGCGCGCCCCGGCCGTCGTCGCCCACCCGACCGCCGACGGCCGCTGCGCGACTCTCTTCGCCGAGCTCGAGCGGACCGCGGACTCGCTCGCGGCATTCGCGGCCGACGACGGTGACGCCTGGCGCGGGCTCTACGCCATCTGGGAACGGGCGGGGCAGCCTTTCATCGACTCCTTGATGAGCCCCTTCCCGCCGCTCCGGGCCGGTGCCCGGCTCGCCGCCGCCCTCGGTCCGCGCGGAGTGCTGCCGTTCGCCCGGCTCGGGGTCCTCTCGGCACGGCGGCTGGGGCAGGAGACCTTCGGCGGCGAGGGCGGGCTGAACCTCGTCGCCGGCAACGCCCTCCACGCCGACCTGACGCCGGACTCGGCCGGCGGCGGGCTGTTCGGGTGGGTGCTCTGTGGGCTCGGGCAGGACGGCGGCTTCCCGGTCCCGGAGGGCGGCGCGGGGAGGCTGACCGAGGCGCTCGTGCGCAGGCTGGAGTCCCACGGCGGCGAGGTCCGCTGCGACTCGGCGGTGCGTCGGGTGATCGTCCGGCGCGGACAAGCGGTCGCGGTGGCGACGGCGGAGGGGACCGAACACGCGGCCGGACGGGCGGTCCTCGCCGACTGCGGGGCGCCCCAGCTCTACCTCTCCCTGCTCGAGCGCGAGGAGGTGCCCGACCGCCTCCTGCGGGACCTGCGGAAGTTCCAGTACGACAACTCGACGGTCAAGGTGGACTGGGCGCTGTCGGGCCCGATCCCCTGGATCGCGGAGGATGCCCGGCAGGCCGGCACGCTCCACCTGGCCGAGGGCATCGACGCGCTGACCCGGACGACGACGCAGCTCGAGGCGGGGGTGATCCCGGACGACCCGTTCCTGATCATGGGCCAGTACTCGCGCGCCGACCCCACGCGCCAGCCGGATGGCGCCGAGACCGCGTGGGCGTATACGCACGTGCCGCAACGCCCTGACAGCGACGCCGGTGGGGACCTCGGCGGAAGCTGGGACGATCGAGAGACCCAGCTCTTCGCCGAGCGCGTTGAGGGGAAGATCGAGAAGCTGGCGCCCGGCTTCCGCGACCTGATCCTCGGCCGACACGTCTTCACGCCGCCGAAGCTGGAGGCGGCCAACGCCAACCTGGTCGGCGGGGCGGTGAACGGCGGCACGGCCCAGCTCCACCAGCAGCTCGTCTTCCGCCCGACGCCGGGCCTGGGGCGAGCCGAGACCCCGATCCGCAACCTCTACCTCGCCTCTGCGTCGGCGCACCCGGGCGGCGGGGTGCACGGTGCGGCCGGCGCCAACGCCGCTCGCGCCGCGATCGCCCACCGCCGCGGGAGGGCCGTGGGGTTCGCGGGGGCTGGCGGCGCAGCGGCCGCGGCGGCCGCCGCCATCCTCGGCCGCGACTGACCGCTAGCGCTCGAGGCCGCGGCACGCAGCAGCCGCGGCAAACGCATAGACGGCGTGGTGCCAGGCGCTGATCGCGCTCTCGGCCAGTCCCCAGCGCCACGGCGGATCCGCCGCCCCGAGCGCCGGCACGAGGATGACCTCCGGCGTCATCGACGCCGCGAAGAAGCCCGCCGGGCCCCGGATGCCGGCGACACGGCAGGCAGCGGCGAGCCCCACCCCAAGCGCCGCGTGCGAGACGGTGGCCAGGCGCTTCCCGCCGCGATCCTTCGCGCGGACCCGCAGGAGCCGCTCGGCGACCTTCCTCGGCGCCGGGCTCGGCGGTCGGCTTCGCATCTTCATCTCGGCGGTCGAGCTGACCGTCATCGCAGCGGTCCCGGCGGCGCCGGCGATCAGCCCCGTGCCGAGGCGCCTGGAGACTTCCTCAGCCGTGCTCACCGCTCGCGAACCGACGCCGCTCTTCGGCCGCGCGGCCCGGAGCCTCCGCCTGGCGCTGAGCCAGCTCGCGCAGGCGATCGAGTGACTCCGCGTTGCGCCCGCGGACCAGGAGGTGGGTCAGAGGGTTGAAGATGAAGGCCGTCAGCGCGTCCGCCGGGTCCTCCCGCATCCGGACGCGGGAACCGTCGCCGTCCGCCCGGATGTCGAGCGTGACCAGCGCGGTTCCCAGCGGGCGCGCCTTCGCCCGCAGCTTGATCCGGTGGGGCGGATCGACCTCCTCGACGCGCGTGTAGTCGGAAACCTTGAGCGGGCCCCAGCCGACCTTGTGCCCGAAGCGGGTCCCCTGGTCCGGCCATTCGTCGTCGGGATCCCGGATCTCGCTCGAGCCCGCCACCCAGTAGCCGTAGGCATTCGGATCCGAGAGGACCGCGAAGACCGCCTCAGGGGGAGCGTCGATGTGGGTCTCGTTGACGGCTATGGGGAACCACCCCCCGCCACGCCCAAGGACGCGGCCCGCTCGTAGCCGGTCAGCGTGTCGAAGCAGGCCCGCGGTGGCGCGGCGGCGGTCGTGACCGAGTCGGTGCCCTCGTAGATCGGCATGGAACGGGGAGGTACCCCGCACCCGGGCGGCTAAGCCACGCAGGCTGCTGGCGACGCGCCTAGGAGCGGCCGAGCGCCGCCGTCTCGGCGACGAGGAACCGCAGCAGCCCCTCCATCCCCTCGCGCCCGTGCACGGCGCGCTGGAGGTCGGCCCCGTTCCCCTCCTCGATGATCGAGACGACGCGCCGGAGCTCCTCCTCGCAGCCGAGCTCGCCCGCCGCCTCCGCCGCTACCTCGACGGAGCGCCGCCCGAGGTCGCTCGCCGCGACCACCTCACCCCGCCGGTCGAGGAGGTTCGCGGCCAGTCCGTGGCGGGTGGCCTGGAAGCTCGATTCGGCAAGCGCCTCACGGGCGGGGATGTCACGCTGGTCGCGCTCGGCCTCCACCCTGCAGAGGCAGTGCACGAGGGCTGTCAGGGCGGCGACCCGGGCGAGGTCGAACTGCGCGTCGGCCGCGCGCACTTCGACGGTTCCCAGCCCCGGGTGGATCCGCGCGTCCCACCAGATCTGCGTGTAGTCGTCGATCCCGGCCGCGGCGCAGACCTGGCGGGTCACCCGGCAGAAGTGCGGGAAGTCCTCGAAGGCCGGTGCCATCGCGGCGCGCGGATAGCTGCGGAAGATCACCGTCCGGGCGCTCGCCAGGCCCGAGTCCTCGCCGAACCAGAACGGCGAGTTCGCGGCCAGCGCGTTCAGCAGCGGGACGTGGGTCCGGATCCCGTTGTAGACGCGGACGGCGGTCTCCTTGTCGGGCATCCCCACGTGTATGTGCATGCCGCAGATCGGCGTCCGCAGCACGCCCTGCAGCGCATCCTCGATCAGGGCGTAGCGCGGGGTCTGCTGAACACCGGCTTCCCCCGGAGCCGCATTCGGGTGGACGCCCACCCCCATGATCCTCGCGCCCGAGCCGAGGATCTCCGACCGCACCTCCGCCAGGGCACCCGCCGCCTCCCGGGCGTTGGCCGAGATCTCGGACTTCGACTCGACCATCGCCCGGAACAGCTCGCCGGTCACGTCTCCCTCGTCGGGATCGGCGGCGCGCAGGACGTGAGTGCTTCCGTCGGCGAGCTCGTTCGCCGCCCCGACCAGGAGGAGCTCCTCCTCGAGTCCGAGCGCGAAGGCGGGGGCGCTGCCGAAGTTGCTCTCCCAGAGGTCCTCGGGCGAAGGCGTCAGGGTCATCGCAGCCCCCGTTCCCGGCGGGAGGCGTTCTGAAGCAGGCCGGCCCGATCAGGCCGCCCAGCGGGTACCGCTAATGCCTTCCTAACACTTTGCTAATCTGCCGCGCCAACCTGCTGAATCCCCGCCGAACGAGGCGGGGAACGGGGGACCCGAGTTGTGGGGGCGAATCGCGGCCGGCCGGCCGCGTAGCGCAAGCTCTTATGCGCGAGCCCGTCAGCTAACCCCGGAAGCGGACGAGAGCAAGGGTGAGATGAACCGACACTTCGACCTGATGCCCATCCGGGGGCGGCGCTGGCCGGCCGCGATCGCGCTGACCGCCGCGCTGGTGCTCGCCGCGGTCGCCTGGTCGGCGATGCCCGGGGACGCCGGCGCCGCGAGCGGCGGCTTCGCGAGTCCTTCGTCGACGGTCCCCGAGCCTGAGCCGGACTCCGGCACCGCCCCGACCAGCCGCTACGACCAGATGTGGCAGCGCCTTCGCCGCGGCGAGCGGCGCTGGGCCAATCGGACTGCCGAGTGCGAGTCCGGCCGCAACCCGCGGGCGATCGGCGGCGGCGGGCTCTACCGAGGCGCCTTCCAGTTCATGAAGTCCACCTGGCGGGCGTCCCCGCGCAGCCCCGGCGGCGACCCGATCCGCTTCTCGTACCGCACCCAGGCGGTGGTGGCCGTCCTGCTGAAGCGGCGCGACGGCCCCGGCCACTGGCCGAACTGCGGCTAGCGCCCCGCTCCACCCGCTCCCTGCCAAAGTCCCCTGACGCGCTCGACCGCGCCAGACCGGGGCAATGGCAATCGCGACCGCAACATCGCTCGGCGTCCACGTAGGGGGGCGCCCACTCTTCGCCGGGGTTTCGTTCAAGCTCGAGCCGGGGGACCGGATGACCCTCTCGGGCCGCAACGGGGCCGGGAAGACGACCCTGCTTCGGATCCTCGCAGGGGAGATCCCCGCCGGCTCGGGGAGCCTCACCCTCGAAAAGGGCGCCCGGGTCGCCCTGCACGACCAGCGGCCGCCGCTGCAGACCGGGGTCGCGCTCGGCGAATACGTCTTCTCGGGCCGGGCCGACATGCTCACGGCGGAGGCCGACCTCCAGCGGCTCGAGGGCGACCTGCCGGCCGGCGACCCCGGCACGATGCGCGCCTACGCCGCCGCCCAGGAGCGGCTCGAGGCCGGCGGCGGCTACCGATGGCGCGATGCGGTCACCGCGGTCCTGCGCGGATTGGGCTTTGACCCGGATGACCTGGATCGCCCGCTCTCGACCTTCTCCGGCGGCGAGCTGACCCGCGCGTCTCTGGCCCGCTCCCTCGCCGGCGAGCCCGGCCTGCTCCTGCTCGACGAGCCGACCAACCACCTCGACATCCCGGCTCTCGAGTGGCTGGAGGGTCACCTGGCGGGGATCGACGCCGCCGTCGTCCTGGTCGCCCACGACCGCTGGTTCCTCGAGGCGGTCGGCACCTCGGTGCTCGAGCTCGAGGCCGGGCGCGCCCGGTTCTTCGCCGGCCCCTGGCACGCCTGGCGCAAGGAGCAGGCCGCCCGCGAGCTCGCGCTGGGCCGGGCGATCGAGAAGCAGCGGGCCGAGATCGCCCGGATGGAGCGCTTCGTCGAGCGCTTCCGCTACAAGGCGACCAAGGCCCGGCAGGCGCAGTCGAGGGTGAAGAAGATCGAGCGGGCAAAGAAGGAGGCGCTGTCCGGCGACCCGAGCGACCGCCGCTCGCTCTCCTTCTCGTTCGAGGCGCCCACCCGGTCCGGCCGATTGGTCCTGGCCCTCGAGGACGCCCGCATCGAGGCCGGCGGCCGGGCCCTTCTGACCGGCGCGAACCTCCACCTCGAGCGCGGAGAGCACGCGGTCCTGGTCGGGCCGAACGGCTCGGGCAAGACGACCCTCATCGAAACCCTGGCCGGTCGCAGGGAGCTCGCCGCCGGGCGCGTGCGCCGCGGCCACAACACGAAGGTCGGCTACCTCTCGCAGCACGCCGAGACGGCGGCGGGCGCGGGCACGGTGCTCGAGGCCGCCCAGCGCGAGACGGGGCTGACGGGGCAGCGGGTACGCGACCTCCTGGGGACGTTCCTCTTCTCCGGCGAGGAGGCCGAGAAGCCGCTCCGGGACATCTCCGGCGGCGAGCAGCGGCGCCTGTCGCTGGCGATCCTCGTCGCATCGGGGGCCAACGTCCTGATCCTCGACGAGCCGACCAACCACCTCGACCTCGAGAGCCGCGAGACGCTCGAGGACGCGCTCACCCGGTTCGCGGGCGCCGTGCTCCTGGTCTCCCACGACCGCGCACTGCTCGAGGCGATCGGCAGCCGCACCTACTTCATCGAGGACGGCGAGCTGCGGAGCCACCCCGGGGGCTGGGCCGACCTGATGCGGTCCCGGCGCGAGCGGCAGGAGGCCGCCGCGGCGGAAACATCGGCCGGGCGGCGCGACAGCCGGGAGGGTTCCGCGGGCCGCCCAGCCGGCCCGTCGAAGAACGCTCTGCGGCGGGTCGCCGCGCTCGAGCAGCAGATCACCGCCGCCGAGGTGGCGCTGCGCGAGGTCGAGGACGAGCTCGCCGACCCGGCGGCCTGGTCGAGCCCTGGGCGGGCGGAGCGCGCAGGCATCCGCCACCGCGAGGCGAAGCGGACGGTCGAGCAGCTCTACGAGGAGTGGGAGCGCGCCCAGGGCTGAGCTCCCGGAAGCGGCCTGTACCCTCACTCTCGTGCGTCGGGCGCTGCGAGCAGGAGGCTCCATGGTGCTCGCGAGCCTCGTGCTCGCGGCGCCCGCGCAGGCGCTCGACCCCGGCGAGCAGCGCCTCAGCTACCGGATCGGCCCGATCCAGGTGACGCCCGGCCAGAACCGGATCAACCTCCGGCCGATCACGGAGCGACCCACGGTCGACGGCTGGATCACCAGGATCAAGCCGAACCTCGTCTACACCGACGGGACCGTCCCGAAGACCCACCTCGTGATGTTCCATCACGGCGTCTGGCTCAACCAGTCGAGGCCCGACGCGACGACCGGGTTCAGCGAGCGCTTCTTCGCCGCCGGCGAGGAGAAGACCGCGGCGAGCCTGCCCGACGGCTTCGGGTACCGCTACCGGACCAGCGATCGTTGGCTGTTCAACGACATGGTCCACAACCTGACGTCGCAGCCGATGGAGCTCTACGCGACCTACACGATCGACTTCATCCCCGATGGCTCGCCCGCCGCGGAGGGGATCCGCCCCGTCCGCCCCGTCTGGATGGACGTCGTCAACGGGACCGTCTATCCGGTGTTCGACGCCCTGCGGGGGTCCGGCGGCCGGGATGGCCGTTTCGTCTATCCGGACGACGCCGAGGACCCCTATCCCGGTGGCGTGGCCCGCAACCTCTGGCAGGTCGACCGCGATGGCGTCCTCGTCGCCACCAGCGGCCACGTCCACTCCGGTGGGCTCGCGACCGACCTCTGGCTGCGCCGGGCCGGAGCCCGCTATCGGGGCCCCGATTGCTCGCAGCGTCCGACCGCCAGGCGCCGGCGCCGCTGCCGCGCCCGGGCCCCTTCGGTCCGCGGCAACCGGGCCCACCTCTTCAAGTCGAAGGCCCGCTATTGGGAGCCCGCCGGGCCCGTCTCCTGGGACGTGAGCATGACCCAGACCCGGCCCGACTGGCGAGTGGCGGTCAAGAAGGGCGACATGCTCGAGGTGACGACCACCTATGAGACCAAGCGCGCCTCGTGGTACGAGTCGATGGGGATCATGGTCGCCTACATGGCCGACCCCGGCGGCGGCAGGAACCCGTACCGGACCAGGGTCGACTATCCGGGCAAGGTGACGCACGGCCACCTCGCCGAGAACAGCGTCCACGGCGGCCGCCCGACGACTCAGCTGCGCGACCCGCGGGTGCTGGCCTCGGGGATCGCGCCCGTGGGCTCGCTCGGGATCGACGACTTCCGCTACGAGCAGGGCGACATGCGGCTCACCGGCCCGGCGCGCAGGCCGCCGGTCGTCAAGCGCGGGCAGTCCCTCCAGTTCCTGCTCGAGGAAGGGGACGCCTCCCAGGAGATCTGGCATTCGGTCACCTCCTGCGCACCGCCCTGCAACCGCTCGACCGGGATCGCCTACCCGATCCCCGACGGGCGCTTCCGGTTCGACTCCGGCCAGCTCGGCGACCACACCCCCGCCGTGGGACGGCGCACCTGGCAGACGCCGAAGAACCTGCCGATCGGGACCTACACCTATTTCTGCCGGATCCACCCCTCGATGCGGGGCGCGTTCCGGGTCGTCAAGTAGCCCAGGGAGCGGGCGCCAGCGCCTCGGGTCCGACCTCGGCGGCTGTGCTGCAGCCGGCCAGCCCCATGGTCAGGTCGAACTCGGCGACGAAGTTGTCGATCACCTCGCCGACCCCCGCCTCACCGCCGGCGGCGAGCCCGTAGACGTAGGGCCGGCCGATCCCGACCGCGGTCGCGCCCAGGGCGAGTGCTTTGAACGCCTCGCCGCCGCCGCGGATGCCGCTGTCGAGCAGGATCGGCACCCGTCCGCCGACCGCGGCGGCGATCCCCGGCAGGGCCTCGAGCGTCGGGATCACCCCGTCGATCTGCCGGCCTCCGTGGTTCGACACGACGATGCCGTTGATCCCCTCGTCGATCGCCCGGACCGCGTCGTCGGGGTGCAGGACCCCCTTGAGCAGGATCGGCAGCTCGGTCCGGTCGCGCAGGAAGGAGAGGTCGTCCCAGGTCAGCGAGGGGCGGGAGTAGATCTGGACGAACCGCTCGACGGCGCCCCGCGCCATTCCGGACCGCAGGCCGCGCAGCGCCCGGTCGGGATAGTTGCGCAGCACCTGGACCAGCGTCCGCAGCGCCGCCGCGTTCGGCCGCGGGGCCGGGTTGCCGGAGGGCTCGCCGAGACGGTCGGCGACGATGCCGGTGAAGACGGGGTCGCTCGTGTACTGGGCGATGCCCTTGCCGCGGAGGAACGGCAAGTAGGCGAGGTCGAGATCGCGGGTCCGCCAACCGAGGATGGTCGTGTCGAGGGTCACGACGATCGCCTCGCAACCGCACCGCTCGGCCCGCGAGACGAGGCTCTCGACCAGCTCATTCGACGTGCTCCAGTAGAGCTGGAACCAGCGCGGCGCGTCGCCCATGGCGGCGGCACAGTCCTCCATCGGGGTCGACGCCTGGTTTGAGAGGACCATCGGGACCTCGCGCGCGGCGGCGGCCCGGGCGACGGCAAGGTCGGCCTCCTTGTGGGCCATCTCCAGGACCCCGATTGGGGACAGCAGGAACGGCGCCGGCAGCCGCCGGCCGAAGAGCTCGACGCTGGTGTCGCGCTCACCCACGTCGCGGAGGACCCGGGGCACGATGCGCCAGCGCCTGAAGGCCTCCCGGTTCGACGCGAGGCTCGACTCGCCGCCGGCGCCGGCGGCGATGTAGGCGAACGCCTCCTCGCTCATCGACTCGCGCGCGCGTTCCTCGAGGGCACCGAAGTCGATCGGCACGCGGGGCCGCCCGCCGCTCACCCCGCGGAGGTAGATCGCGGTCTGGCGGAGCGGCCCCTTCAAGGTCCCGGCAGTCTCTCACGGCGCCGGCGGGCACACACCTGGGTGTCGACACCCCGGGTGGGCGCGACGTAGCCCTCGGGTCCCTTGTTCGCGGAGCCGGAGGCGGCTGTAGTGGCCGCCGCAGGCAAACCCAACAGGAGGCGATTCGATGAACGAAAGACGTGCGGCCGGCGGGTTCGCGGCGATCCTCGCGGCCCTGGCCCTGACGGCCGGCACCGCGCTCGCGGCGACGATCACCGGCGACGACGGCCCCAACGTCCTCACGGGGACTCCGGAGGCCGACCAGATCGACGCGCTCGGGGGCGACGACCGGGTGCGGGCGCTGGCCGGGGGCGACGAGGTCTCCGGCGGCGAGGGGAACGATGAAATCGCCGCCGGCCGCGGCGACGACACGATCGATGCCGGCCCGGGCGCCGACGACGTCACGGGTGACGAGGGGCATGACCGGCTCCTCGGCGGCGACGGCGGCGACGTCCTGCTGGGCGGCGAGAAGGGCGACGCGATCCTCGGGCAGGCCGGTGGCGACGAGCTCCGCGGCGCCCAGGGGCGCGACCTCATCCGCGGCCGCGAGGGCGACGACGAGGAGCATGGAGGCCGTGGCAACGACGTCACCTACGCCGGGCCGGGCGCCGACGTGGCGTTCGGCGGGCGCGGCGACGACCGCATGTTCGCCCGCGCGCAGGTCGACGTCGCGCAGCCCGGCGGTGACGCCGTGTTCTCCGGTCCGGGTGACGACGCCGTCTTCGTTCGCGACGGCGAGCGCGACGTGGTCGGCTGTGGCGCCGGGCGCGATGTCGTCTTCGCCGACTCCGAGGACGTCGTGCGGCGCGGCTGTGAGCGGGTGCGCATCGGCGAGCCACGCCCGGCCGACGACGACACCGAGGTCGCCCAGTAGCAGCGGCGCGATCGACGCGGCCGGCGCCTCAGGGAGGAGGGCCGGCCGCGTTGCGCGCCGAGGCGGCGACCACGTCGCCGACCGCCAGGCAGGGGGGCCCGAGGCCGTAGCCGAGCGCTCCGGCCTCGACCTGCCCGGCGGCGAGCGTGAGCTCGGCAACGAGCTCGGCGCCGCGTCCGCTGCCCGCGGGCGGCGGGGCCTCCGCCACCGCGCTGGTGTAGTCCGCGGCGCGCTCCAGGCCCCGCCGAAAGCGGGTGAGGGCACGGTCCCGGCCGGCCGGCGGGGTCAGCGAATCGACCCGGCCCCGCACCGTCTCGATCTCTCGGAGATGGGCACGGGCCAGCGCCGCCCGGTCGCGGCTGCCGGGTCCGGGGTCTCCGAGAGCCATACGGCAAAAGCTGTCCACGGCCCGCGTGTACTCGGCCCTCGAAGGGATGGGCCCCGCCGGCGACCCGGCCGAGTCGCCCGAGGTCGCGCCGCTCAGCGCCAGCCCGCCGAGCGCCAGCGCCGCGACTGCGCTGAACGAGACCAGCATCGTCCGGCGTTCGGCCCCGGCGCGGCGACCGCGAGGCGGCATCGGTATGGGGGTTTCCCCGGCGTCCAGCAAACCCGAGCCGAGGACGATCTCGACCAGCGCCGTCCGCTTCTCAGTGTGGGGCAGGGACTCGACGCCGAACTTCTTGTAGAGGGCCCGCAGGTGGGCCTTCACCGCGTCGACGCTGAGAAAGACCTCGCCGGCGATCTCGCTGTTCGACGCGGGGCGGGCGAACCGGCTCTCGCCGGCGCATGGGCGGCAGAGCACCGTCAGGATCCGGCGCTGCGTCTCGGTCAGCCGCTCCATCCACCGATAGGAACACGGCGATCTGGTGTTCCTACCTCGGCATGACCCTGCGCGCCAAGATCGCCCTCTGCGCCGTGGCGACGACGATGCTCCTGCCGGTCGCAGCCGCCGCCCATGGCGACTTCGGGGCCCGCGCCGCACAGCCCACCTTCAACGGCCGGACCCTGCGCCTCTCCGGCGCCGGCGGGTACGGGACGACGCGGACACACCAGGCGATCAGGGTCACCGTCTGCCTCGAGAAGCGGTACCGCGGCAGCTTCTTCGACGTCAAGTGCAAGACGGTCTATGACTCCGATCGCCGGGTCCGCGCGAGGGTCGGCGTAGCGGGGTGCGTCCGCGGCGTCTGGCGGACGACGGCGACGGGCGAGGCGCTCGGCCGGGGCACCTGGAAGCACGCCGATTCGGCGGTCGGCCCTCCGTACCGCTGTGACTGATCGGTGAGTAGAGTGCAGCGGGTTCCGGGCAGGGACATCCGGCGGCGGCATCAGGGGGGTTCGCCTCCGGCACTCAAGGAGACCGCCCGCGCGGCGGCAGAAAGGACAACGATGAGAATCAAGTCTCGGCGTGGCCTGGCGAGTAGGGCCGCGATCCTCGTGGCGGCGGCGTTTGCGCTGGCCGCCTTCGCGAGCATCTCGAGCAGCTCCGCGGCGCCTCCCGGCCAGGCGCCCGACGCAACTGTGTTCATCCGTGACGGGCGGACGCCCGGCCAGCTGCGGTTTGTCGCTCCGGACACGGTCCAGGCCGGCGACGCCCTGCGGGTGGTCAACAAGACGAACCCCCGCCGGGTCGGTCCGCATACCTTCTCGCTGGTCACCCGCGGATCGCTGCCGAAGACCCGGGCGGCGCGAAGGGCGTGCTTCGCCCCCGGTCACATCTGCCGGGCGATCGCGAAGTGGCACGGATCGAACGGGAACACGCCGCCGAGCATCAATCCCGCCGAGGCCGGAAGGCCGGGCTGGGACACCCTCGGCAGCAAGACCCGCAAGGGGGACTCGTGGTTTACGGGCAACAGGCCCGACGCCGCGATCACCCAGGACGTCTCGATCCAGCAGGCGGACACCCCGACGCGCATCTTCTTCATGTGCGCGATCCATCCCTGGATGAAGGGGTCGATCAAGGTGCTGCCGCGGGGCGGTGGTGCCTGAGCCGCACGGCTACGTGAGCGGGTCCCCGGCGTGGGATTCGCAGCCCGGTGAGACGCCCGGTGCCCGCTTCGGGCGCCGGGCGTTTCTCGCCGGACTGGGCGGCGGGGCGCTCGCCCTGCTCCTTCCCGTCCGGGTCCGGCCCGGCGGCCCCTTCCCGCTGGGCGACGAGCCGGCTGTGGCGGCGGTGCCCTTCCGCGCCCGGCTGCCGATCCCGCGCGTTCTGCGCGGCGACCACATCCGGATCCCGATCCGCGAGGCGAGGGTGCAGGTCCTGCCCGGGCGAAAGACGAGGATGTGGACCTACGGCGGGACCTTTCCCGGCCCGACGATCCGCCGCCGGGCCGGTCAGCGCACGAAGGTGACCTTCGCCCACCGGCTCGGCCGCAAGGCCGGCGAGCTGACGGTCCACCTCCACGGCGGGCACAACCGCTCCCGGTTCGACGGGCAGCCGGGCGGGCTGACCCGCTCCCAGCGGGTGTCCTATTACTGCGAGATCCCCCAGGGCCTTTCCGCCCGCGCCTCCGGCAACTCGCTGCTGTTGCGGCCGGGGCGCAGCAAGACCTACGTCTACGACCTGATAGAGGACGGGGAGCCCGAGCGGGCCGCCTTCCAGTGGTACCACGACCACAGACTCGACCGCACGAGTCCGAACGTCTGGCGGGGGCTCGCCGGGATGTGGATCATCGACGACGAGCTCGAGGACTCGCTGGACCTGCCGAAGGGCGGCCGGGACATCCCGTTGCTGATCGCCGACCGCTCCTTCGACCGCCACAACCAGCTCAGCGACCCCTTCGGCGGCCGGCGGCCGCCGAACGACGGCGTCACCGGGCCGTACGTCCTCGTCAACGGCGCCTACCTGCCACGGCACCGCGTCAGCGCCCGCCGGCACCGGCTGCGGCTCCTCAACGCGTCGAGCTTCCGTGCCTACAACGTCTTTGTCTCGAACGGCGCGCCGCTGCACCAGATCGGCACGGACAGCGGTCTCATGCCCCGCTCCGTGAAGCGCGACCGCGTGCTGATCGGGCCGGGGGAGCGGGCCGAGGTGATCGTCGACCTGTCTTCGGCCGCCGGGCGCCGCGTCGAGCTGCTGAGCGGCCGCCGCGGCGACGGGCAGAAGACTCTCGGCTCCCGACCCTACGTCGGTCCGCTGATGCAGTTCCAGGTCGGCCGGCGCCGGCCCGACCGGACGCGCCTGCCGAAGCGGCTGCGCCCGCTACCCGCCTGGACCCGCGACGCGCGCCGCGCCCCCGACCGGACCTGGGTGCTCGCGGTGGGCGGGCTCTTCCGGCCGGTCTGGACGATCAACGGCAACACCTTCAGCCCCGCCCGGTCGGACGCCTTCCCCGTGCTGAACAGCACCGAGACCTGGCAGATCACCAACCGCTCGGCGGTCACGCACATCATGCACATGCACCACACCGACTGGTACATGCTCGCGCGCAACGGCCGCCGGCCCCCGCCGTGGGAGCACTGCCTGAAGGAGACGTTCTTCGTCGACCCCGGCGAGACGATCCTCGTCGCCGGTCACTTCAGCGACTTCACCGGCAAGTACGTGATCCACTGCCACATGCTCGACCACGAGGACCATGGCCTGATGACTCAGTTCGAGGTCGTCGCCTCGGCCGCCCGCCAGCCTGCGGACGATGAAGTCGCCAGACGCCGCGCCGGCCGGATCCCGGCTCCCAGCGAGGCTCCGGCCCTCGGGCTGCCGGATTCGCTGCCGGCGGGGACGCGGCAGCTCAGCTTCGCTCCCGCGCCGCCGGCGGGGGAGCGGCTGGCGGCGCTCGATGTCCTCGTCGACGGGCATGAGCGGGCCGCCCTGGGTCCCGACCGGATCGGTCGGGAGCTCAGCCTCGAGCTGCCCGGCGAAGGCCCGCGCCGGGTCACGGTGATTGGCCGCACCGCGGACGGGCGCCGGGTCGCGGCGACGCGGGACTATCGGTAGCACGAGATAAGTCCACCGGTTCCTCGCTCCCGCTCGGGCCCCCACCCGGGATCCGAGGCCTCTGCGGACCCTCGCTCCCGCGTCCGGGAGCGGCGGGGGCGGTCGCTAGTCCCTGGGGCGGTAGGCGACCACGTAGCCGCTGTCGCCGGAGGTCCCGGTCGCGGTGAAGACGTAGCCTCCGGCGACTGAGACGCCGGCCCACGACGGGGCGCCGAGCGGCAGCTTGGCCAGCACCGCCCCGGTCAGCGCCTCGCGAGCGGTCAGGAAACCCGACATGTCGTTCGAGTAGACGACCCCGTTCGCGGCCGCGACCGCGCCGAAGTGGAGCGGCGTGCCGTCCGAGGAGGACCAGGCGGGGCTCCCCCCGCGGGTCAGTGCCCAGACCCCGCCGTCGCTCGAGCTCGGGCCATAGATCCGGTCGCCGTCGAACGCGGTCGAGCCGAGGATGCCGCCCATGAAGGTCCCGGGCCCGGTGAAGGCGGTCCACCGCGGTGACATGCGGCGGCGGTCGAGGACCCAGTAGAGACCCGACTTCTGCCCCTGCCCGACGACCCTGCGCCCGCCCGGCAGGGTGAACAGGTTCGGGGACGCGCCGAAGTCGGCGTCGGGGCTGTTGCCCGAGTCCTCGGCGCCGTTCCAGACGTCGCCCGAGGTCGCCTGGAAGAACCGGACGATCCGACCGCTGCGGGCGTCGAGGGCGATCATCGAGTCGGTCGTGCGGGCGGCGGGCGGGTGGTAGGCGTTGCCGGTCCCGACGTAGATGCGCCGGCCGTCTGAGCCCACCGCGGGGGTCGACCAGACCGCCCCGCCGTCGCGTCCGCGCGGCACGGTGTAGCGCTTCCACAGCCGCCGGCCGCTCCGGGCCGAGATCGCGACGACGCTTCCCCTGGCGCTCACCTCGACGCCCGTCAGCTGCTCGCCGAAGTAGCCCGAGGTGCCGACGAACACGCGGCCGTTTGCGACCTGGGGGCTGCCGTACATGTCGGCGCGCCGCTGCCGGTCGACGACGTGGCGCCAGAGCGGCCGGCCGTCCCGCAGCCGCAGCGCCACGATCCGGGGCCGGCCGACGAAGTTGACCGGGACGTACACCCGGCGCCCCGCGATCGCGGCGCTGGCCGAGATCACCGCCCGCTCCTCGTTGCGCTCGGGGATCAGGTCGCGCGACCAGAGCAGGCGCCCCGTCGAGGGGCGCAGAGCGAAGACGGTGCCGCCGCGGGAGCCGATCACGAGGGTGCGCCGGGCGACCACCGGGGTCCCGGTGAAGTCGCCGTCGGTCGACCTGCGGGTCCAGACCGGGCCCAGGCGCGGCACCTCGTTGTAGGAGGGGCCGTGTGTGCCGCCATCGCGTGAGTTGCGCCGGTCGTGCCCGTAGACCGGCCACGACCCGCCCTCGAGGGGCGCGGGCCGTACCCGCGGCATCAGCGTCTTCGGGTCCGGTCCGTCGCCCGAGCCCGGCCCCGGAACCTGCGGCCCGCCCGGCCCGCCCGCTTCGCCGATCGCCAGGGTGCCCTTCATCCACGAGTGGATCGAGCAGTGGAAGCCGTAGTTGCCGGGCGGGAGGGCCTCGACGCCTGAGACCGGGACCGACTCGCCCGCCGAGATCAGCGGGCTCTCGAACAGCCCCGCCTGGTCGGAGTCGAGGTCGTGCTGGGCGGCGGCGTCCAGGTTGTTGAAGCGCAGCGTGTCGCCCCGGGCCGCGGCGAGCGCCGGGGTGGCGTAGGCCAGCCCGGCTGCGTAGGCCTGCTGCTCGGCGGCGGCGGCGCGGGCCGGGACGAGAACGAGAGCCGCGGCGGCGAGCGCCGGGATCAACCTGTGCCGCGGGGTCATCCGCCGGCCTTGAGCCGGAAGGCGCCGCGCATGAAGGGATGGATGCGGCAGAAGTACGTGTAGGTGCCAGGCCCGAGGTTCTTCGGAGTCCGCCAGTGGGAACGGTTGGCGGCGGCGGTGAAGCCCCCGGGTCCGTAGCCGAGGTTTCCGGAGTCGAAGATCCGCGGCCCGTTGGCGAGCGGGTAGGAGATCCCGGTCGAGCCGGTGCAGGGGGCCCGGCAGGAAGTGATGCTGTGCATCGTCCCCGCCAGCGGCCAGTCGCCGTTCTCGAAGGTGAGCTGCTCCCCCGGCGCGACCACCGGCGGATTGCCGATCGATCCCGCCAATCCCATCCCGCCGGGCGTGTACTGGAACCCGAAGATGCCGACGCGGTCGTCCACCGTCTCGCCGTCGGGCAGGCGCCGCGGGTCCTGCGCCCCCTGGTCGCGGCCCCCGTAGTTCTCGTTCTCCGGCAGGTGCCCATGGGTGACCCGCCCGCGGGTGTCGATCCGGCGCCGGAACGGGTTCGGCCCCCGTTGCCCGAACGCGATCCAGGCGACATTGATGCCCATCGACTCGTACCACGACGCGCGCCGGGTGTCGTAGGTCGCCGAGATCCGCAGGCGATCCCCGCGGCGGAGACCGACCCGCCAGTCGCGGTCGCTTGCGGTCATCGACAGATCCCACGAGATCGGGCCGCTCGGGTCGAAGTACTTCGCCTCGGAGCGGAAGATGCGGCGGCTATGGCGGCCGCGGACCACCGCCAGGTCCGTCCAGAGGCCGCCCGGATGGAGGTGACCGGCCGTGGCGACGAGCGTCCCCCGCCGGTTCGTCTCCCAGACGTTCATCCGCCGGTCGCGGCCGTACGGCCGGCGCGCCTCGGCCGGATAGGTCAGGCGCCGGTCGCGCCCGCCGGTACCGCGCAGCACGTCGAAGACGGGGTAGGACTCGCCGTTGCGGACGTCGAGCCAGAGGGGCTGGACGGCCTTCATCCGCCGGCCCCGGCGCGAGTCGGCCGGGACGAAGTCGAGGTCGTAAGTGATCCAGACCGTCTCGGGAGCAGCGGTCTGGTTGTGGAGCATGTGGTTGACCGCCCAGACGTCATCGGGGTCGGCGTAGTAGCCATAGCCGGGCGGGCTTCGGGCGATCGTCTTCTCCTCGCCGCTGGCGAAGAAGCGCTCGGGCAGCGACGGCCGGGTCAGGTCCCGGGCCGAGAGGTTGACCCAGACGGCGTGGTGGAGGTGGATCACGTCGACGTTGGGGACCGAGCCGTCGGAGCGGATCAGATTCGGCTTGATCCGGATCGCGTAGCCCGGATAGCCCGGCTTCTCGATCGTCACCGGCCCGATCAGGATCAGGTTCTGGCCGGGCGTAACGGTTATCGGCCCGTAGCGATAGTGGAAGCGCTGCACGTCGGAGCCGAGCGGCGTCACCCCGACCAGCTCGGGGGCCGGCGGCTCGGCCGCGGCGGGTGCGGCGAGGGCCAGCGCGCCTCCCAGGAACGCCAAGAGCACCGCCGCCCGTGGGCGGATCCCCTGCATGGAGGAAGACCCTAGACCGGGGCGGGGGGGACCCGCGCCGGTCAGCCTCGCCACTCCTTCCAGTAGATGCCGAGCCGCCGCGTGAAGGCCTTCGGCTCCTCGGCGTAGAGCCGGCGTGCGATCGGCCCGGCGGCCGAGAGCAGCTCCTCCTGCGCGGCACCGATCCGGGCCTCGAGCGACTCGAGGTCCCGATCCGACAGCGCCGCGGACCGCCGCGCGCGTTCGGCAAGCATCGCGAGGTCGCGGTGGTCGCCGAGCAGGGCGCTGATCTCGTGTGCCTGCTCTGCTGCTTCGTCCAGTGCGCCGGGCCAGGCGTTCCGCAGCAGGCGCAGGTGGTACCAGAGATCCTTGACGCGCTTTCGAAGCTCGTGGACCGCCTCGTCGGAGGGATCCGACCGCAGCGCCTTCAGCCTTCCTGCGCCCGCCCTCATAGGCGCGCCGCACGCCCGGCGCGATCGCGTCCCAGCCCTCACCCCGCAGGGGCCACGCATCGATTCGGGCCGCCGCGTCCTCGATCTCGGCGATCGCCACGTCCAGGCTCGGGGTCTTCTCGGCGCTACGGCGCTCGCTGACCAGCTCTTGGCGGAACGACTCCGGAACGACGGTCGCGCCGCCGCCATCCCGGTGCTCGAGCGCCGACAGCGTGTCGAGCCGGACCTGCGCGTCGCGGGTCCCGGCGAGCCGGCGCCCCGCGGCCCGGTAGGCGGAGCTCTCACGGTGGAAGGCGCTCGAGCCCATCTCGCCACGGACGAGCCGCAGGAGCGACCGCAGCTTCTTCAGGTCCTTCCGCGCCTCGTGGACGCGAGTGGCCAGGCCGCCGTCGTCTTCGGCTCGCAGCCGCTCTAGCGCGTCCGCGGTCCTCCCCGCAGCGACCCTCCTCACCCCATGCGGCAGCCGCTCGCCGGCCTCGAGGCTGAAGGAGCGGGACATGAGCGCATCCTCCCAGCGACGCCCGAGCCGGCCAGGGCTATCGGCTCGGGCCCCCGCCGCCCCGCCGGCCCTGGGCCAGTCCCGCCGCGAGGACCTGATCCCGCCGCCTGGCTTCCATCAGATTCGGCCCCATCGCCGCCGCAGACGCGGAATCGGGCGAGATCAGCTCGACCCGCGCGCCGCGACGGCGCTGAACGGATGCCTCGAGGGCCGCCATCGACCGCGACCAGGGGCCGATCGCGCCGAGGGGG
The DNA here is from genome assembly GCA_035264885.1 of Solirubrobacterales bacterium. Taxonomy (GTDB): domain Bacteria; phylum Actinomycetota; class Thermoleophilia; order Solirubrobacterales; family 70-9; genus DATFPK01. Next base: position 46,575 of record DATFPK010000055.1, read on the forward strand.
TCCCTCGGGCGGGGCCGGGCGGATCCGGTGGGGTTCAGGCAGAGGATCCGCTCGCCGGCTGCGGCGGGGAGGGCATCGAGGTTCGTGAGGCTCCAGACGCCGCCGTCGAGATAGGTGCGCCCGCCGGCCCTGATCGGCCGGAAGACGCCGGGGATCGCGCACGAGGCGGCGACCGCGTCGGCGACGGGCACGCGGTCCTCGCCGCGGCCGCCGAAGAGGACCCGGCTGCCGCTCTCCACCTCGACCGTCGCGATCCACAGCCCGTCGTCCCACTTCGCTCCGGACTCGGCGATCACCCGTACCAGCCCGTTGAGCGAACGGCGTCCTGGCGGCACCCGTCTCAGCGCCGCCCGCCGCAGCAGGCGCCCGCCCGGGGCCGCCGACCGGAGAACGGCGGGCGCCAAGGGCCCGCTGACCGCGGCGCCCAGCGAGGCGGCGAGGCGGAGCGGCAGGGACCCGCCGGCGCCCTCGTCCGGCCCGACCTGCGGCTGCTCCGGGAGCTCCCCCAGACGCTCCCTGGGGTCGTAGCCGGCGGCCAGGGACGCGGCGACGATCGAGCCGGCGGAGGTCCCCAGGAAGTGCCCGCAGGACCTCGGGTCGAACAGCCTCGCGTCGGCGAGGCCGGCGAGCAGCGCAGACATCCACGCCTCGCCGAGGATGCCACCCGCGCCGAGGACAAGCGCGTCGGGGGCGTCGCCGGGAGGGCCCACCTCAACCCGCCCGCCCGGCGCCGCATACCGCCCGCGGTTCGGGTAAGCACTCGTTATGCGCCAGCTCCTGCCGACCCCCGGCGAGGCGGATCCCGACGAGCTCCTGGCCGGCCTCGACCTCGCCTCCGCGGCCCCGCCGGACCGCCCCTATGTGGTCTCGAACTTCGCCCTGACCTGGGATGGGCGGGTGACGATCGGCGGGCGCGCCGGGCCGATCGGCAGCTCCACCGACAAGCGGGTGTTGAAGCGCCTGCGCGCGCTCGCCGACGCCGTCCTGGTGGGCGCCGGAACGGTCCGGGTCGAGACGTACGGCCCGCTGCTCGACGACGAGGACCTGCGGCGAGAGCGGCGGGAGGCCGGGCGCTCGCCGGACCCGCTGGCGATCGTGCCGACCCGCACCGGCGAGCTCCCCTGGGACGCCGGGCTGTTCACCAGCGGACGCGGGGAGGTTCGGGTGCTGGCGGCCGCCAAGTCGGAGGTACCCGCCACCGAGACGCCGGTGTCGGTGAGCCGCTTCGACCGCGAGGTCGATCTCGCGGCGGCGCTCGCGCAGCTGCGCGAGGAGGGGTGCCGGAGCCTGGTTTGCGAGGGCGGGCCCCACCTCCATGCCCAGCTGGTCGAGCTCGGCATCGTCGACGAGCTGTTCGTCACCCTCGCGCCGAAGCTCGCCGGCGGCGTCGGGCCGGGGCTGTTCGAGGGTCTCAACGAGCGGGAGCGGCAGCTCGAGGTCCGCTGGCTGCTCGAACACGAGGGCGAGCTCTTCGCCCGGCTGTCGACGTAGTGCCGGCACGAGATCACTTGCGGCGGCTTCGCCGGCTGACCTGCTGCTGCCGGAGCTGAAGTTCCGAGGCCGAATCAGTGGTTGCGCAGGGCGTCGATCAGCTTGCCCTTGTCCATGTCCGACCGGCCCTCGATGCCCAGCTCGGCGGCGCGCTCGCGGAGCTCCTCGACCGTCCGGTCCTCGTAGTCCTCGGCCTCGCCGCCCTTCCTGCTGACGTCCTCGCCGGCTGCCTTGGCGTTGGCGATCCGCGCAGCCTTCTCCTTGCTCTCGCCGTCCTCGCGCAGCTTCTCGTAGAGCTCGTCGTCCTTGACGCTCGGGCCGTGGTCCTTTGCCATGGTCCCTCCTCGATCGGTTGACCGCCGGGTACCCCGGCGCCACGGCCTCTATGCCGACTCGGCCGCCCGCTTCAGGCCGTCGGTCGAGTCCTTGGTGAGGAACTCCTTGACCTTGCCTTCGACCGGACCGCGCAGCAGCAGGCCGAGCATCCGGCCGGGGTCCGCGCGCAGGGAGTAGACGGCGCGGGTGCCCCCGTCTCCGTGCGGCTCGAAGGTCCACGAGCCCTTCAGCCATTTCAGCTCGCCCTTCTCCTGCTCCCAGCTCAATCCGTCCGGCGGGTCGTAGCTGAAGCGCATCCGGTTCTTGACCTGCCGGATCTTGGCGTCGGAGACGATCTCGACGACCTCCGGACGACCCTCGGAGTCCCGCTCCAGAACCTCGATCGAGACCATCGAGTCCTGCCAGTCGGGGGTCCGCTCGAGGTCGGCGGCGATCTCATAGCAGCGCTCCGGCGGCGCGTCGATCTCCACCGTTCTCGTCGCCTGCAGCTCTCCCATCGGCTCTACCGTATCGCCGCTCGCCAGGCGACCGCCGCCGCGGCGCACAGCAGGACCGCCGCCGCGAGCCGCGGGAACGGCCCCTCGATCTCCTCGCCCAGCACGGCGCCGGTGCGCGCGTGGGAGAGGACCGAGCCCGCCGACGCCGAGGAGAGCGCCGAGCCGAACGAGGCGGCGGATCCAACCGAGAACGCCGAGGCTGCAGACCCGACCGACCCCACCGAGAGGGCCGAGCCCACGGAGCCGATCGAGAGGAGGGACCCCTTCGACCCGATCGAGAGCAGCGAGTCCTCGGACCAGAGGGACAACCGGCTGCGCGCACCCACGTCTACGAGTCTCGCACGTCACGAGCGGCACGAGAGCGTGTTATGGGCGCAAAAGCGGGAAAAAGAACCTGCGATGGCCGTCCAGTCCCACGGAGTCCCGTCTGCGGCCTCCGCCGGCACCCTGCTGGCGGATCGATATCGCGTGCTGCGGCGCCTCGGTGCCGGCGGCATGGCGACGGTCCTCCTCGCCGAGGACGAGCGGTTGGGCCGGCGGGTCGCCGTCAAGCGGCTTCACACCGGCAGCCCGGAGGAGGCTGCGAGCCGGCTGAACCGGGAGGCGCGGCTGGGCGCGGCGATGAACCATCCCAACCTCGTGTCCGTCTACGACGCCCAGCCCGACGGGGAGAGCCTCCTGATCGTGATGGAGTTCGTCGACGGCTCGAGCCTCGCGAACCAGCTCAAGCACGGTCCCCTGCCCGAGGAGCGGGCGATCGAGGTGCTGCGGGGCGTGGCCCAGGCGCTCGACCACGTTCACGAGCGGGACGTGGTGCATCGCGACGTCAAGCCGTCCAACGTCCTGATCTCCGCGCGGGGACAGGTCAAGCTCGCCGACCTCGGGATCGCGAAGGCGCTCGAGGACACCGGCCTGACCCAGTCCGGCATCGTCCTCGGGACGCTGCAGTACATCGCCCCCGAGCAGCTGGCCGGAGAGCCGGTCGGGCCGGCGGCCGACCTCTACGCCCTGGCGCTGATCGCCTACGAGGCCCTCAGCGGCCGCAGGGTGCGCAAGGGCGCGTCGCTCTCGGAGATCCTCCGCCAGTCCGCGAAAGCGCCGCCGGACCTCCGTGACGAGCGGCCGCAGACTTCGCCCGCGGCGGCCCGGCTGCTGAGCGGGGCCCTGTCCCGCGACCCCGCCGACAGGCCGGGCTCCGCGACCGGTTTCGTCGACGATCTCGAAGCGGCCCTCGCCGACCCGGCCGAGCGGCGGGCGACGCCCCCGCCGCCCCCCGCCGAGGCCCGCGAGCCGGAGCCGGCTTCCGAGCCGCGCGAGCCCGAGCCGGCCGCGGCTGTCCCGTCGCCCGCCGAGCGGCGTGACGCCCGCCGCCTCCTCGTGCCGGGCATCCTGCTGATCGCGATGCTCGCGCTGGCGGCGGTCCTGATCCTCGCTTCGGGCGGCGGCGGCGGCGAGCAGACCGCCGGGACGGGCGAACGGCCCGGTGGACAGGCGGAGAGCCAGGGTCAGGGCTCCGGCTCGGGCAGCGTTGCCGCCGCGCCGGAGTCCGCCGCCGACGCCCAGACCGAGCCGGCACCCGCCGCGGCCGGCCCGGATGAGCCCGCGACGTCGGCGACCGCCTCCGGCGATCCCGCAGCCGTCGTCGAGGACTTCTACGAGCTCGCCGCCGCCGGCGACTACGCGGGCGCCGACGCGCTGACGACCGATAGCTTCGACGCCGAGATCGGCTCCTACAGCGTCTTCGACACGCTGCAGACGGTCGAGTTCTCCTCGGCCGAGGTGGTCGACAGCGGCCGGGGCACCGCCACCGTCGCGTTCAGCGACGTCGCCACCCACAGCGACCGCGTCGACGACTGCGAGGGCACGGCCGGGCTGGTTGACGACGGGCGCTGGAAGCTCGACCAGCTGATCACCCTGGAGTGCCTCTAGCTCTCGGCGGGCCCCGTTCCCCTACGTAATCCGCGGTTTCGGGTCCACCGCGGGAGCCCGATCAGACCGGGGCGTCCTCGTCGGGGTCGGTCGACGGTTGCATCGGATGGTCCTCGGAGCGCCAGGCGTCCATCCCGCCCTCCAGCGCGACGGCGTCGTGGCCCGAGTCGCGCAGCTTCGACGCCGCGTCGGCGGCGCGCTGCTGGTCCTCGGCGGCGATGATGATCCGCCCCTCGGTGGGGAAGTCGTCGGCCCGCTCCTCGAGCTCCTCGGCCGGGATGTGGTGGGCCCCGGGGATGTGCCCGGAGCGCCACTCCTCGTCGCCCCGGATGTCGATCGCGTGGGCCTCGTTGGCGGCCATCGCCTTGCGCGCGTCCTCGGAGTCGATCGCCTCCTCCGAGCCGGTCTCGCCCGGGTGCGCCTCGGCCTGCTCCCGGTCTCCCCGCCGCTCCTCGGTCATGGGGTCACCCTACCGCCGCGCTCGCAACACGCAACCGGGAACCGACGACGTAGGCCTCCAGAGACATCTCGCCGCCGTTTCCCGCCCGCGGCCCGGGGGTAGGACTCGCGGGTGCGCATGCTGATCGCAGGAGCGACCGGCTTCGTCGGCCGCAGGCTGGCGCCGGCTCTGATCGAGGACGGACACGACGTCGTCTGCCTGGTCCGCGACGCCGCTGCGACGCAGGCACGAGAGCTGGCGGCGTCGGGCGGCGAGCTGTTCGAGGCCGACCTCGCCGCGCCCGCTGACCTCGCCGACCCGATGCGCGAGGTCGAGGTGGCCTACTTCCTGGTCCACATGATGGGGCGGAGCCGCGACTATCCGGAGGCCGAGCGGGCCGCGGCGAGCCGCTTCGCCGAGGCGGCGAGCCGGGCGGGCGTCGCTCAGTTGGTCTATCTCGGCGGGCTCGGCGACGAGGCCTCCTCGCCGCACCTCGCCAGCAGGCACGCGACCGCCGTCGCCCTCCGCGAGGGTGGGCCGCCGCTGACCTATTTCCGAGCCGCGATGATCGTCGGGGCGGGCAGCGAGTCCTACGTCCTGATGCGGAACATCGTCGAGCGCCTCCCCGTGCTCCCCGACGCGGCCTGGATGCGCAGGGGCACTCAGCCGATCGGCATCCGCGAGGTGATCCGCTACCTGCGCCAGACGCCGTCCGTGCCCGAGTCGCGGGGCAGGGAGATCGAGCTGGGGGGGCCCGAGGTGCTCTCGCCGCTCGAGCTGGTCGACCGCATGGCCCGGGCGATGGGGCGGCGCCCGCCGATCAAGGTCAGCATCCCGGGAGCGACGCCGAACGCGGTCGCCGCCGCCGCCGAGGTCGTCTCGACCGGCTACGCGGGCGTCGCCGCCGAGCTGGCCCTCGGGCTCTCCTCGGACACCGTCGTGAACGACCCGTCCGGCGCGGCCCTGTTCGACATCGAGCCGTCGTCACTGGACGTGACCATCCAGCGGGCGC
>DATFPK010000056.1:0-62773 GCA_035264885.1 Solirubrobacterales bacterium
AATCGAGGCCGCGCCCGGCGGCGAGCCAGGCCATGTACTCGCGCATCCGAGAGCGTTCGGCCAGCTCGGCAGGCGGCTCCCAGAGGAGCTCGCCTCGCTTGGCTGCGGTCGGCTCCAAGGGGCCCGCTTATACCCGATGCGCCGGCTCGGGCGCGGGGAGTGACTGGCGGGCGATGTCGCGGTCGAGGGCGCGGACGAGAGACACGGTGAAGACGACACAGCGGTCGAGGGCCGTGTCGTCGAGCTTGTCGGGCGCGTCGCCGTGGTTGTGGTACCAGGGCGGGCCGACGCCCTCCTCGAGGCCGAGGATCGAGGTGGCGCGGAACCCGCGCGCCGTGGCGGGGAGGGCGTCGGAGTGGAAGGGGATGCGGACGGGGCGGGCGGCGAGTTCGGGCTCAGCCTCGGCCACCGCCTCGCAGAGCTGGAGGAGGCGCCGGTCCATGCGGTAGGAGACGACGGCGCCCTCGCTGACGAGGTAGTGGGGGTGACCGTAGGAGAGCGAGTCGAGGTTGAGGAAGAAAGTGCGCTCAGGGTCGATCTCCTTGCGGTGGGCGGCGAACCAGCGAGCCATGCCCTCGGCGTTGGCCTCCTCGGCGCCGGGGAAGACGATCCAGACGTCGAGGTTGGCGGGCGGGTCCTCGTCGAGCGCGGCGGCGGCGGCGAGCACGCCCGCGACCCCGGATGCGTTGTCGTAGGCGCCGGGCACGACGCGGGAGAAGGCGATGTCGACCAGGAGGCCGATCCCGATCAGGCCGCCGAACGTGGGCATGAGCTGGGCGACGTCAAGCCAGGGGGCGTCGATGCCGGCCATGCGCAGCCCGGCGATCAGGAGCAGCGGGACGATGCAGACCCAGAACATGAGGCGCATGGGGCCGAGGAGGAGGCGCCAGCGTTCGGTGAGGCGCCTGGCGGCGATGGTGGAGCGGGGGGAGAAGACGAGGCCGGTCTTGGCGGCGTCGTAATGCGCGCTGAGGACGAGGCGGGCGGGCGCGGCGGGATTCGAGCCGGGGGAGACAACGTTCTGGGAGGTGCGGCGGAAGAAGAGGCGGCGGAGGATGTACAGGCGCGTGTTCTGGTCGAGGTAGAAGGATGTGGCGGCGAGCAGGACGAGCGCGAAGCCGGCCGGGGCGAAGGCGAGGGCGAGGAGGCCGCCGCCGACGGCGAGCACGAGGTGCAGCGCGAGGACCAGCGAGTACTCGGGGTGGACGTAGGTCGGCTCCACGTCTGCCCGGCGCCCCATGGACCGCAGGCGCTCAGCCAGCCAGTTCGCCGCCCGCCGTTCGGCATCCGTCCCGGGCCACCGGCCCCTGAAGGAACAGAGCTTCTCGATCACCTCTCGGCGTCCGGCGGCGTCCACGGAGGCGGGATTATCGCCGGGAGGGCGCTCTATCGTTCGCGCTGGGCCGGAGTGGCGGAACCGGAATACGCGATCGACTCAAAATCGATTGCCCGAAAGGGCTTGTGGGTTCGAATCCCACCTCCGGCACTTCCCAGTGCGGGACCCGGCGGCGGCTAGGCCGGCTGGACGCCGCGCTCGTCGGGCGGTGGAGCGCCGGCCCCGTAGTCCTCACCGGAGCCGATTGCCCGCTCCTCCTCGACGTGCCACTCCTGGTTGAAGGCGATCATCGCGACGGCGATCAGGAGCACCTGGAGCGGGATGAGGATGATCACCAGGAGCCCCAGCAGCTCGACCGGGATCAGCGCTTCGTCGAACCCCGCCTTATCGCGCGAGAACCAGCTCGGCGCGGCTACAGCGCAGAAGATCAGCAACAGGATCGCCGAAGCGGCCGCCACCGGGAGGATCCCGCGGCTCCATCGGGCGACGAGGAAGGCGAACAGGACGTAGAGGAGGACGTAGAGGATGCAGAGCAGCCCCATGCCGATTCCTCCCTCGAGGAGGCTGAACCCGCCGATCGTCACGATCGCCGCGACGACGGCCGAAGCGAGCAGGAGCAGCACGACGATCCACTTCGTCGTCGCCGACTCCGGTTTCTCGCGGTTGGGTCGCCAGAGCTCGTACCCTGGCCTGACCTCTCCTACGGCCACGGCGCGATCATAGAATTTCCCGGCGTCGCACGCGACACTTCTTCCTGCAGGCGGACGTGGCGGAAATGGAAGACGCGCCAGGTTTAGGTCCTGGTGGGCTTTGCCCGTGGAGGTTCGAGTCCTCTCGTCCGCATCACTCCTTCGGTCCACGAATTGGCCGAGAAGCTGGACGGTCGGCCGATGCGCGACCGAGATGTCGCGAGGCGGTGCCCCGACTCACCCCAGCGGCTCGGCCACTCGGATCACTGGCACGCCGGCTTCGAAGAGAGCTGACGGCTTGCTCCACGAGACAATCCGGGTAGCGTGCCACGAACGTATGTGCGCACCGAACGCGGACGGACTCGCGCGCCCTGGCGCTACGATCCGCGCCCCCCGGGGGGAGTGAGATAACGGCTATTCGCGGGGTCTCCAAAACCCTGAATCCGGGTTCGAATCCCGGCTCCCCCGCTCGAGCACGCCTATCATTCGAGCCGCGCGGGCGTGGTGTAAAGGCTGCACAAGAGCCTTCCAAGCTCTTAGTACGGGTTCGATTCCCGTCGCCCGCTTTAGGTTCGAGGTCGGCGGAACTGCCCTAGACTCAGCGCCCCACGGGGCGTGGCGCAGTCTGGTAGCGCATTCGGCTGGGGGCCGAAAGGTCGCTGGTTCAAATCCAGTCGCCCCGACTACTCTCCGGTCCGCTGGACGCGCGTGTCGCAGAAGCGGCGCGGGCTGTCGGAGAAAGCCCGATGCGGGTGTATGTTCGGCCGACCGACGACCGAGAGGAGCGAGATGTTCGCACGCGTAGTCAGGTTCACCGATGTCGATGCGGATCACCTGGGGGAGCGGGTGTCCGACGTCGAGTCCCGCGAGGGGCCGCCCGTCGACATCCCCGCGAAGGAGATTCAGATCCTGCACGACGCCGACCAGGGGACGGCGGTCGTGATCCAGCTGTTCGACAGCGCCGACGACATGGCCGCGGCGGAGGGCCCGCTTCAGGACATGGATCCGTCGGACACGCCGGGCACGCGCGCCTCCGTCGACCGCTGCGAGGTCAAGGCCCGCCTGGGCTGAGGGTTTCCCCCGCGCACGGCCCGTACGCTCGGCGCGATGCAGATCCGCAGGGCGGAGGTCGACGACGCGCCGGCGATGGCGCGGCAGATGCGCGCCGTCGTCGAGGAGGGTCGCTGGCTCGCCAGCGAGGTCGATCGCAGCGTCGACGACCTGACCCAGATGTTCCAAACCGGCCTCGAGGCCGGGCACATCCTGCTCGTCCTCGACGACGACGGCGAGATCCTCGGCGCAGCCGGGGTGCACCCCACCGGAGTCGAGGGCGTCCACAGCCTCGGCATGTCCCTCCTGGCCGAGCACCGCGGCTCGGGCTGGGGCCGCCGCCTCCTCGACGCGGCGCTGGCGGAGGCCGTGGAGGCCGGCGTCCGCAAGATCGAGCTCGAGGTCTTCCCCGACAACCCCCGCGCGATCGCCCTCTACGTGTCGGCCGGGTTCGACGTCGAGGGCATGAAGCGCGACCACTACCCCCGGCTGGACGGCACCCTCCGCTCCGCCCTCCTGATGGCCCGGTTCCTTCGGCCGGGCTAGCCGCTCGGCTGCGGTCGCGCCACGTCGACCCCGGTCAGCAGTCGCGCCAGGAGCAGCGCCGCGGCGCCGATCGCCATCCCCGCGACGTCGTCGAGCACGTAGTGCCAGCCGAGGTAGACCGTCGCCACCCAGGTCAGCACGAGCCACACCCAGAGCACGACCCTCAGCCTCCGTCCGGCGCCGAACTTGTAGGCGGCGAGCAGGGCCGTGAAGCTCATCGCGACGTGGAGCGACGCGAAGGCGGCGATCGCCTGCGGCGTGCCGCCTGCCGGATCGGCGAGGAACCCCTGCCGGTCGTCCATCAGCAGTTCCTGAAGGCGCGTCACCTCGGTGGGCGGGAGCGCCGCGAATGCCCCCGGGTCGTGGTAGATGGGCCCGAGCGATGGTAGGAGGAAGTAGCTGGCGATCCCGAGCACCCAGTTGATCGACAGCGCGGTCGCGTACAGCAGCCCTGCCTGCAACCGCTCCGAGAAGACGAGCGCGACCCCCAGCGACAGCGGCAGGAAGACGATGAATGCGACGTAGAAGGTCGAGAGAACGTGGGCCGAGACGCCCGTCCCGAGCAGGTCGTGGAGCAAGACCCAGGGCTCGGTCCCGAAGAACATCGCCCGTTCGACGTCCATGAGCCGGCCGTCGAAGAGGTCCCCGGGCCGCAGCAGCGGCACCGACGCCTTGAGGTTCCGATACGCGAGGTAGGTGACGTAGAAGGCGACGATCGCGGTCAGAACCGCGGCCATCCGCCTCGGCGTCCACCGCTCCCGCCGCACCCTGGCCATCGCCGTTCGCGAAGGTCGTCCTCCGCAGAATCGCCGCGCCCGCAGGAAGACGTCGAGCAGGACCAGCAGCGCCACGCCCGCCCCGACCTCGAGAACGTAGAGGGCGGCGACGTGGTCCGGATCGCGGAAGGCGAACCCGGCTTCGGCAGTGACGATCAACGCGGCGACCAGTGTGAACGCAGCGACGATCGGCGCGGCCAGGATCGGGCGCCAATCCGACGCGCCGGCCACATGCGCCCGAAGCGCGGGCGCAAAGCCGCGCTCGGCGCCGAGGTGGGCGGTGGGCTCCCGGGTCGACACCGACGGAAGCCTAGGTAGTCCGGGCGCGTCCCGGGTCGGTAACCGTCACGGTTCGCCCCTGGAGTTAAAGAGTCGTTACTTCGACTACCCTGCGCCGTCGGTTTGGCCTCCTCTCCCTCAAGTACCCGCCCGCTTCCCGACGGGCCCCAGTTCGTACCTTCCTCGCGGCCGCCGTTCTCCCAGCCGCGGACGGTGGGAGCGGGCGACGGCGCGAACGAGATCACGACCCGCCAGTTCCTCGCGCCCCTCGTGATCGGCGCCGCCGCCCTGGTCCTCATGCTGACCGTCGCGGCGGTCGAGGGCCTCCCGGTGCGGGACCCAGACGCGCGCTACGTCGGCTCGCCGCTGGCGCTGATCGCCCTGATCTGCGCCCTCTTCGTCGTCCTCGACGTCGTCCCCAGGTCGGTGCGCCGGAGCCGCTCCTCCGGCGCCGGCCCCGGCGAGACCGTGCGCCGGGTCTTCACCGAGCGCTGGTGGGGCCGCCGCGGCCTGATCGTCCTCGTCTGCATCATCGGCTTCTACGCCACCTACCTCGCCTACCGAAACCTGAAGAGCTTCCTGCCGTTCGTCACCGGCAACGTCCTGAACGACTCGTGGCTGCTCGCCCTCGACCAGGACATGTTCTTCGGCCACGACCCCGCGACGCTCATGCACGACCTGCTCGGGACAGGACTCGCCGCCGGGGCCCTCTCCGCCGTCTACCTCGCCTTCCTCACGTTCGTGCCCCTCTCCCTCGGCGTCGCCCTCGTCTGGTCCTCCCGCGTCTCGGCGGGGCTCTGGTACGTCACCGCGCTGACGATCGACTGGATGCTCGGCGCGCTCAGCTACTACCTGCTGCCCTCGCTCGGTCCGGTCTACGCAAGACCGGACCTGTTCGCCGGCCTCCCCGACACCGGGGTGTCGCAACTTCAGGCAACCCTGCTCGAGGACCGGCAGGAGGTCGTCGCGAACCCGCAGGCCTCCGACGCCGTCCAGAGCATCGCCGGCTTCGCCTCGCTCCACGTCGCGGTGATCCTCACGGCCGCCCTGATCGCCCAGCTCGTCGGGGCCGCCCGCCTCGTCGCCGCCGCCCTCTGGACCTTCCTCGGCCTCACCGTCGTCTCCACGATCTACTTCGGCTGGCACTACCTGATCGATGACCTCGCCGGCGCCGCGATCGGCCTGCTCGCCGTCTACCTCGGCGGCCTCCTCGTCGGCTTCCGCCCCCCGCCATTCGGCAGCGGCGAGGCGGTGAGGCAACGGAGCTCGGGCACGGTTTAGGCCCGAGAACCCGACCGCGGCACGACTCGGGTCTCGGCGGCGGCGCTAGTCGATCAGCCGCCGGCTCATCCGCCGGACGGCGATCCGCCACATCAGGAGCGCGAAGGCGATCAGCGACGCGAAGCGCAGCAGATCGGTCGCCTGGAAACCGAAGCAGGCGTGGCGCACCAGCTCGACGAGCTGGTGCAGCGGGTTGACCTGGGCGGCGATCTGGAAGCCCTGCGGTAGGTCGTCGATCGGGAAGAACGTGCCGGCGACCAGGAAAAGCGGGGTGATCACCAGCGTCGTCACGTAGTTGAACTGGTCGATCTTGGCGACGCTCGCCGCGACCGCGATGCCGAAGCCGGCGAAGCCGAGCGCGGTCGCGAAGCAGAACAGCGGCACGACCAGCATCCCCGGTGAGGGGTCGAGCCCGAACAGCATCGTCACGATCAGCGGGAAACAGCCGAAGATCGAGGCCCGAAGGCCGATCCAGAGCATCTCGGCCGAGACCAGCTCCTCGACGTCGACCGGCGCCGCGAGGATCGCGTCGTAGGTGCGCTGGAACCGCTCCTTGACGAAGGTGCCGAACATCGCCGGAAAGGCGCTCGAGAAGATCACCGCGGTGGCGACCATCCCCGTCCCGACGAACTCCACGTAGTCGAGCCCGTCGACCTTGTCGACGACCGTCACGCCCAGGCCGAGGCCGAAGGCCAGCAGGTACACGACCGGCTCGAGCAGGCTCGAGAAGGCCGTCGCCTTCCAGAAGGTCCGGAAGTTCGCCACCTCGCGGCTCATCACGCCCGTGATCGCGGCCGGCTCGAGGCGCCGGACGCCGACGTCGCTCACTCCGCCTCCTCCCCGGTGAGCAGGACGAAGACGTCCTCGAGCGACGCCGCCCGGCGAATCGCCTCCGGCGGAACCTCGCCGTCCTCGGCTCGCTCGGCCCCGACGATCGCGATCGCCGGGCCCGCCGGGCGGACCGCGAGGCCCTGGCGCTCGGCGTTCGCGCGGACCTCGGCCAGGCGGGAGGGCGGCCCGTAGACCTCGGCCGTCTCCCGCCCTGCGTGCTCGCTGATCAGCTCGTGGGGCCGCCCCCGCGCGATCACCTTGCCGGCGGCCATCACCGCCACCTCGTCGGCGAGCCGTTCCGCCTCCTCGATGTAGTGCGTCGACATCAGGATCGTCACCCCTTCGGTACGCAGGCCGTCGATCAGCGACCACAGCTCGGTGCGGATCTGGGGGTCGAGGCCGACGGTCGGCTCGTCGAGCAGCGCCAGCCTGGGCCGGTGGATCAGGCCGCGGGCAAGCAGAAGGCGCCGCCGCATGCCGCCGGAGAGCTTGTCGACGGCGTCACGGCGGCGCCCGGTCAGGCGCGCGAGCCGCAGGCCGCGATCGATCGCCTCCTGAACGTCCTGCACGCGGTAGAGGCGGGCGAAGACCGCGAGGTTGTCCTCGACGGTGACGTCGACGTCGAGATTGTCGAGCTGCGGGGTCACGCCCATCTCCGCCCGCGCCGCCTTCGCCTCCTCCGGCAGGTGGCGGCCGAGGACCTCGATCCGGCCTTCGTCGGCGATCGCCTGGCCGGTCAGCAGCCGCATGGTCGTCGACTTGCCGGCGCCGTTGGGCCCGAGCAGGCCGAGACAGATACCCTCCGGTACCTCGAGGTCGAGCCCGCCCACGGCCGTGATCGGGCCGAACCGCTTCCGCACTCCGCTCATCCGTATGGCGGCCATCGAACCCAGGGTGGCAGAGTCGCTCTTCGGCTTCCCTCCGTCCACGAGTCCTGATACTAACGTAAGTAGTCCTTTTTTAGGACTCTTTGCTAGCGTGCCCTCCGCATGACCGATCGACACCCACAGCCGGCCTCCGAACGCCGCCGCTGGCAGGCGCTCTACGTCCTCTGCGGCGGGATGCTGATGATCGTCCTCGACGCGACGATCGTGAACGTCGCGCTGCCGACGATCCAGGACGACCTGGCCTTCACCCAGAGCGACCTGGCGTGGGTCGTCAACGCCTACCTGATCGCATTCGGGGGCCTCCTCCTGCTGGCCGGGCGCCTCGGCGACCTCCTCGGCCAGCGGCGCGTCTTCCTTGCCGGGCTGACGGCCTTCACGCTCGCCTCGCTTGCCTGCGCCACGGCCGGCTCGCAGGAGATGCTGGTGATCGCCCGGTTCATCCAGGGCGCCGGCGGCGCAATCGCATCGGCGGTGATCCTGGGGATGATCGTGACGATGTTCCCCGAACCCCGTGAGCAGGCGCGGGCGATCGGCGTCTACAGCTTCGTCGCGTCCGCCGGCGCATCGATAGGTCTCCTCGCCGGCGGCATCCTGACGCAGGCGATGGACTGGCACTGGATCTTCTTCGTCAACCTGCCGATCGGAATCGCCGTCGCGGTCCTCGCCCGGCGCCTGGTCGAGGACAGGCCCGGTCTGGGCCTGGAGAACGGCGCCGACTTCCCCGGCGCGCTGCTCCTGACCAGCGGGCTGATGCTCGGCGTCTACGCCCTGCTCGAGGCGGGTCAGCGGGGCTGGGGCTCGACCCGCATCCTCGTCCTCGGCGCAGTCTCCATCGCTTTGCTCGCGGCTTTCGTCGTCCGGCAGGCGCGGATCGCGAACCCGCTGATGCCGCTGCGCCTGTTCCGCTCGCGCGAAGTGGCCGGCGCCAATCTCGTCGTCGCGCTCCTCGTCGTCGGCTTCTTCGGGATGTTCTTCCTCGGGGCGCTCTACCTCCAGGAGATCCTCGGCTACAGCGCGCTCGACGTGGGCCTCGCGTTCCTGCCGTCGTGCCTGGTCATGGGGACGCTCTCGCTGGGCTTCGCCGAGCGCCTGATCATGGGCATCGGCGCCCGGCGTGCCCTCGTCGCCGGTCTGGTCGCCGCCGGCCTCGGCCTGCTGCTCTTCGCCCGTGCGCCGGTCGACGGCGTCTGGGCCCGCGACGTCCTGCCGGTGATGCTTCTGCTCGGCCTCGGCGCCGGCCTGGCCTTCCCGGCCCTGATGACGCTGGCGATGTCCGGCGCGACGCCGAGCGACGCCGGGCTCGCCTCCGGCCTGGTCAACACCACGATGCAGGTGGGGGGCGCGGTCGGCCTGGCCGTCCTCGCGACCGCGGCAACCGAGCGCACGGACGCCGTCCGCGCGGACGGCGAGACCGTGGATGCCGCGCTGAACGCGGGGTACCACCTGGCCTACGTGATCGGCGTCGTCCTGATCGCCGCCGCGGTCGTCGTCGCGCTCGCGGTCGTGCGGCCGGACGCCGTCCGCCGCCGGCAGGGCGCCGAGGTCGACCGGGTCGAGCCTTCGCTCTCGGAGGCCTAGGCTCCCCGCCATTCCCCGCGGCAAACCGACACCGGAGTCGATCCAGCGGATCTACCTGGTCCTGCTGCTCGGCAACACGCTCGCCGCGTCGCTGATCTGGGGGATCAACACGATCTTCCTGCTCGACGCAGGGCTGTCGAACCTGGAGGCGTTCGCCGCGAACGCGTTCTTCACGGCCGGCATGGTCGTCTTCGAGGTGCCGACCGGCATCGTCGCCGACACGGTTGGCCGGCGCGCTTCATATCTGCTCGGCACGGTCACGCTGACCGTCACGACCCTGCTCTACGTGCTCCTCTGGCAGGTCGAGGCGCCGTTCCTGGCCTGGGCGGTCGTCTCCGTCCTCCTCGGGCTGGGGTTCACCTTCTTCTCCGGGGCCGTCGAGGCCTGGCTCGTCGACGCTCTGCACGAGACCGGTTTCACCGGAGAGCTCGAGGCCGTGTTCGGCAAGGGCCAGGTGGTGACCGGGATCGGGATGCTGACCGGCTCGGTGGCCGGCGGCTACGTCGCCCAGGCGACGAGTCTCGGCGTCCCGTTCGTCCTTCGAGGCGCGATCCTGATCCTCATGTTCGGCGTGGCTTTCGCGGTGATGCGCGATGTCGGGTTCACGCCGAAGCGGGCCGGGCGGCTGACCGACGAGATGCGGGCGATCGCCGGCCAGTCGGTCGAATACGGGTGGCGGGCCCCGGCCGTCAAGTGGCTGATGCTGTCGGCGCCGTTCGTCGGTGGGGTCGGGATCTACGTCTTCTACGCGCTCCAGCCCTACCTGCTCGAGCTCTACGGCGACCCCGACGCGTACGGGATCGCCGGCCTCGTCGCGGCCATCGTCGCCGGGTCCCAGATCGTCGGCGGGCTCATCGCGCCGCGGGTCAGGCGCCTCTTCACCCGCCGGACCTCGGCTCTGATCCTCGCCGCGGCCGCCGAGGTCGCGATCCTCGCCCTCGTCGGGCTGCTCGAGCACTTCTGGGTCGCGATCGGGCTGATTGTCGCCTGGGCCCTGCTCGGCTCGGCGGCGCTGCCGATCCGCCAGGCCTACATCAACGGCCTGATCCCCTCCACCCAGCGGGCGACCATCCTCTCCTTCGACTCCCTGATGAGCTCGACCGGCGGCGTCGCGATCCAGCCCGTCCTCGGTCGCGCCGCCGACGTCTGGAGCTACCCCGCCTCCTACCTGCTCGCCGCCGGCTTCTACTCGCTGTCGCTGCCCTTCCTCTGGCTCTCGCGGCGCGAGAACGTCCCCGCCGACACGGCCTCCGAGGCGCGGTCCGCAACGGACCCGGCCGGCGTCAGTGCTGTGGCTGCGGACGCTCCGCGTCCCGCAGCCGAACCGCAAGCGCCTTCATGATCCGGCGCCCCACCTCGGGCACGTCGTCGAGCAGCCTCGAGAAGGCGCGAGACCCGAGGACCAGGATCTGCATCGGCGTCTCGGCCGTGACCGTCGCGGAGCGGGGGTTGCCGTCGAGGAGCGACATCTCGCCGACGCACGAGCCGGGGCCGAGCCGGACCGACTTCCGGCCCCGCATGCTCGCCTTCGCGGTCCCCTCGGCGATCACGAAGCAGTCGGTCCCCGGCTTGCCCTGACGCATCAGGACCTTGCCCTCGGGAACGTCGACCTCGTCGACCAGGGAGGCGATTCTCTTCAGCTCCCGTCCCGTGCAGGCCGAGAACAGCGGCACGTCGCGCAGCAGCTCCACCTTGCGGTCCTTCCCCCGGCGACCCCTCGTCCCTCGCGCCATGGCGGCGAGTATCTCATCGAGGTATGCCCCGCGCAACGCCACATGCCACACTCGGCTGCATGTCCTCATACCGCCAGCACGCGCACCTCGACGCCCCGCTCCGCTCGGTCTGGGATCTGGTCGGCAGCCCGCCCCGATACCCGGAGTGGTGGCCGCGGGTGATCGAGGTCAACGGCGAGCGGTTCGAGGAGGGCGACGAATACGCGCAGGTCACGGCGGCGCCAGGGCGCCAGGCGAGGACGAACTTCCTGATCGAGCGGCGTGACGAGCTGCGCGAGGTGAGGATGAGCTGCGACCTGACCGGCGCCTACGCCCACTGGTTCCTGACCGAGGCGCAGGGCGGCACCTTCGTCGAGCTCGAGATGGGCATGCAGCCCCGCCGGATCTCGGACAGCATCTTCGATGCGGCGCTGGGCAACCGCTACTTCCGACGCTGGAGCGAGGAGTCGCTTGCGGCGCTGGAGCGCGCCGCGGCCGGGGCGGCCTCCTCAGACGCCGGCCAGGACGCGGGCAGCGTCGGCCCGCGAGACGAAGCTGGGGATCGGCGGTGAGAGCCCGCAGAGCTTCCAGACGCGGGCCGGCTGGGAACCGGGCCTGAGTACCACGCCGAGACGCCGCATCTCGGGGTCGAGCCGCTGCGCCGCCCTGACGATCCCGGCGAGCGCGGTCGAGTCGACGAACGCGGCCCGCCCCAGGTCGATCACCACCCGCTCGGACGCCTCGACCGCCTCGTCGAGCGCCAGCATCAGGCCCGGCGAGCTCGCAAGGTCGACCTCACCGGTAACGGTGACGATCAGGCCTCCGTCGAACGGCTCGACCGTCGCGACGGAGGACCCGATCGCGGCGGCGGGAGGCCTGGCATCCTTGCTGGACTCCACGCCGGCAGTATCGAGGCCTGACGCGGTGCCCGCAAGAGCCGCTTTCGGCCTAGCTAGACGTCGACCTGGCCGAGCTTGACCGCGATCGCGATCGCGTGGGCGCGGGTCCTCGCGCCGAGCTTGTCGCGGGCGTTGCGCGTGTAGTTGCGGACCGTTTCCGATGACAGCGTGAGCTCCTCGGCGATCTGCGGTCCGGTCCGCCCCAGTGCGAGCAGCGTGAGGACCTCGCGCTCGCGCGGCGTCAGGGGAGCGGGCTCATGCGGCTCGGTCCGGGCGACGCCGGGGTCCCGCCGGTCAAGCTCCTCGTCGGCGAGAGACGCAGGCACGAGCACCGACAGGTGGCGCCCGGGAACGACGTGCGCCGTCGCGCTGTACGCGACGTCGACGCGTTCGCCACCCTTGGTCGCCAGGGAAATCCGGCCCGCCTGCTCACCCTCGCGCAGGAACGCCTGCCAGAGCTCATCGACTGCGCCGGCGGAGACGAGGTCGTCGACCCGCATCCCGAGCAGCTCCTCCCGCGTGTGGCCGGTCAGCCTGCAGGCCGCGTCGTTGACCTCGACGTAGCGTCGCTCATCGTCGGCCAGCAGCATCGGCGTGGTGGTACGGCCGATGAGCGTGGCGAAGGGGCTGGGATCCTTACCGTCGAGCATCTGTCTGTCGAACGGATACTCGCATCCCCCCGCACGGATCGAAACCCGGCTGCAAGCAGGCCTCGCCGGGCGGAAGGAGATTGCCGGCCGGCGCTAGCCGCGCAGGAACGCGCGGCGGAGGTCACCCGTCCGCATCCGCTGAGGATGGTCGCCCACCCGGATGCTGGCGACCTGCTTGCGCTTGCGGTAGCTGATCACGGAGACGCGGTCGGCACCGGCCACGGATACGAAGCAGTACCGGCCGTTCTCGCTCGGCGTCGACCAGTAGGGCCGATCGCCGACCTTGATGATCTTGTAGGCGAATGTCTTGCGGCTGACGATCGCCGCGTAGTTCGACATCGTGCCGGCGACACAGAGCCTGGTACCCCTGGGATTCATGGCGATGCCGTGGTGGGCGGAGTCGAGGATGTACTCCTGGCGGGACATCTCCTGGGCCTCCTGCGAGAGGGGCAGCATCGCCACCCGCCGGACCCGATTCTTGCGGCGGTCGAACTCGACGAAGCCGTGGAAGAAGGACACCTGGAAGTAGATGAAGCGCTCGTTCGGCGAGAGCGTCATCGGGCGCACGGCGCCGCTCATGTCCGGGTATCCAGCCTGGTCGAGCTTGACGCTCATGTCGATCCGGCGCTTCACCTTGTACGTGCGGGCATCGACGATCTCGAAGATCTCCTCACCCTTGGTCGCGTTCTCCTCGGGGGAGTCGGTGGGCGTGTAGACGCGGCCGATGCTGGCGTGGAAGATCAGCTTCCCGTCCTTCGAGAAGTTGTTCTCGTGCGGAGAGTCACCGGAGGGGAAGCTGGCGACGATCTGGCCCTGCCGTGTGTCGATGACGTGCACCTTGTTGGCGGTCGAGGCCGAGACCAGCAGCCGGCTGCCGTTCCTGGAGATCGCCATGTGATCGGACCGGTAGCCCTCGACCGGCACGCGCCACCGGATCCGGCCCGTCCGCATGTTGATCGCGACGACGTCGGCGAAGCTGGGGCGCGAGACGTAGATGAAGCGGCCGTCGGGCGACGTGAAGGCGTCGTCGGCGAGCTGGTCGTGGCCCTCCCCGATCTGGTTGCGGATCGCGATGAAGAATGCGAGGCGGTCCGGATTGGTCTGGATCTCGGCCATCCGCTGCTCGCGGTCGGGCACGATGTTCAGCCGCTTGAGCCGCTTGAAGGTATGGGCATCGACCAGGTCGACCGTCCCGTCCCAGTTGTTGCTGACCGCGAGGATGTCCCGGGTGGGGTCCTTGTGCTTCCCAGCCGCGCGGGCCGGCGAGGCGTCGTCGTCGACGGCGGCGAACAGAAGCGCCACGATCAGCGTTGCGGCAACGGCCAGAGCCGCAGGCAGCGCTTTCGCCCGCCAGCCTCCCCGGATCCCGCTGATGATGCCTCTACCGCTCACCGCGGCGTGATCTTAGATCACGACGGGCGGCGTTTCGCCGGTTGCGGCCGGCGCGTCCGGGACATCCCACGCGCGCGCCTTCCCGCCGGGCCGCACGCGAAAGGTCATAATGGCCGCCGTGACCGCGGAGTCGCCGGAGCGGGCAGAGCTCGACCTGGAGCTGCCGTCGCACGCGCGGAGCGTCGGGCTCGCCCGAGAGGCGGTGGTCGACTTCGCGCGACGCGCCGGCGCGCCGGTCGACGACGTCAAGCTGGCCGTCAGCGAAGCCGTGGGGAACGCAGTGATGCATGCGTTCCGGGACACGGCTCCCGGGGCGATCACGCTGCAGGCGCGCCAGGAGCCCGATCGGCTCGTCGTCACGGTCGCCGATGACGGGCGCGGCATGAGCCCCAATCTCGACAGCCCGGGCCTGGGCCTCGGGGTCTCGCTGATCACGCGGCTCGCCCTCGACGTTCGATTCGACTCAAGTGACCACGGCACGACCGTTTCGATGTCCTTTCCGGCGACGGCGGGCCGGGAGCGGGTCTGAGCATGGCGGAGCGGCTCGAGATCGCCGTCGAGGACCGCCAGGCGGACGCCGGCCCGGTCGTGTTCATCCGGGTCACCGGCGAGGTCGATCTCGCCAACGCCGATCAGCTCGCCGACGCCCTCCGGGGCGACGGCGTTCGCGACGCCGCCGGCGTGGTGCTCGACCTCCGCGGCGTCCCGTTCATGGACTCGAGTGGCCTCCGGGTCCTGCTCATGGCCGTGAAGGAGCCGGCGCCGGTCGTCACCGTCATCGCCCCCGACTCCCCGGTGGCACGTTTGCTCGAGCTCGCCGAGGTCACCGACCGGGTGCCGGCCTACACCGACGAGGAGAAGGCGATCGATGGCATCACCGCGTCCGGGTCGCGCCGAGACGGCTGAGCGCTCGGCATTCGCCCGGGGATCGCGAGGGCTGCTCCAGACCCTGCCGGAGGGGCACTACGAGGCGATCGTCACCTCGTCCGAGGACGCCATCATCACCAAGGATCGGGACGCTGTCATCACCAGCTGGAACCCAGGCGCCGAGCGGATCTACGGCTACACGAGCGAGGAGGCGGTGGGCCGACCGATCTCGCTCCTGATTCCCGGCCATCGCCGGGGCGAGGAGCGCCGGATCCTCGACAAGATCCTCGCCGGCGAGCGGGTCGACCACTACGAGACCGAGCGAATCCGCAAGGACGGGACCGAGATCGTGGTTTCCCTGACCGTGTCTCCGATCCGCGACGCCGCCGGCGAGGTCGTCAGCGCTTCGGTCGTCGCCCGCGACGTCAGCGAGCAGCATGCCGCGCGCGAGCTTTCCGCCAGGCTGCTGGAGCTGACGACCGCGCTCTCGCGTGAGATCACGCCCGAGCGGGCGATCGAGGTCCTGCTCGAGCAGGCGGTCGCTGGGCTCGGGGCCGGGGCCGGCGCCGTCGGACTCCTCGACTCCTCGGGCCATGAAGTCGTCCTCGCCGGCAGCGCCGGGTACTCCGACACGGGGCTGGCCGGCTGGGACCGCTTCCCCCTCGACGCGAATGTCCCGATGTCGCTCGCGATCCGGACGGGGGAGCCGGTCTGGACCAGCTCGGTCGCAGAGCTGAAGGAGCGTTTCCCCGCCTTCGCCGAGGCCGACATCAAGTGGCAGTCGCTGTCGGTGATCCCCCTCTCCGTGGAGGGCCGGACATTCGGCGGCATCTCGCTCAGCTTCCTTGCCCGTCGGGCCTTCGACCAGCAGGAGCAGGCGTTTCTCGTCGCCGCGGCCCAGCAGGCGGCCTATGCGCTCGAGCGCGCCCGCCTCTACGAGGCCGAGCGCGCCTCCCGCGAGCGCCTCACCTTCCTCAGCGAGGCGAGCGAGCTCCTCTCCGGGTCGCTCGACCATGGAACGACCCTTCGCGGCGTCGCCGACCTAGCCGTTCACCGGATCGCCGACTGGTGCGGCATCGAGCTGCTCGACGAGGATGGGGAGCTGAGGAACGTGGCCGTCGCGCACCGCGATCCGAAGCGCGTCCGCCAGGCGCTGGAGCTGCGCTCCCGGTACCCGGTCGAGGCGACCGCCGAAGTCGGCGTGCCCAACGTGATCCGCACCGGCCAGCCCGAGCTCTACGAGGACATCTCCGACGAGATGCTGGTCGCCTCCGCCCATGACGAGGACCACCTGCGACTGATGCGGGAGCTGGGCCTGACGTCAGCGATGATCGTTCCGCTCGAGGCCCGCGGCCGGCCGCTCGGCGCGATCACCTTCGTCGGGTCGGAGGAAGGCCGGTGCTATGACGAAGACGACCTCGAGCTGGCCCAGGAGCTGGCCCGCCGAGCGGCTGTCGCGATCGACAACTCGATGCTCTTTCGGCGTGAGCACGAGGCCGCGGTCATCCTCCAGCGCTCCCTCCTTCCCCAGACCCTGCCGACCATCGACGGCGTCGAGTTCGCGGCGCGCTACGAGCCCGCGGCGCCCGGCCTCGAGGTGGGCGGCGACTGGTACGAGGTCGTCCCGAGGGACGACGGTCAGGTCGCGGTGATCATCGGCGATGTCGCGGGGCGCGGGATTCGCGCCGCCTCGGTGATGGGCCGGGTGCGCCCGGCGCTTCGGGCCTACGTCCTCGACGAGCACGGGCCCGAGGGGGCGATGGAGCGTCTCGACCGGCTGATGCGGGATTTCGACCGGGTCGAGATGACCACCGTCTTTCATCTGCAGTTCGACCCCGCCGCCGACCGCGCCCAGTACGTCCGGGCGGGGCACCCCCCGGGCCTCCTCCGGCGGCCGGACGGCGACGTCGTCGAGCTGGCCGGCGGGGGCACCCCCCCGCTAGGCATCCTGGAGCGGATCGACTACCGGGTGCACGAGGTCGAGGTGCCGCCCGGCAGCATGCTGCTGCTCTACACCGACGGCCTGATCGAGCGCCGCGACACGGACCTCCGCCACGGGCTCGACCGTCTCAAGGAAGCACTGGCCGGGGCCGAGGGCGGTGCCGCCGACTGTGTCGAGGCGATCGCTCGGCAGTTCACCGCCGACGCCGTACCCGACGACGTGGCGATGCTCGCGATGTCGGTCCAGCCGAACGGACGCTGATCTCGCTGTAGGGGACGGCCAGGCGGTTCAGGCTCGTGCGCCCGCGGATTCCCGGGACCCGCCCGGCGTTGGTGTATTGCCAGACCGACCACCCCCGGCCGTCCCAGGCCGCGGCGGGCAGACTGGGAGAGGCGACCCCCCAATGCGCCACCCACAGCGGATGGCCGGCTCGGGCGAACCCGCGCGCATCGCCGGTGAGCCGCCAGCTCGAGGCGTTGGTGTAGATGATCGGACGGGCCCCCAGCGCTCCCTCGATCCGCGCGGACCAGGCGCGGATCCAGGCCCGCAGGGCGCGCTCCCCGAGCCCGCCGAATGGCGTCTCGAAGTCGAGCGCGGGCCGCAGGTCGCCCGGCTGGAGACGCCCTACCCGCCGGATGAAGACGAGGGCCTCGGCCCGGGCGTCGCGGCGCGCCCCGGTTACCCCCCTGCCGCCCGCGAAGGCGCGATGGTAGGGGCCGACCCGCAGTCCCTCCTCGCGGGCGCGCCGGTAGTTGAAGGCGTAGAAGCGGTCGGGTCCGCAGGTCCAGGCCTTGACCGTGCAGTCGTCGCCGCGGCCCCGGCTCGCCTGGACGAAGGCGAAGTCGACCCCGGACCCCGCGACCCGCGCCCAGCCGATGTGTCGCTCGAAGCGCGAGACGTCGATCCCGGCCTGGCGCTCGCGTGGCCCCGAGGCGCCGCCGGCCGCGAGAAAGGACAGGACGAGAACCAGAGCGGCCATCCCGGCACCCTAGATAGGGTCCGGCCGATGCGACGAGCAGTCCTCGCAGGGGCGGCGTCCGTGGCCGCGCTCGCCGCGGCGGCGCCGGCCGCCGCCGCGGCGGCGAAGGTCCGCGTCGAGACCCCGGTCGTTTCGCAGGCGGCCGGCGCGGCGCGGGTGGCGGAGTCCTACGTCCGGGTCTGGGCGCCGCTGCCGGAGTCGGCACCGCCCCACCCCCGACGCTGCGACTGGATCGCATACCTGCGCTTCCGAAACCCGGACGGCCCGCGCCGCCCCTCCGCGGCCGATGCCGTGATCGTCGCGATCCCCGGCTTCCTCGGCGGCGCCGCGACCTTCGACCAGCTCGCCCGCAACGTCGTCCGCAACGCCGACGCGAAGGGCCGCGACGTCGAGTTCTGGGCGCTCGACCGCCGGGCGAACTGCCTCGAGGACCACACCGGGGTGCGGGCGGGAACCCACCCCCGTGGCCCGCGTGTCGCAATGGGCTACTACTACGGCGGCCGCCGCGTCGGGGGCCGCCGGTTCGCCGGATTTGCGACGCCCGAGGAGGCGAGGTTCCTCGAGGACGTTGGCGTCGAGCGGACAGTCCGCGACTGGTACCGCGTGATTCAGCGGATCCGGGGTCGCAAGGTCAGGGCCCGGAAACTGGTCTGCGGCGGCCACTCGCTCGGCGGCCCGCTGACCGCCGCCTTCTCGAGCTGGGACTTCGACGGCGACCCCGCCACGAAGGGAGACGCCGGCTTTCGCCAGTGCGCCGGGCTGTTCGGCCTCGACACGACCCTCGAGCTCGGCAGTTCCGGGTCGGGCGGGGGGTGGGACGGCTTCGGCAGCGGCGCCGCTCCTTATGTCGACGTGCCGCCGCTCTCGCCGCCGGTGCTCCAGCTGCCCAGCGTGTTGGGAGCGGCGGCATTCCGAGCGCCGCGGAGCGAGACGCCCGTGAACCGCATGATTCCGCGAGAGCCCGAGTTCGAGCTCTCGCTGCGCCTCCTTTACTCGCGCGACGCCGCTCACTTCGCGACCGGCACCCCGAGCATCCGCGACTTCCGGCTGACCAACGAGGCGGCGTTCGGGGGGGTCTTCGACGACAACTCGGCCAGTCTCGGGTTCATCAGGGCGAGCCTGGGAATCAGCGTCGGCGGCCCCTTCGTCGACAAGAACTTCCCGGCCCCCGGCGACGGGACGCTGGCGCTTCCCGAGGAACCGAATGGGCCGCTCTACCGCTGGCAGCGTTGGCGGCGGGTGGGGGCGGGTGCCTCCCGACCGCCGCTCAACGATTCTGGCGAGCCCTACACGAGCCGCGAGAGCGAGGTCACCGACATCCACGAGTTCGAGCGGTTGATGTTTGAGGCCCCCGCCAACTACATCGAGCAGTACTTCCCGACCCGGATCCTCACCGACCAGGCGACCGCCGCCTCCGGGGGCTTCGAGGACATGCGCTACGAGGGTCCCTCGCACCGTCCGGTCTTGCTGATCCAGGCCGGTGACAGCGACAGCAATACGGCGCCGGACACCGGGCCGCCGCGCAAGGGGTCGCCACCGAACGGAAAACGTTTCAGCCGCGAGCTGATCGTGCCGGGGTACAACCACCTCGACGTCGCCGCCGCGGCGCGGCGGCAGAACGACGGACGCCCGGAGCCCTCGAGCCGGATCCTGACCGCTTTCGCCCTCCAGGCAGTGACCGCGGCGCGCTAGCCTCCGGCCGGCTCGTCGCAGGTGATCGTGCCGCTGTCGATCACGTCGCCGTCGACGGTGACGTATTCGTAGTCGGCCCGGCCTGAGCTCAACTCCAGGCGCAGCGCGCCGTATTCCTCGTCGTCGGAGGCGACCAGACCTTCCCGCTCCTCGTCGACGGGGTAGAGCTCGTGACCGCCGGCGCCGGCGACGATCTCGGTGAGGCCCTGGACCGGCTCGAAGCGCTGGTAGCCGTGATCGTGCCCGTTGAGGATCAGCCGGGCGCGTCCTTCGAGGGTGTCCCAGAAGGGCTGGAAGCCGGTCTCGTCGCCATGGGGCCCGGCCGAGTAGCGGGGCCGGTGCCAGTAGGCGATCCGGCATTCGCCGCCGGCGTCGAGCCGGCTCTCGAGCCATGCGAGCTCCGGATCATCCGGGCCGCTGAAGCCCTCGCTGTTGAGGCTGATCACCTCCCACCCGCCGACCCGGAACGAGTACATGAGCGGCTGCGGTCTGCCCTTGACCTCCGCCCAGAACGGGTCGTACACGGCCTCGTGGCGAGGCCATTCGTGGTTGCCGGGCGTGGGCTCGACCCGGTCCAGGAGATCGCGGTAGACGAGCGCGAAGCCCGCGTCGACCTGTGCCGGCGTCCCGCTGCCGTAGATGTCGCCCAGGTAGATCACCCGGTCGGGCTGGTCGGACTCGATCAGATCGGCGACCGAGCGGGCCTCGGCCGAACCGTCGGCATCACCGACCGCCCAGACGACCGCGTGGCTGCGCTCGCCCGACGCCACGGGCTCGTCGTCGCCGCCGTGCACGGCGAGGAAGAGGGCCAGGGCGATCACGGCGAGAGCCGCGGGCACCGCCCAGCGAGCGTTGCCCGCTACCCGAGCCGCGCGGACTCCCGGTCCTTCAGCACCCGGCGGAGGATCTTCCCGGACGGCGACTTCGGGATCTCCTCGACGACCTCGACCAGGCGGACGCGCTTCTGCGGCGCGACCTGGCCGGCGACCCATTCGGTCAGCTCGCCGGCGTCGAAGCCGTCGCCGCCAGGCACGACTAAGGCCTTGGGCAGCTCCCCGGCCTCCTCGTCGGGGACGCCGATCACCGCCGCATCCGCCACCTCGGGATGGCCGAGGATCAGCGCCTCGAGCTCCGCCGGAGCCACCTGGTAGCCCTTGTACTTGATCAGCTCCTTGAGCCGGTCGACGATCGAGTAGTGGCCGGCGGCGTCGGCGACGGCGATGTCACCCGTATGGAGCCACCCGTCCTCGTCGATGGTCGAGGCGGTGGCCTTCTCGTTGTTCAGGTAGCCGGCCATCACCTGCGGACCGCGGATCCAGAGCTCGCCGCGCTCGCCCTCGTCCGCCTCCTCGCCGGTCTCGGGGTCGACCAGGCGGCACTCGGTCGCCGGGAGGGGCGGGCCGACGGAGCCCGCCGGGCTCGCGCCCTCGGGCCTGATGACGTGGGTGACCGGGCTGGTCTCGGTGAGGCCGTAGCCCTGCACGACGCGGCAGCCGATCCGCTCGGCCACCCGCTCGGTGAGCTCGGAGCCGAGCGGCGCCGCCCCGGACATGATCGTCCGCAGCGACGAGAGGTCGCGCCCGTCCACGGCCGGATGCCCGGCGAGCGCCAGGGCGATCGGCGGGACGACGTAGGCGCGGGTCACCGCGTGGCGCTCGAGCAGCTCGAGGAACTGATCGAGGTCGAAGCGCGGCGTGGTCACGATCGTCGCCCCCGAGCGCAGGCCCTGATTCATGATCACGGTCATCCCGTAGATGTGGAAGAAGGGGAGGACGCCGATCAGGGTGTCGTCCTGGTCGATCGGGAAGGCGAGCGCCAGCTGCTCGAGGTTGGCCACGAGGTTGCGGTGCGTGAGCATCACGCCCTTCGGCAGCCCGGTGGTGCCGCTCGAGTACGGCAGAACCGCGAGGTCCTCGTCCGGGTCGATCGAAGGCTCAGGCGCCTCGCCGGGGTCGCCGAGGAGGTCGGCCAGCGGAGCCGCCCCCTCGGCCTCGCCGACGACGTAGACGCCGTCCAGGCCGACCTGCGACGCCGCCTCGCGGGCGGTGTCCAGGAACGGGGGCACGGTCAGCAGGAGCCTCGCCCCCGAGTCCTCGAGCTGGTGCGCCAGCTCGCCGACCGTGTAGAGCGGGTTGACCGTGGTGCACTTGCCGCCGGCCGCCGCGGCGCCGTGGAAGGCGATCGCGTACTCGGGCAGGTTCGGCATGTAGACGGCGAGGACGTCACCGTGGCCGAAGCCGCGGCTCGCGAGGCCGGCCGCAAGCGCCCGTACCGCCCGTTCGAGCTCGCCGTAGGTGACCGCCCGGCCCGAGGGCCCGTCGATCAGTGCCGGCTTTCCGGACCGCGAGGCGGCCCCCTCGAGCACGTAGGAAGTGATGTCGGTATCGGGGATGCTGGGCGCGGGTTCCGGCGTGGGCACGGTCCTAGCTTCTCACGGCGGCCGGTGCCTCCGCCCGCCCGGCGGCCCCGTCGGTGACCAGGTAGGCCGCGGGGTCGAAGCGCCTGGTGCGGCGCCGGAAGTCGAAGGTCCAGCCGGGCCAGAGCGTGGTGTTGCGACCGGTGTCGTCCAGATACCAGCTCTGACATCTCCCGGCCGTCCAGACCGTGCCCTCCATTTCCCGCTGGAGCTCCTCGTTGAACCGGTCCTGGACCTCGGGCCGGACCTCGATTCGCGCGATGCCGCGCCGCCGCATCGTCCGCAGCGCGTCGACCACGTAGTTGATCTGGGATTCGATCATGAAGACGATCGAGTTGTGGCCGAGGCCGGTGTTCGGCCCGACCAGCATGAACAGGTTCGGGAAGCCGGCGATCGACGAGCCGAGGTATGCCTGCATGCTGCCGTCCCAGTGCTCGGCGAGGGTCCGCCCGTCGCCGCCGCGGACCCGGTGCGTGATCGGCAGGTCGGTGACCTCGAAGCCCGTGCCGAAGATGATCGTGTCGACCTCGCGCTCGTTGCCGTCGCCGTCGACGATCGACGCCTCGCGCACCTCGGTGATGCCCGACGTGACGACATCGACATTGGGCTGCGTCAGGGCCGGGTAGTAGTCGTCGGAGATCAGCACTCGCTTGCAACCCATGACGTAGTCCGGCGTCAGCTTGGACCGCAGCCCGGGGTCGGGGACCTGCCGCGCCAGGTGCTTGCGCGCGAGCCGGTCGCCGATCCGCATCAGGCGCGGCCGGCGGAAGAGGACCACCCGCAGCTCCATCAGCCAGTAGAGCGCCCAGCGAACGACCCGGGGGGCGAAGGGAATCCGGCGCAGCATCTCGTGCTCGAGGCCGGTGATCTCGTGGTCGAGGCGGGGAACGACCCACGGCGGGGTCCGCTGGAAGAGGTGCAGGCGGCCGAGCCGCGGCTGGATCTGGGGAACGAACTGGATCGCCGAGGCCCCGGTGCCGATCACGGCGACGCTGCGGCCGTCGAGGTCGTGGTCGTGGTCCCAGTCGGCGGAGTGGAAGGCACGTCCCTGAAAGCGACCGAGGCCGGGCAGGTCGGGGATCGACGGCTCGCTCAGCCCGCCCGCGGCGCTGACCAGGACGCGGGCCGTGACGTCGCCCCGCGTCGTCTGGATCCGCCAACGGCGGCCGTCCTCCTCCCACCGCGCGTCGAGGACCTCGTGGTCGTAGCGGAGGTGGGGGAGGATCCCGTACTTCTCGGCCGTCCGCTTCAGGTAGCGCTGGATCTCCCAGCCGGGGGCGAAACCGCGTGTCCAGTCCGGGTTCAGCTCGAAGGAGAACGAATAGACGTGGGAGGGGATGTCGCAGCTGAGCCCCGGGTAGTGGTTGTCGCGCCAGGTGCCGCCGAGGTCCGCGGCCCGCTCGAGGACGATGAAATCCTCGATCCCCTCGCGTTTCAGGCGGATCGCCATGCCGAGACCGGCAAAACCCGAGCCGATGATCGCGACGCTCGTGTCAGGCGTGCGAGACATTGGCTACCCAGAGTAACCTACTAGGAGTAACCTAAACGCGATGACGCGCACAGCCGTCGAGGAGGCCAGCCGCTACGCGCACGGCCGGGTGCCGCGGGAGGTTCGCGAGCGACAGGTCCTCGAGATCGCCGAGGACCTGTTTGCCGAGCGGGGCTACGAGGGCGCGTCGATGGACGAGCTGGCGCGCCGGGCGGGCGTCTCGAAGCCGGTCATCTACGGACTGGTCGGCAGCAAGGACGAGCTCTACCGGCGCTCCTTCGAGCGCGCCGCGGCCGAGCTCGAGGACAGCGTGCGAGCCGCGATCGCGGGCCACGAGGGGATCTCGGAGCGGCTGGAAGCGGGCGCGCTCGCGTTCTTCACGTTCATCGCCGGGCACCGTGCAGCCTGGTCCCGTCTCTTCCTGGAGGCGGGGGGCCCGGCGGTCGAGCACGTGGCCCGGATCCGGGCTCGGCAGGCTGGCCTCGTGGCGACGCTGGTAGCCGAGAGCGCCGGTGACGACGACGGCCGACGTCTGGGGGCCGTGTCCAACGCGGTCAACAGCGGGCTCGAGGGGATGGCGGCCTGGTGGCGGGAGCACCCGGACGTGCCGCCCGAGCGGATGACCGCATGGGCGCTGGACCTGTTCCTACCCGGGCTCGAGGCGCTGACGCGCTAGCCGCCCGCCTCGGAGCCGACCGCGACCGGGGCTTCGAACCCGGGTCCAGCCGTGGAGATCGCGAACGGGACGCCTGACGGCTCGCGGAAGGCGATCGACCTGAAGTGGGGGGACGCCTCGAGCGGGAAGAGCCGGGCACCGAGACCGATCACCCGCTGGCGCCAGGCGGCCTGCTCGTCCGCCCCGCAGGTCCAGGCGACGTGGCGGACGGGACCGGTGCCCGCCGCCACGACGCCGCCCGGCGGCTCGTCGAAGACCAGCGAGGCGCTACGGGCGTAGCCGCGCACGCGAAAGACCCTGCCGTCCCCTTCGAGGTCGAAGCCGAGGCGCCCCGCAAGGAGGTCGGCGGTCGCGACCAGCTCGCGCCCGAACGCTCGCACGCCCTCGATGCCGCGCAGCGCGAACGGGAGGGGAACGTCGGCGCTGGGCGTGCAGAGCGGTTCGTCATCGGACGGGTCGACGACCAGCTCGTGGCCGACCCCGTCGGGGTCGACGATTCGCAGCCCGCCGAAGTCGGGCGCCGGGGCGACCCCGACCCCCGCGAGCCGACGGCGCCAGAAGGCAAGGGCGCGGTCGCTGCCCAGCCGCCATATGATCGTGTGGACCGAGCCGGCGCCGGTCCGGCGGGGCGCCGCCCCGGGCGCAGGGGAGAGACTGACGAGGTTTCCGGGGGGACCACCGGGCGCGCCGAGCCAGACCCGACCCGGCTCGCGCCGGAGGGGCTTCAGCCCGAGGAGGCCGGCATAGAACCCAAGCGACGCGGAGGCGTCGGCCGCCTGGATCTCTACGTGGTGGATTCCGTCGAGGCGCATCGTTCTAAACAATCTTGATTGGTATTGTACGAAATATGAGCGGGGAGCTTCCTCCGAACATCCTCTACATCCACTCGCACGACACCGGCCGTTACGTGCAGCCGTACGGCTTCCAGGTGCCGACGCCGAACATCCAGCTCCTGGCCGACCAGGGAGTGCTGTTCCGCCAGGCGTTCTGCGCCGCGCCGACCTGCTCGGGCAGCCGGGCCAGCCTGCTGACCGGCCAGTACTGCCACAACAACGGCCTGCTCGGCCTCGCCCACCGCGGTTGGTCGTTGAGCGACTACGGCCAGCACCTGATCCACCCCCTGCGCGAGGCCGGCTACCGGTCGACCCTGATCGGCGAGCAGCACATCTCCGAGGACCCCTCGGTGATCGGCTACGACGAGGTTCTCGACGTCGACAGCCACCACGCCGGCGACGTCGCCCCGATCACGATCGACGCGCTGCACGAGGCGGAGGAGCCCTTCTTCTTCTCGGCCGGCTTCTTCGAGACCCACCGGACCTTCGCCCGGCCGACTTCGGTTCGCGACACTCTCTACTCGCTGCCGACGTCGAACCTCCCGGATGACCCGCGCACGCGCGAGGACATGGGAGCGTTCAAGGCCAGCGCCCGGTCACTCGACCAGGGCATTGGGGCGGTCCTGAACGGCTTGCACCAGAGCGGGCTGGCCGACCGGACCCTCGTGATCTGCACCACCGACCATGGCCTCGCCTTCCCGAACGCCAAGGCGACCCTCTATGACCGCGGGATCGGCGTGATGCTGCTGATGCGCGGGCCCGGCGGGTTCCTCGGCGGGAAGGTCCACGACGCGATGGTCTCTCATCTCGACATCTACCCGACGCTCTGCGAGCTGGCCGGCGCCGAGGCGCCCGCCTTCCTCCAGGGAACCTCGCTTCTGCCGCTGGTCCGGGGCGAGGTCGACCGCCTCCACGACGAGATCTACGCCGAGATGACCTTTCACGCGGCCTACGAACCGGTTCGCGCCGTCCGGACCGAGCGCTGGAAGTACATCCGCCGCTTCGGCGACCACCTCCGGCCCGTGCTCTCGAACTGCGACGACAGCGCCACGAAGGAGCTGCTGGTGGAGAACGGCTGGGGCGAGGAGGAGCTGCCGCGCGAGCAGCTCTTCGACCTGGTGCTCGACCCCGGTGAGGCGCGTGACCTCGCCGCCTCCCCCGAGCGACGCGGCGTCCTCGAGGACCTGCGCGGGCGGCTGGAGACCTGGATGCGCGAGACCGCGGACCCGCTGCTCGAAGGCCCCGTGCCGCTGCCGGAGGGGGCGGTCACGAACGACCCGGACCAGGCCTCGCCGAACGAGCCGATGCACCGGGCCGAGCCCAGGGCCCTTCCCGCCTCCGTCGCCTGAACGGCGCCGGGGCCGCACCTCGCATGAGCACCGCCGTCCCGGGTATGGGCCGCGCATGCGCTCCTTCGCGGAGGCGGGCGAGCCCATGCCCGGCTCCCTCACACACCAGGCGCTGCTCTATGCCAGCCAGGACGACTTCGTCGGCGCGATCCTGCCGTTCGTTCGCGACGGCGCCGCGCTGGGCGAGCCGGTGCTCGTCGCGGCCCGGCAGCGCAACGTCGACGCCCTCCGCCAGGCGCTGAACGGCGAGGCCCGCACTCGCCGGGTCGAGCTGCTTTCGATCGGCCAGTGGTACGAGAACCCGTCCCGGACCCGGGCGAAGTTCGTGCACTGGGCGGTCGAGAGGGCGTGGGACCGGCGCGTGAGGCTGGTCGGCGAGCCGCCATGGCCGCTCGGTTCCGAGGCCGGGGTCCGGGAGTGGGCTCGGCACGAGGCGGTGATCAACGTCGCGATGGCCGATCTGCCGGTCACCTTCATCTGCCCCTACAACACGAGCGAGCTGCCGCCCGAGGTGCTCGACCACGCACGGGCCACGCACCCGGAGCTGCTCGAGGACGGGACCCCTGTCGACAGCGGGACGTACACACGGCCGGACGACTTCTGCCGGCGCTTCGCCGGCCCTCAGGGCCCGCACCAGGGGGCCCCGACCGCCGAGATGGAGATCGACCCCGCCCGACTGGGTGAGCTGCGCCGTCTGGTCGAGTTCGAGGGCAGCGCCGCCGGAGTCGAACCGGACCGCCTGGGTGACCTCGTCGTGGCGGTCAACGAGGTCGCCACCAACGCCCTCGTCCACGGCGCCCGACCCGCCAGGCTGCGGATCTTCCACCGGCGGGGCGAGCTCCTCTGCGAGGTCGGCGACGCGGGCGCCGGCTTCGAGGATCCGCTGGCCGGGCAGCTTCCCCCGCCGCCCGGTGTCGCCGGCGGGTTCGGGATGTGGATCACGCGAATGACCGGCGACGCCACGGAGGTCCACTCCGGGGAGGACGGCACCACGGTCACGATCCACACCTCCCTCGCCGGCTGACGCGGGAGCGAGCCCGGCTATCGGTCTGCCGGGTGTACCTTTGACCCATGGTGCGCGACGCGGCGCTCGAAGCCGTGTTCAAGCCGGTCCGCCCCCCGACGACCTTCGAGGAGACCGTGGAGCGGCTCGGCACAGCCATCCGCCTCGGCCTTCTAGCTCCGGGCTCCCGGCTGCCGGCGGAGCGCGACCTCGCCGAGGAGCTGCGTATCTCGCGCTCGACCCTGCGTCAGGCGCTGACGACGCTCGTCCAGAGCGGCCACCTGGTCTCGGTGCGCGGCCGGACCGGCGGCACGTTCGTCGCCGAGCGGCCGCCGCTCGCCGAAGGCTCCCTCCCGGCCGAGGACGGGCTGAGCGCAACGGCGGCCGGGGTCCTCGAGTACCGGTTGGCGATCGAGCTCGGCGCGGTCGTGCTCGCCGCCGAGCGCGCTCCGTCCGAGCAGCTCGACCGGCTCGACGAGATGGTCGCGCGGATGAGCGAGGCCGCCGACTTCGATGCCTACAGGCGCGCCGACATCCGCTTCCACATCGGTATCGCCGAGGCGGCGGGATCGCCCCGCCTCGTCAAGGCGATGACCGACGTGCAGGGGCAGATGAGCCGGCTGATCGCGCTGATCCCCCACCCCGAGCAGGTGCTGGCCCGCTCGAATGCCCAGCACAAGCGGCTGGTCGGTTACCTGCGCCGCAACAACGTGCCCGGTTCGGTCCGCCTGATGCGCGCCCACGTCGAGGGCACCGAGCACATCCTCGTCGGGCTCCTGCCGGGCGCATGAAAGGGCTCCGCAGGAGCCCGCAAATGACCTAGAGCCTGACGGCGAGCTCGACGAACTCGCGCCAGGCGCCGTGCTCGCGCCGGCGCCATTCGTCGTCACGGCCCGGCTCGGTGCGGGCGCCGACAGGGATGAGCTCGACGATCTCCCGGGTCGACCCCAGGACGCCGGCGCCGACCGCGGCCAGGGCCGCCGCGCCGGCCGCCGTCGCGTCGACCGCGCCGCGCTCGACCGGCACGCCCGCCGCATCGGCTTGGAGCTGGAGCAGCGTCGGATCGCGGGTCAGGCCACCATCCACTCGCAGCGCCTCGACCTCGACCGTTTCGCGGACGACCCCGACGACGTCGGCGACGCGCCAGGCGATGCCCTCGAGGGCGGCGCGGCCCACGTGGCCCGCCCGGACCCCGGCGGTCAGTCCCGAGATCACCCCGCGCGCGTCCGGCTTCCACCAGGGCGCGCCGACTCCGGCGAGCGCGGGGAGGATCCGGACCCCGCCGGCGTCGGCGACGTCGGCGGCCGCGGCGGCGAGAGTCGACGGATCGGCGGAAAGGCCGAGTTCGCGGCTCAGCCACTCCAGCAGCGCCCCGGCGGTGAAGACACCGCCATCGACCGCCCACTCGACCTCGCCGCCGGCCCGCCAGGCGATCGTCGGCAGCAGGCCGCCGGCCGGCTCGGGACGCTCGGCCCCGACGTGCCCGAGGACGAACACGCCGGTGCCGTAGGTCGCCTTGACCTTGCCCGGCTCGACGCACCCGGACCCGGCCAGCGCGGCCTGCTGGTCCACGCAGCGCGCCCGCAGCGGCAGGTCCGCTGGCCAGGACGGGTGGCTGAGGGTGCCGAGATCGCCGCAGGTGTCGGCGACCGCCGGCAGCGCCTCGCGAGGCACGCCGAACGCGGCGAGCAGGCGGTCGTCCCACTCGGGGCCGCCCAGCTGGGTCCGCGAGACGGTGGAGGGATCGGTTGCGAAGCCCGCGCCGAGCCGGTCGCAGAGGAAGGAGTCGACCGTGCCGAGCCGCAACGTCCCCGACTCCCGTGCCCGCGCGACCCCTTCGTCGTGCTCGAGGAGCCAGGTCAGCTTTCCGGCGGAGAAGTATGGGTCGAGGGGCATGCCGCTGATCCGCCGCACCTCCTCGGCGCCGCCATCCGCCTCGAGCCGCTCGATCGCCTCCTGCGAGCGCTTGTCCTGCCAGGTCACGATCGGTGTCAGCGGCTCGCCGCTCCGGGCGTCCCAGGCGAGGACCGACTCCCCCTGGTGGTCGAGACCGCAGGCGGCGACTTCCTCGGCGGCCCCGTCGAGCACCTCGGCGATTGCCTCCACGACCGCGGTGACGACCTCTTCGGGGTCCTGCTCGACCCAGCCCGGCCGCGGGTGGCTCAGCCCCTTCTCGCGCCGCGCCTCCGCCACCGGCCGCAGCTCCTCGTCGAACAGCATCGCCTTGACCGCCGACGTCCCCTCGTCGACGCCGAGCAGGAGGCTCACGACGCCGGGACTGCCCCGTGGTGTGCGGCCGTGCGGCGCCACCATGGCCCGTCGGCGGGCCTCGGTGCGACCGCGCGCAGGGGCTCGGGCTCGGCCATCTCGATCCCGGCCTCGGCAGTGATCGCGGCGACCCGCTCGGCGATCCCAAGCGAGGCGGTCAGGCCCGTCGAGCGGATCGCCGCGACGTTGATGAGGCCTGGGCATGCTTTCGAGGGCCCGATCAGGTAGTTGACGCCGCGGCCGGCGGGCCGGAGGCCGGCATAGGCGGCGACCGGTTCGCGGCCCTCGAGCGGCGGGTGCATGGCCACCGCCTTCGGGACGATCTCGGCGGCGGCCTCGGCACGAACCGACCAGTCTCCCTTGTCGCCCTCGTCGACGGCCGTGGGCCCGGCGACGATCCGGCCGTCGACGGTGGGGAAGACGAGGACGCCCTTGGTGCGCTTGGTCGGGACCGGGAGGAGGATGCGGTCGAGCCTAACCCCGCGGGGCGGGTCGAAGACGAGGAACTCGCCCTTGCGGGGGTAGATCCCGAACGAGTCGTCACCGGCCGAGCGGGCGACCTCGTCGGCGTGGAGGCCGGCGCAATTGACCGCGACCCGGCAGCGGACGTCCCCGCCACCGGTGGCGACGGCCAGGCCGTCGGCCTCGCGCCGGACCCGCGCGACCCGCGTCCCAGTCCTGAGCTCGGCGCCGTGGGCGGTCGCCGCGGCCGCCAGCCCCGTCGTGTAGGCGACCGGGTCGGTGACCGTCTCGCCGGGCACCTCCAGCACGCCATCCGCCCGCAGGCTCGCCTCGACGCCGTTCGCGGCGGCGTTCGCGGCCAGCGCCCGCACGGCATCCGCCTGCGCGGGCTCGAGCGGCCGCATCAGGGCGCCACAGCGGAGGAGCGGTACATCGAGCGCGGCCAGTGCCTCCTCGCGCAGCGCGGCCGAGCGCAGGATCATCTCGGTCTCGAGCTCGCCGGGACGCGAGTCGAACCCGGTGTGGATGATCCCCGAGTTGGTGCCGCTGGCGGCGAGGCCCGGCTCATCCTCGGCCTCGATCAGCAGCGTCTCCACGCCGCGCCGGGCCAGCCCCAGGGCGGTCGCCGAGCCGATCACGCCGGCGCCGATGACCGCGACTTCAGCGTCCATTTCGATGCACGCCTTGACACGAGGTCGGCGCCGGCAATATGGTCGCGCCGTTAGGTCGGACCATCAGACCATTGTGGCGCACCGGCAGAAGCGGCCGGGGCGCACGATGCGGAGGAGGTAGACGTGGAGGAAGCAACCCGCCCGCCCGACTCGGCAGGATCCGCGACCGGCGCGACCGGCGAAGACGAGCGCCAGCTCGCCGAGATGGGATACCGGCAGGAGTTGAGCCGCGCCTGGAGCGGCTTCACCAACTTCGCGATCTCCTTCACGATCATCTCGGTCCTCGCCGGTACGTTCACGACGTTCAGCTTCGCCTGGCAGAACGGCGGGCCGATCGCGGTTTCGATCGGCTGGCCGGTCCTCTGCTTCTTCGTCCTGATGGTCGGCTTCTCGATGGCCGAGCTGACGTCGCGCTACCCGACCGCCGGCGGCCCGTACTGGTGGGCCCACGACCTCGGCGGCAAGGGCTGGAGCTGGATGACCGGCTGGTTCAACATCGTCGGCCTGATCGGGATCGTCGCGTCTGTCGCCTACGGCGCGGCGCTCTTCCTCAACTCGCTGTTGGCGCTCTACAGCCTCGACATCCTCGGCGTCAACTTCGCCGACGACGTCCACATCCTCGCCGAGACCTTCCTGCTGTTCCTGATCATCCTGGTGTTCGTCACGCTGCTGAACGTGTTCGCGGACCGCGGACTGGCGATGCTCAACAACATCTCCGTCGGGTGGCACATCCTGGGAACCGCAGTGGTGATCGGCCTGCTCGTCTTCGTGCCGGACGATCATCAGAGCGCCAGCTTCGTATTCGGCGAGCGCTTGAACAACAACGGCTTCTTCGACGGGTCAACCAGCAACTTCGGCTTCTGGTTCTTCGTCCTGCCGACCGGCTTCCTACTCGCGATGTACACGCAGACCGGGTACGACGCCTCGGCGCACACGGCGGAGGAAACGCGCAATGCGGCGGTCGCCGCCGCGCAGGGCGTCTGGCGGGCGATCTTCTACTCGGCGCTGATCGGGTGGTTCGTCCTGCTCGCGTTCCTGTTCGCGGCCAATGACGTCGGTGCGGTGAACGACGCCGCGGGGTTCCCGGTCGCGATCTTCACCAGCGCCCTCGACACGTGGGCGGCGAAGCTGCTGATCCTGATCGCGGTGATCGGCCAGATCTTCTGTGTCACGGCTGGACTGACCAGCGCCTCGCGCACGTGGTACGCGTTCTCGCGCGACCGCGGAATGCCCGGTTGGGCGATCTTCCGCCGCATCAACCGGGACAAGGTGCCGTTCAACGCGGTGATCGCGGTCTCGCTCTTCTCGCTGCTGATCTCGATCCCGGCGCTGTTCGGGAAGAACGACGTGCCGTTCGCGTTCTTCGCCTTGACCGGCATCTGCACGGTCGGCCTCTACCTCGCCTACATCATCCCCGTGTACCTGCGGCTCCGGGCGGGTGACTCCTTCACGCCGGGGCCGTGGAACCTGGGGCGGAGGTACAAGCTGGTCAACATCCTCGCGATCGCCTTCGTGATCCTCGTCGTCTACGCGCTCAACCTGCCCTACACGCCGGGTGGCCTGCCGTGGAACGACGACTTCGACGCGTCGCTCGTGAACTACACGCCTCTCGCGATCCTCCTTCCGCTGGTCTTCGGCCTCTGGTACCTGGTCTCGGCCAAGAACCGCTACCAGGGCCCGGTGAGGACGCTCGAGGAGGACGAGGTCACCAGGAACGTATGACCGCGGGGGCGGGGAATGGCGCCGAGCGGCCCGGGGGCCCGGGCGGCGGCAGGGGCATGCTCTCCCTCGACGACCTTCGCAAGGACGCCGACGCGGGGACGATCGACACGGTCGTCACCGCGTTCACCGACATGCAGGGGCGCCTGTTCGGCAAGCGGATCCAGGTCGAGTACTTCCTCGAGGACGTCCTCGACCACGGGATCGAGGGCTGCAACTACCTGCTCGCCCTCGACATGGAGATGGATCCGGTCCCCGGCTACGAGATGGCGAACTGGGAGGGCGGCTACGGGGACTTCGGAATCGTCCCCGACCTGGCGACCCTGCGGCGGGTCCCCTGGCTGGACCGGACCGCGCTCGTCCTCTGCGACGTGGCCAACCACGACGGGTCGCCGGTCGTGGCTTCGCCGCGCCAGGTGCTGATCCGGCAGTACGAGCGCGCCGCGGATATGGGCTTCCGGCCGATGATGGCCTCCGAGCTCGAGTTCTACCTCTACAAGGAGAGCTACGCGGAGGCGTGGGAGAAGGACTTCCGCGACATGACCCCGACGATCCCCTACATCCTCGACTACCACATCCTCGCCACGACGATGGACGAGGCCTACCTCGGCCCGATCCGCAGGGGCATGCACGACGCCGGCATCCCGATCGAGTTCTCGAAGGGCGAGGCCTGGTACGGGCAGCACGAGGTCAACTTCCGCTACGCCGACGCGGTCACGTCGGCTGACCGCCACACGATCTACAAGAACGGCGTCAAGGAGATCGCCTTCCTGCACGGGATCTCCGCCACGTTCATGGCGAAGCCTTCGGAGAAGGACATCGGCAGTTCCTGTCACATCCACACCAGCCTCCTGGGCCTGGAAGGCGGCGACAGCGCCTTCGTCGACGGGGAGGAGGAGACGGACACCTTCCGGCACTTCCTCGGCGGGCTCCGCAACAGGATCAGGGAGCTGGCGCTGTTCATCGCGCCCTCGGTCAACTCCTACAAGCGCTACGCCAGCGAGAGCTGGGCCCCGACGTCAGTCTCCTGGGGCCGCGACAACCGGACCTGCGGCTTCCGCGTCGTCGGTCACGGCCCGTCGCGCCGGATGGAATGCCGGATCCCCGGCGGCGACGTCAACCCCTACCTCGGCTACGCGGCGATGCTCGCCGCCGGGCTCGACGGGATCGAGAACGAGCTCGACCCGGGGCCGGAGCTGAAGGGCAACGCCTACGAGGAGGCCGGAGCCGAGCCGTTCCCGGCGACCCTCCGCGAGGCGCTCGACCTCTGGGAGGACAGCGACTTCGTCCGCGGCGCGTTCGGTGACGCGGTCCACGCGCACTACCTGAACTACGGGCAGACCGAGCAGCGGCTGTTCGACCAGGTCGTCACCGACTACGAGCGGCGCCGGATGTTCGAGCGCGGCTGATGCGCCGCGCGATCGGGATCTGCGCCGCGGTCGAGCGGGTGCGCTGGGGACCCTGGGAAGCGGACGTGGACATGGCTCCGCGCAGCTACTCGCGGGCCGTGCAGAGGGCCGGCGCGCTCGCCCTGCTGCTGCCGCCGGACGCCGGCGCGAGCGGCGAGCCTGACCTCTGGCTCGAACGCGTCGACGGGCTCGTCCTCGCGGGCGGCTCCGACGTCGACCCCGGCGCTTACGGAGCCGAGCCGCATCGGGAGACGGGGCCGACCTGGCCCGAGCGCGACGCGTTCGAGGTGGCCCTGGTCCGGCGGGCGGTCGAGCGGGGCTTGCCGGTCCTCGGCATCTGCCGGGGCATGCAGCTGCTCAACGTCGCGCTCGGCGGGACCCTCGACCAGCATCTTCCCGACACGCTCGGCCACGACGAGCACCGGCACACGCCCGGCAGCTTCGGCGACCACGAGGTGCGCCTCGCGGCCGGCTCGCTGGCGGCGCGCTCGGCGGGCGGCGAGCGGGTGGTGGTCAAGTCCCACCACCACCAGGGAGTCGACCGGATCGGTGACGGCCTCACCGTCACGGGATGGTCGGCCGGCGAGGACGTGACCGAGGCGGTCGAGCTCGCCGACCACCGCTTCACGCTCGGCGTCCAGTGGCACCCCGAGGAGGACGAGCGCGACCGGGTGGTGGGGGCTCTGGTGGAGGCGTGCAACGGGAGGGACCGCGTGGAGGTCGGGGCAAGGTGAGCGTGATCGAAGTCCTGGAGCCGGCGACGGAGGATGTGATGTCCGAGGTCCCGCGCGCCGGCGTCGAGGAGACCGACGCCGCCGTCGACCGGGCCAAGCGGGCCTTCCCGGCGTGGAGGGCGGTGGGACCGGGGGATCGCGCGAAGCTCCTCCACGGGCTCGCCGATGCGCTCGAAGCCCGGGCGGAGGAACTGGCCATTCTGGAGGCCCGCAACGCCGGCAAGCCGATCTCCGACGCCAGGGGCGAGATGGAGATGGTGGTCGAGACCTACCGCTACTACGCCGGCGCCCCGGAGCGGCTGCTCGGCAAGACGATCCCCGTCGACGGCGGGGTCGACATGACGTTCCGCGAGCCGCTGGGCGTGGTCGGCCTCATCGTCCCCTGGAACTTCCCCCTCGTGATCGCCTCCTGGAAGGTCGCGCCGGCGCTTGCCGCCGGCAACACGGTCGTCCTCAAGCCGGCCGAGCTCACGCCGCTGACGGCGCTGGAGCTGGAGCGGATCGCCCTCGACGCCGGCTTACCGGAGGGCGTCGTCAACGTCGTCGCCGGACGCGGTCGTGAGGTGGGCTCGCGCCTGGTCGAGCACCCTGACGTCGCGAAGGTTGCCTTCACGGGGTCGACCGAGGTCGGGCGGGGCATCGCCGAGGGCGCCGCGGGGACGATCAAGCGGGTCACTCTCGAGCTCGGCGGCAAGTCCGCGAGCGTGGTCTTCGCCGACGCCGACCTGGAGGCGGCCGCCGCGGCGGCGCCGATGGCGGTGTTCGGCAACGCGGGCCAGGACTGCTGCGCGCGTTCCCGGATCCTCGTCGAGCGCCCGGCGATGGAGGCGTTCATGGAGGCGCTCGAGCGCGCGGTCAAGGAACTGCGGGTCGGCGATCCGCTCGACGAGGAGACCCAGATGGGCCCCTTGATCTCGGCCGACCAGCGGGAGTCGGTGGCCGGCTACCTGACCGGTGACGCGCCGGTCGCCTTCCGCGGCTCGGCCCCGGACGGTGCCGGCTACTGGTTCGCGCCGACCGTGCTCGCGCCGGTCGCGAACGACGACCGCGCCGCTCGCGAGGAGATCTTCGGGCCGATCGCCTGCGTGATCCCGTTCGAAGGCGAGGACGAAGGGGCCCGGCTCGCGAACGACACGATCTACGGGCTGTCGGGCTCGGTCTGGACGCGGGACGGCGCCCGGGCGCTGCGGATGGCCCGCGCGCTCGAGACCGGGGTGATCTCGATCAACTCCAACACCTCGGTCCGGGTGACGACGCCGTTCGGCGGCTTCAAGCAGTCGGGCGTGGGGCGCGAGCTGGGTCCCGACGCGCTCGACTACTACACCGAGGTCAAGAACGTCTTCTATGCGACCCGGGAGGACTGATGCCGGGCAGGCTCGACGGCAAGGTCTGTGTGATCACCGGATCCGCCAGCGGGATCGGCGCCGAGAGCGCCCGGGTCTTCGCAAGCGAGGGCGCGACGGTCGTCGGAGTCGACCTCGCGGAAGGGGCGGAGGGCGTCATGGCGCTGCAGGCCGACGTGACCGACGAGGAGCAGGTCGAAGCGGTGTACCTGAGGGCGAGCGAGGAGTTCGGGCGGATCGACGTCCTCTTCAACAACGCCGGGATCAACCCGACCGACGACATGTCGGTGGTCGACACCTCGCTCGAGGCATGGCAGCGCGTCCAGGACGTCAACGTCCGCAGCGTCTTCCTCTGCTGCAAGCACGGGATCCCGCACCTCCTCGAGTCGGGCGGCGGCTCGGTGATCAACACCGCCTCGTTCGTCGCCGTGATGGGCGCGGCGGTCTCCCAGATCTCCTACACCGCCTCGAAGGGGGCGGTGCTGGCGATGTCGCGGGAGATGGGGGTGGAGTTCGCCGCGCGGGGGGTCCGGGTCAACGCGCTCTGCCCCGGGCCGGTCGACACGCCGCTCCTCCAGGAGCTCTTCGCCAAGGATCCCGAGCGCGCCGGCCAGCGCCTCGTCCACATCCCGCGCGGGCGGTTCGGCTCGGCTCGCGAGATCGCCCTGGCCGCCGCC
Organism: Solirubrobacterales bacterium; assembly: GCA_035264885.1. GTDB lineage: Bacteria > Actinomycetota > Thermoleophilia > Solirubrobacterales > 70-9 > DATFPK01. Next base: position 36,436 of record DATFPK010000056.1, read on the forward strand.
TTCCTGGCCAGCGACGACGCCGCGGCGATCAACGCCACGACGTTCCTCGCCGACGGCGGGCTCGCCGGCGCCTACGTGACGCCGGGTCAGGCCGAGGCCGAGTAGCCGGACAGACGGTCGCCCTCCGGCTTCGGATCCCCGGTGCGGTCCCGCCCCGGTTCCCGCCGGCGCTCCTCCTCGAGCGCGGCGTCGCGGCGCTTCGCGTACCACCGCGGGGCCCAGATCAGCCCCAGCAGCCCGATCCCGGCGACGGCGGCGGCGATCGGCCAGACGACCGGATCGCCCTTCTGGACCGTGACTATTCCCGAGGCGACGAGGACAGCGCCAAGCGCCGTCCGCAGGAACCCGGTCGGCGCCCGGGTCGCGAAGTGGGCCCCGACGACCACGCCCGGCACCGAGCCGAGGAGGATGTTGCCGGCGAGCGCGAAGTCGACGTTGCCCCCGACCCAGTGCGCGAGCCCCGCCGCCCACAGGAGGATCGCGGCGTGGAAGACGTCCGTGCCGACCACCCGCTGCGGAGCGAGCCGGTAGATCGCGATCAGCAGGATCGCGATGACCGTCCCGGAGCCCGCGGAGGTCACCCCGATCACGAACCCGCAGGTGGCGCCGATGACGACCGCGGCCACCTTGTGCCGCCGCTTGATCTCGAACTCGTCGCGTTCTTCGATCAGGTTGCTGAGGATCAGTGCCCGGGCCAGGGTGATGATCCCGACCATCAGCAGGGTCCCGCCGAGCAGGGCGTAGACGATCGAGTCGAGCTCCTCCTGGCCGATCCGGTCCTGGAGGATCGAGATCAGCCAGACACCGGCGATCGACGCGGGCACGCTCCCGAGCGCCATCCAGAAGGTCAGACCGAGGTTCACCGTGCCCTTCCTCAGGTGGCGCCAGCCGCCCACCGTCTTGGTGACGGCGGCGTAGAAGATGTCGGTCCCGATCGCCGTCACCGGCTTGATCCCGAACAGCAGGATCAGCATCGGCGTCATCAGGGATCCGCCGCCCATGCCCGTCATTCCGACGAGCACGCCGATGCCGAAGCCGAATATGACCAGTGCCGGGTCCATCGGATCTCTGCCGCTCGCGCCGGGGGGACCGGGCGCTCCCCTCGCCGGCGAACCGGCTTGGAGACTTTGTTGACCACTTAGGTCAGGAGCGAGTCCGCAAGCCTAGCAGCGCTGAACGGAGCGTGGGCGGGTGCGTCAACCGGCCTGGTCGAGGAACCGGCCGCAGAGCGATCGGCCAAGCTCGTTCCAGGCGGAGATCCGGCGGTGTGTCTCGGCGAGGAACGCTTCGGGGTCGATCCCCATCGCGACCGCGTCCGGATCGACGTCGTACTCGCGGATCCATCGCGCGGCGCCGGCGGCGCTGACCTCGGCGTGGAACTGGACGCCCCAGGCGCGCTCGCCGACGCGGTAGGCCTGGGTGCAGACGGCGCTGCGGGCAAGCGCGACGCCGTCGGGGGGGAGCGGCGCCACGTATGAGTGCCACTGGAACGCCTCGAACCGCTGCGGCAGGAGCGACAGCACCGGGTCGTACGCCGCCTCGTCCGTCAGCTCGACCTCGTACCAGCCGATCTCGGGCCGCTCGGCACGCTTCGCCCTCGACCCGGCCGCCTCGGCGAGGAGCTGGGTGCCGAGGCAGACGCCGAGCAGCGGCCTGCCCCGATGGAGAAGCTCGGCCAGCAGCTCCTTTTCGGCCGCCAGCCACGGGTGGGCCTCCTCCTGGTCGGCGTGCATCGCCCCGCCGAAGGTCATCACCGCGTCGTAGCCGAACGGGTCGGACGGGGGCTCGTCGGTCTCGGCCCGCCACCACACGTCGAGCCGGGCGGCGCGCTGCTCCGCCGCCTCGGCGAAGACACCGGGCCCGGCGTCGCGCTGGTGGGCGATCGCGAGCACGCGCATCGGCGCCAGCGTACGCGTTCGACCTCTGCGTGAATAGTTCACGCGAACGTCGAACGCCTCGGGGCTCCGGGGCCCGCGCGCCGTTTTCGCGCCACGGCCGGGGGTAGCGGCGCGCCAGGCGAACAAGGAGGACGGATGGGCGACGAGGAGCGAGAGGAGCGGATGCCGGAGGTCGAGGACGCGGAGGAGCCGGCGGGCGACCCCGACGCGGACGAGGTGCCGGTCGAGAAGCTCGAGGAGGACCCGGCCTACGACCCGTCGGGACCGGAGCGCGACTACAAGGGGGGCTGAGGCCCCTTAGGAGGTGCGGCGGGCGCGGACCAGGAAATCGACCTGGTTCTGCTTTCGCATGATCATGTGCTCGAGCAGGTGCTCGAGCGCCTCGGAGCGGCCCTCCCGGCCGGTCGGCTCGATCGCCGCCTGAAGCGTTTCCACCGCTTCCTCCTCGGTCCCGATCAGCCAGTCGACCGCGTCGCCCGCGTCGCCGGTCCAGCGCAGCTCGGCAACCTCGGTCACGGGGTCGCCGCCGAGCGCGACGATCTTCTCGACCAGCAGCCGCTGGTCGCCGAGCTCTGACTGGGCGAACTCCCAGAGCCGGTCCCCCAGGGCCTGGAACTCGAAGCCGAACAGGCTGCCGGAGTTGATCGAGTACTGAAGCACCGACCGGTGCTGTAGGCGCAGCGCCTCGTTGAGGCGGTCGACCGCCCCCTCGACGTCGAGCTTCTCATCCTGGTCGGCCACGGGGGAGGGCACCCTAGCGAAGGCGCCCTAGAGGCCGGCGAGCACGGCCTCGCCGATCGCCTGGCCGACCGGGCCGGTGGGGTAGCCGGCAACGGTCGTCCCCCCGCCGACGATCCTCGGCCCCTCGGCGCCGGCATCGAGCTCCATGTCGACCTCGAGTGGGACCTCGCGGTCGGGCCGCGCGGCGGTGGCAACCGCCCCGCCGAGCAGGCCGGCGATCAGCGACCCGCCGGGGCTGAGGCGCTCGGTTCCGAGCCGGACCAGGTCGCCCACCCGGCTGGTCGCGGCGGCCCGTAGGCGGTAGGGCCCGGTGCCCGCGCGGTCGAGCCGGAGATTGCCGACGGCGAGGGGGCCGACCGTGATGTCGAGGAGGCGGACGTCGACCGTTCCGAACCCGTCGAGGCGCTCGAAGACGGCCTCCTCGCCACCGGTCACCGCGAGTGACAGCCCCTCGCCGCGGACGGTGATCCGCCGGCCGCGGCCGGCCAGCAGGCGGAGCGCGGGGATCGCCCGGATGGCGACCCGCGCGGTCCCCCCGCGGCGGGTCAGGCGGCGCTCGACGCGAGAGGCGACCAGCCGCGTCGCGGCCACCTGCACGGCGAGCGCGGTGAACGCCGCCGTCAGAGCGAGTGCGGTGAGGCTCATCGGTCCTCTCCGTGCGTGTTCCAGAACAGGACGGGGCCGCTCCCCAGGGCGCGGCGGCGGTTCAGCGCGGTCAGCGCCGCGGCCGCCTTGGCCGTGTAGACCGGGTCTAGCGCGACGCCCGCCTCGGCGAAGGCATCGATCGCGTCGCGCCCCTCCGGCGTCGGGTGCCCGTACCCCGCCCCCAGCCACTCGCGGGTCAGGTCGAGGTCCGTAGGTGCGATCGGCGGCGGCGTCAGAGCTGAGCGGCGCCGCAGCAGGCGCCCGGTCCGGCGGGCCAGCCGGGCGACGCCGCGGGCGCTGAGCGGCGTCAGGTCGTTGACGACGATCCCCGTGACCCGCGACCGCAGCCCGGCCAGCCGCAGCCCGAGTGCCAGGCCCGCGGCGGTCCCCCCGCTGCCCACGGCGAGGACCACGCGACTGGGCTCGGGGAGCTCCCCCGCCCGGACCTGCCGAGCCAGCTCGAGACCCGCCTCGACGTAGCCGAGACAGCCGAGGGGAGTGGAGCCGCCTGGCAGGATCAGGTAGGGGAGGGGCAGGGGCGGCCTGGCCTCGCGGGCGGCGAGTGCCGCCGCCAGGGCGAACGCCCGCGCCGTGCCGGGAGCCCGGTGAATCTCGGCGCCGGACTCCTCGATCCGGCGGATCCGGCGCCGGACGTAGTCGTCCACCGGTTGGGGCACCAGCACCAGGATCGCCCGCAGGCCGAGGTCGCGGGCGTACAGGGCCGTCGCCAAGCCATGGTTGGTCGCCAGCGCGCCGCCGGTGATCACCGTCCGCGCGCCACGCCGGTGGGCGGCGGCGAGGAGCCACTCGAGCTTGCGGGCCTTGTTGCCGCCATTGGCGCCGTAGAGCCCGTCCTCCTTGACCCAGACCTCCGCCGCGCCGGGCGCGGTGCCGTCGAGGCGGAGGATGGGGGTCGGTCCCCGACCGAGCGGGATCCGTGGCAGGCCGATCGGCGGCAGATGGTCCAAGCGGGGCAGCTTAGGCGCGGGGAAGGAGGGCCGCCGGCCCCGAATGTGAGCAAACGTGAAACCCACACTCGTCCGCGGTTTACGTATACTCACGCGAGCGAAACCTGCCTAATCCCGCCGGAACGGCCGGCGAGAGCGGGGGAACCAGAGGGACCGCAGCGGTCCCGGGGGCGAATCGGACGGGGGTCCGTAGCGCTGCTCTTTCAGCGCGAGCCCGACAGCTAACCCCGCAGGCTCCGAGAAAGAGAGGCTTTCGTGTTCGCAGAGCTTCGATTTGGCACAGGCCGCAGCCGGGCCGTGGCGGCAGCCGCGGTCGCCTGCTGCGCCCTGGCCGCGCCCGCGCTCTCCGGTGCGGCCTCGTCGGGCGGGGGCCTTGTCGCACCGGGCAAGCCCAAGGTCGAGGACGTGGTCTGCGTCCGCGACTGCCTGGGCGGCCGGACGGCCACCCCCGGCGCCTTCGTCCAGGTCAAGGGGGAGGCGCTCGACTTCGTGACGCGGGTCGTCTTCCGCGGCGCCGACGGGCCGATCCGAGCCCGCTACACCTACCGGACTCCCTACCGGGTCCGGACCGTGGTCCCCAAGGGCGCGCTGACCGGCCGTCCCTACGTGATCAGCGGCCGCAGCAGCTCCAACCGCTCGCCCCACCGCCTCCGCGTGGTCCCCCGGTCAGCCCTGCCGGAGGAGTTCTTCCCGGTCCGCGGGCGCCACGGCTACGGCGACGGGTTCGGGGCCGGACGGGGCCACGAGGGCACCGACGTCTTCGCCGCCTGCGGCACGCCACTCGTCGCCGCCGTCGACGGGCGCATCGAGTACCGCTCCTACCACGCGGCCGCCGGGAACTACATCGTCATCGACGTCAGGAACTCTCCCGACGACATGATGTACGCGCACATGCTCAAGCCCGCGCCCGTCCGGGTGGGACAGTCGGTCAGCGCCGGCCAGCGGGTGGGCAGCGTGGGGGAGACCGGCAACGCGGTCGGCTGCCACCTGCACTTCGAGTACTGGAAGGGCGACTGGTACGGCGGCGGCCACCCGATCGACTCCGAGCCCTACCTGCGCCGGCTCGACCGCAAGAGCTGAGCGCGGCGAGCACAGGGTGAAGCGGCGGGCGCCGAGCCCGCCGCCGCCCGCATGGGCAAGAATGCGCGCCGATGCGGATCACGGCGAAGGTCGACTATGCGGTGCGGGCCGTCGTCGAGATCGCTGCCGCCGGGGAGGGTCCGGTCAAGGGGGAGCGGATCTCGCAGGCCCAGGACATCCCGCTGCGCTTCCTGGAGAACATCCTCGCCGAGCTGCGCCACGCCGGCCTGGTCCGCAGCCAGCGCGGCGCAGACGGCGGCTACTGGCTGGCCCGGCCCGCCGACGAGGTCAACCTCGCCGACGTGATCCGAGCCGTGGAGGGCCAGCTCGCGAGCGTCCGCTCGGAGCCGCCCGAGGACCTCGACTTCACCGGTAGCGCCGAGCCGCTTCGCGACGTCTGGTTTGCGCTCCGCGCCAACCTCCGAGCGGTGCTCGAGGAGGTCACGCTGGCCCAGGTCGCGGGCCGCGAGCTTTCCGGCGCGATCCTGCGGCTGGCCGAGGAGGGAGCGTCGCGGCGCGAGCGAGCGCCGGCGCCCCCGCCGCCGGCCCGGCGTGACCCGCGGGGCTGAGGGCGGAGAAGAGAGGGGGCGGCGGGTCACCCGGCAAAGCACCCGCCGCCCCGTGTCCCCGGAGGCGTCCCCCGCCTCCGAAGCATGTGCCTACGCCGCCGCCCTCGGCGCGGCGCCGTCGACGGGAGACGTGGCCGGCGCGGCGCCGTTGAACGTCTTCGTGTGACGCGGCCGCACGTAGACGATCTGGTTCTCGCGCAGCTCGAGCTCCGCGGCCTCCTCGCGGGTCAGCTGGGCCCAGAGCTCCTGGTCGTTGGCCAGGGCCAGCTCGACCCGCACCTCGAACCCGAAGGTGACGATCCGCTCGACGATCGCCTCCTCGGTCCCCGCTGACGGCTGGTCGAGCACGTCCATGTCGTGCGGGCGGACGAAATGGTCGCCGAGCCGGTTGACCTCGCCGACAAAGCTCATCACGAACTCGTTGGCGGGGTGCTCGTAGAGGTCGGGAGCCGAGCCGGTCTGCTCGATCCGGCCCTCGTTCATGACGACGAGCTGCTCGGCGACGTCCATCGCCTCCTCCTGGTCGTGGGTCACGAAGATCGTCGTGACGTGGACCTCGTCGTGAAGTCGCCGCAGCCAGGTGCGCAGGTCCTTGCGAACCTTTGCGTCGAGCGCGCCGAACGGCTCATCGAGCAGGAGCACCTTGGGCTCGACCGCGAGCGCGCGCGCGAGCGCCATCCGCTGCCGCTGCCCGCCGGAGAGCTGGTCGGGATAGCGCCCGGCCAGGCCGTCGAGCTGGACGAGCCGCAGCAGCTCGTGGACGCGGTCGCTGATGTCGGCCTTGTCCCACTTGCGGATCGTCAGGCCGAAGGCGACGTTGCCGAACACGTCCATGTGCTTGAACGCGGCGTAGTGCTGGAAGACGAAGCCGACGTTGCGCTGCTGCGGGGGCGCGCCGGTCGCGTCCTCGTCGCCGATCAGCACGCGACCTTCGTCGAGCTCTTCCAGGCCGGCGATCGCCCGCAGCAGGGTCGACTTGCCGGATCCGCTGGGCCCGAGCAGCGCGGTCAGAGATCCGTCGGGCACCTCGAGCGAGACGTCGCTGAGGGCCTGGTAGTCACCGAACCGCTTGTGGGCATTCTCCACGACGATGCTCATCTCTCGGCCTCCTTTGGCTCTGTTCCATCCGTGGTCAGCGCCGGTGCCGCGCTGACCGTGTCGGTGCGGCGACCGACGAGCTGCATCGCGAACAGCGCCGCAAACGCCAACAGGGCCAACACGATCGCGCCCATGTAGGCGCCTGGCTGGTCGAACTCCCGGAACTGCTGCTCGATCCAGAGCGGCACGGTCTGGGTCTCCCCGGCGATCTGCCCGGAGACGATCGTCACCGCCCCGAACTCGCCGAGGACGCGGGCGGTGGTCAGGACCACCCCGTACCCGACGCCCCAGCGAATCGCCGGCAGCGTGATGCGCCAGAACGTCTGCCAGCCGCTTGCGCCGAGCGTTGCCGCCGCCTCCTCCTGCTCGGTGCCGATCTCACGCAGGACCGGCATCGTCTCGCGGACGACGAAGGGAAGGGAGACGAAAACGCAGGCCAGCACGATGCCCGGAGTGGAGAAGACCACCCTGATGCCGTTCTCGCCCAGCCATTCCCCGAACCAGCCCGTGTTGGCGTATACGAGGTAGAGCGAGAGGCCGATGACTACGGGGGAGAGGGCGAACGGCAGGTCGATGACCGCGTTGATCAGGCCGCGCCCCGGGAACTCCCGCCGGACCAGCATCAGCGCGCATCCGACGCCGAAGACCGTGTTGAGCGGCACCGCGACGGCGACCGTGATCAGGCTCAGCTGGATCGCGTGGACGCCGGCCGGGGATGTGATCGCGTCGAACGGGGCGCCGAACCCGTCGTCCCATACCTTGTAGAAGATCAGCGCCACCGGCGCGATCAGAAGGATGCCGAGATAGCCGAGCGCGGCGCTGCGCAGCGCGAGGCGGCTGGCCGTGCTGTTACCGGTCATGCTTCAGCCCCCAGCGCTGACCCAGCCTGATCGCGGCAAGGAGGACGAGCGTCGCGGCCAGCAGCACCACCGAGACGGCGGCTGCGCCCTCGAGGTTGTTCCCCTCCACCTGCTTGCGGATGAACACCGACGCGACCTCGGTCTTGAACGGGATCTGGCCCGTGATCAGCACGAGGGAGCCGTACTCGCCGAGGGCTCGGGCGAAGGCGAGGCCGATCCCGGTGAGGAGTCCCGGCATGATCGCGGGGAGGATGATTCGCCTGAAGATCGTCGGCCCGCTCGCGCCGAGCGAGGCCGCGGCTTCCTCGACCTCGGGGTCGAGTTCGAGGAGCACCGGCTGCACTGCGCGGACGACGAAGGGAAGGGTGACGAAGCAGAGGGCCATGACGATCGAGACGCGGGTCGTGGACGCATCCAGGTCGATCGGGCTGCTCGGCCCGTAGAGGACGAGGAGGACCAATCCCGCGACGATCGTGGGAAGCGCGAACGGTAGGTCGATCACCGCATTCACCAGCGCCTTGCCGCGGAACTCGTCGCGGACGAGCACCCAGGCGATCAGCGTCCCCGTGACGGCATTGATCGCCACGACGATCAGGGAGCAGATCAGCGTCAGCTTCAGAGCCGCCCAGGCCTGAGGGCTGCTGACCTGGTCCCAGAAGTTGCCGAGGCCGCCATCCGTCGACTTCGCGACCACGGCGGCGATCGGCAGGAGGACGACGACGCTCAGGTAGAGCGTGACCAGCCCCGGCCCGAGAGCGCTGCTCGCCCCGGGCAGGCGAATGCCTGCCCGGGGCAGCGGCGGAGCAGCAGCGCTGGTCTCAGCCGGCAGTGGAGACCCCCAGTCCCTGCTCGATCCTGGCGACCTCGCCGTCGGTCTCGTCGAACAGCTCGTCGTTGACCTTCTCCCAGCCACCGAGGTCGGCGATCGTGAAAAGGCCGCTCGGGTTTGGGTACTGCTTCGGGTCGACGAGCTTCGGGTTCGCCGGCCGGTAGCCGTTGTCGGCCCACAGCTGCTGACCCTTGTCCGACCAGAGGAAGTCGAGGAACGCGCCCGCTGAATCCGGTGCGTCCTCGGTCAGCGCGATCGGCGTCTCGATCAGGATCGTGTCGTCGGGGATGACGTAGTCCACGTCCTCACCCTCGTTCTGCGCCCTGATCGCCTCGTTCTCGTAGGCGAGCAGCACGTCGCCCTGTCCCTGCGTGTACGCCGTCAGGGAGTCCGAAGCGCTGCCGGGCTGCGTCACCGTCTTCGACAGCACGGTCTCGATCGCCTTCAGCGCCTCCTGCTTGGACTTCCCCTGCTGGAGCGCCGCGCCGTAGACGGCCAGGAGGTTCCACCGGGCCCCGCCGGAGGCGAACGGGTTCGGCGTGACGATCTCGACGTCCTTCGTGAGCAGGTCGTCGAACGACTTGATGCCTTCGGGGTTCCCCTTCCGGGTCACGATGACGACCACGGACTTCTGGGCGATCCCGTTGAACTTCTGCTTGTTCCAGTCCGGCGAGACGATCCCGGCGTCGACCAGGCGGGTCATGTCGGGCTCCAGCGATAGATGGACCACGGAGGCGGGCTGGCCGGCTTCGACCGCCCGGCTCTGGTCCCCGGAGCCGCCGAACGAACTGCTGAAGTCGACCCCCTTGCCGGGACCGGTCTTCTGGAAGGCGGGCTCCAGGACCTCCTGGTAGACGGTCTCCGGCGTCGAGTACGCGACCACGTTCACCTTGCCGCCGTCGCCGCCGCCCGAGGAGGACCCCTCGTCGTCGCCGCAGGCGGCCGCCGCCAGCGCCAGCAGCACCGCGAGGGCGCTGATGAGCAGCGCCCTGAGCTTGTGGGCGCTCTTCCTGTCAGTTGCGCTCATCGAAAGTTTTGACCTTTCTTGATTGATTTAGTGCTGAATTGCAGCGCGAGCAAGGTAGCAAGTCCCGCCAGGGAATGTCGATCAAGCTGAGTACTTAGGTTGGAATACCTGCGCTGCGGGTCCGCCGTGGCCGAGACGGCCGCGGACCGCGCTAGCCGTCGCCGCGCTCGACCCGCCGGCCCTGGCGGGCCCAGGTCCCGACGCCGCCGTGGGCGACGTGGAGCAGGTTCTGGAAGCCTTCGCGCTGAAGCAGCGAGGCGGCGAGGCCGCTCCGCTTGCCGCCGCTGCAGACGAGGGCGATCGTCGCTCCCGCCGGGACCTCGCCGAGGCGTCCGGGCAGCTCGCCGTAGGGGATGTGGCGCGAGCCGGGGATGTGGCCTTCGGCGAACTCGTCGGCCTCGCGGACGTCGAGGACTTGCGGCGGCGCCTCACCCTCGAGCCTCTGGGCCAGGTCGTCCGCGTCGACCAGCTCGATCCGCTCGACCGGACGGCTTTCGGAGCGCCACGCGGTCATGCCGCCCTCGAGGAAGCCGCCGACGCGGAGGCCGGCAGACGCCAGCAGGTCGGCCGCCTCGAGCTCGTAGCCATCGGAGGCCGCGACCACGAACAGCGGCGTGTCGGGGGAGACGACGTGCGCGACCTTCGTCGCGAAGCCCGTGTCATAGGCGGAGGCGGAGATAGCGCCCGGGATGTGCGCCTCGTCGAACTGGTCGTTGGTCCGGGAGTCGACGACGACGGCGCCCGCGGCAACCGCCTGCTCGACCTCGTGGGGGCTGACCGGAACCGGCGTCCCAAGCCGCTCGACGAAGGGCCCCCGGTTGAGCGCCACGACGTGCTCGACGTTCGGCGGCTGAGAGCCGAGCGATCCGACCGCCTCCTCGACGAACTGCTCGACCGTGTCGACCGCCAGCGCGACGTTGTGCTCGCGCTCGAAGCCGATCGTCGACGAGGTCTTCTCATCCATCCCGGCGCCGCCGCACATCGATCCGCCGACGTGCCCGGGCCAGACCTCGACATCCCCGGGGAGGGTCAACAGCCGCTCGTGGAGCGACCGGAAGATGTCGGCGGCGCCCTCGCGCGCCTGGATCGCGAGGTCGGGCCGGGCGACGTCGCCGACGAACAGCGAGTCCCCGGTCAGGACCGCCCAGGGCGCCCCGCCTCGGCTCCCGTCGCGGAGCAGGAACGCGGTGTGCTCGGGGCGGTGGCCGGGGGTGTGCACGGCCTCGATCCGGACGTCTCCGAGCTCGAGCTCCCACCCGTCTTCGAACGGCTCGTGCTCGTACTCGGCCTCGGCTAGGCGGTGGACGCGGATGGTCGCGCCGGTCGCCCGCGCGAGTCGGCCGTGGCCGGACACATGGTCAGCGTGGTTGTGGGTCTCGAGCACGTGGTGGATCTCGACGCCGTGCAGGCGGGCGAGCCGTAGGTAGCCCTCCACCGACCACTGCGGGTCGACCACCGCGGCGCTGCCCGCGGCGCTGTGGCCGATCAGGTAGGAGGCGCAGCCGAGGTCCTCATGGATGACCTGGCGGAAGAGCATCGCGCTCCATTCTCCCTTCTGTGGAACCTGTGGCGGTCAGGGGGAGGTCTCGAGCTCGGCGGCCAGGGAGGTCAGGCGGAGCCTGCCGCCGTGCGCGATCCGCCCGAGCTCGGCCGGGTCCCGCCCGGCCAGCAGCCGGACCCGGCGGGGCGGCTCTTCGTCTTCTAGCCAGGTGACGGTGCCGGGCCAGTAGGGGCCGGGGGGCGCGCCGGGCCGGTGCAGGACCGCGGTGAAGACCCAGTTGCCGGTGTTGTGCAGGCGCCCGCCGCCATCGATCCGCCAGTCGCCCCGCGATGGCCCCGGGCGGTGCGTGTGCCCGACGATCACGTGGGCGGACCCGACCCCCAGACGGCGGGCCAGCTCCGCGCCGCCGGCGACGCTCCCGCGGGAGATCGCCTCGGCCGACAGGTCGGCGTCGAAGCTCGACCCGAGGGCCCGGTTGATGGCCCACACCGCGGCCGGCAGCGCCGTCTTCGCCGCCAGGCGCCCGGCGCTCAGCCGCCGCCCGTCGCCGGCCATCCACTTCCAGGCGCGCTCAGCGGGGCGGCCGCCCGAGCTCACCTGGCGTCCGGCGCCGGACTGCGCCACGCCGTAGGTGAGTCCGTAGATCGGCCGCAGCACCCGCTCGTAGTCCTCGGGCGTGGCCGGGTCCGGTGGCGCGCCGACCGATCGCATGACGGCCGCCGCCGCCAGGCACTCGAGCCGCGGCAGGTCGAGGTGGCAGTCGACGTAGTGGCCGTGCATCGCGTAGACGTCCTCCCGCAGCCAGAGGCCCGGGTACGCGACCTCGAGCCTGGCCCTGCCGAGCCAGGCCGCGAGGGTTGCGGCGGGGCCGGCCGGCGCCGCCCGCTGCTCCAGGCCGAGCGGACGCCCGGCGATCGCGAGGTCGTCGAGCAGTGGCTCGGCAAGGCGGTGGTCGTGGTTGCCGGGGACGAGCACGACCGACGCGCCCGGCACCGCCTCCCCGAGCTCCTCGAAGAACGGCCGTGCCGCCGCCAGCGCCTCGTTCAGCGGCAGATCTCGCATCTCAACCACATCCCCGAGCAGGACGACCCGGTCGGCGCCTGCGATCTCGCCGAACAGCAGCCGGCGCATGCCGCGATCCCGCAGCAGGTCCTCGCCGGAGGCCGAGCCGATGTGGAGGTCGGAGACGATCGCGGTGCGCATGCCCTCAACCTACGCGGCGGCGACCGCGATTCGGCGGGTGGCCCGCCGGGTACCGTTCTCGGCGATGCCCGATCTGCCGGACCCTCCCGTGCCCGACCCCGCCGAGATGCTCGCCCGCCTCAAGCGGCGCGAGCGGCTGGCGCAGTCCAACGGCATCGAGCTGGCCTACGACGAGCTGGGCGACCCGGACGGCGAGCCGCTGCTCCTGATCATGGGCCTCGGCACCCAGCTCGTCCACTGGGACGAGGCCTTCTGCGAGCTGCTCGGCGAGCGCGGCTACCGGGTGATCCGCTTCGACAACCGCGACTGCGGGCACTCCTCGAAGATCGAGGGGGATCGGATCCCGGCGCCGGCGATGCTCCTGGGTCTCGGTGAGCCCGCGTACAAGCTGCGAGACATGGCCGACGACGCCGCCGGGCTCCTCGACCATCTCGACATCGACGCGGCGCACGTGGTCGGTGCCTCGATGGGTGGGATGATCGCCCAGTCGGTGGCGATCGGCCATCCGAACCGGGTCCTCTCGCTCGCGTCGATCATGTCCTCGACCGGGAACCGCCGCCTCGGGCTGCCCCGGTGGCGCGCCTTCGGCACGCTGCTGGCGTCGCCGCCGCGAAGCCGCGAGGCCTACGCCGAGCGCGCGGTCAAGACTTTCAAGGTGATCGGGTCGCCGGACTACCCGATCGAGCCGGACCGGATCCGCGCCCTGGCCACGGTGGCCTACGAGCGCTGCTTCCACCCGCGGGGCATCGCCCGGCAGCTTCACGCGATCACGTCCTCCAACGACAGGAGCCGCCGGCTGCGCGAGATCAAGGCGCCAACCGTGGTCATCCACGGCACCGCCGACCCGCTGGTCCGAACGGCGGCCGGCCGCGCCACGGCAAAGGCCATCCCCAACTCGCACCTCTGCCTGATCGACGGGATGGGCCATGACCTCCCGCCGGCGCTGTGGCCGCGCTTCGCGGAGCAGATCGACCGCAACGCGCGGCGGGCTGGACGATCGTCCGAGCTGCTCGCCGCGTAGCGCGAAGCGCGCGCAAGAACTGATCGTTAACCCGGGATTAGGCGTCTCCGGGCCGCCGCGACGCTCGGCTACGATTGCCCGCGGCAAGGAGGTTCCGCCGCGGGCTCTCAGCCGAGGCGGATTCGCGTGAAGGACGAATCGACGCCGGCAAGCCCAGCAAACCACAGACGCCTATCGGGGGGAGACGGGTTCACGCTCGCGCGCGTGCTCACGATCGGCGCGCTCGCGGCCGCGCTGGCGCTGCTGGCGGCGCTGATCCTCGGCGGTGACGACGGGCATACCTACAAGCTCCGGTTCGAGACCGGCGGCCAGCTCGTTCCCGGCAACGAGGTCCTCGTCGGCGGCCAGCGGTTCGGCCTGGTCGACTCGATCGAGCTGACCGAGGACAACCAGGCCGAGGTCACGATCACGACCGACGAGCCGATCCGCGAGGGCACCCGCGGCGTCATCCGCGCCACGTCGCTCTCCGGCGTCGCGAACCACTACGTATCGCTCACCCTCGGGCCCGACAACGCCGAGCCGCTGCCCGAGGACGAGGTGGCACTGGGGATCGACGCGACGACCACGCCGGTCGACCTCGACCAGCTCTTCAACACCTTCGACGAGCGGACCCGGAAGGGCTTCCAGAACGTGATCAAGGGATTCGCCGGGATCTACGCCGGCAAGGGGAAGCAGGCGAACGCGACCTACAAGTACTTCGCGCCGTCGTTGTCGGCCACCGACCGCCTCCTGCGCGAGATCGATCGCGACGAGGCCGTCTTCACCCGCTTCATCGCCGACACGAGCAAGGTGGTGACCGCGGTGGCCCAGCGCCGCAACGATCTGACCAGCCTCGTCTCCAACTCGAATGCGGCGCTCGGCGCGATCGCCGCCCAGAACGAGTCGTTCGACCAGTCGCTACAGGTCCTGCCGCCGACCCTCCGGCAGGCCAACACCACCTTCGTCAACCTGCGCGCCGCGCTCGACGACCTGGATCCGCTGGTCAACACCTCGAAGCGCGCCACCCGGGGCCTGAAGCCGTTCCTCCAGGAGCTGCGCCCTGTCGCGCGGCGGGCGGTGCCCGTCTTCGCCGACCTCCGCCGGACGGTCAACCGCCCGGGCGAGGCGAACGACCTCGCCGAGCTGGTGACGGCGCTGCCGCCGCTGCACCGCCTCGCCCGCGCGGCCACCCGCAGCTCGATCCGCGCGATGAACGAGTCCCAGGACGACATCGCGTTCGCAAGGGCATACGCGCCGGACCTCTGGGGCTCGTTCGCGAAGCTGGGCCAGGTCACCGGTTACTACGACGGAAACGGCCACTACGCCCGTGTCCAGGCAGCCGCTTTCAACCTGTTCGACTACGACGAGCTGACCGGAAACCTGGTCCCGATCCCGCCTGACCAGAGGTTCAACGGGTTCGACACCGACATCACGACGCGCTGCCCGGGCGGCGCGACCCAACCGATCCCCGGCTCCAACCCGTTCCTCGACGACGGCAGGCTGGCGGGCAAGTGCGACCCGTCGGACGCGCCCCCGGGGCCATGAGGCGGCTCGCTCTCACGATCGCGGCGCTGGCGCTCCTCGGCCTGCTGCTGGTCGCCGGCACCGCCAGCAGCGAGGGAGAGGGCGACGGCTCCTACAAGGTGCGGGCGATCTTCGACAACGGCGGGTTCATCGTGCCGGGCGAGGACGTCCGCGTCGCCGGCGCCAACGTCGGCAGCGTCGAGTCGATCGACGTCACGATGCCCGGCGAGACGGCCAGTCTCGAGGACGGGGAGAGGGCGATACCCGGCAAGGCCGTCGTCGTCCTCGACATCGTCGACGAAGCCTTCCAGGACTTCCGGCAGGACGCCTCCTGCCTGATCCGCCCCCAGTCGCTGATCGGCGAGAAGTTCGTCGACTGCACGCCGACCGACCCGCGGGCACCGGGCAGCGAGCCCCCTCCGCCGCTTGAGCAGATCGAGGACGGCGAGCCCGGGGAGGGTCAATACCTCCTGCCGCTCGAGAACAACGGCAAGTCGGTCGACCTCGACCTCGTCAACAACATCATGCGCCGGCCCTACGCCGAGCGCTTCCGGCTGATCATCAACGACCTGGGAGCCGGGCTGGCGGCTCGCGGCGAGGAGCTGCAGCAGATCGTCGAGCGTGCCAACCCGGGGCTGAAGGAGACCGACGAGGTCCTGGCGATCCTCGCCGCCCAGAACCGCCAGCTCGCGCAACTCACGAGTGACTCCGACGTGATCCTCGCGCCACTGGCGCGGGAGCGCAGCTCTCTGACGGGTTTCATCCGCAGCTCCGGAGACACGGCCGCCGCGACGGCCGAGCGGGGTGCCGAGCTGGAGGAGAACCTCGCCAAGCTGCCGCCGACCCTGCGCGAGATCCGGCTGACGATGGGCGAGGTCGGCAACTTCTCCGCCGCCGCCTTCCCGGTCTTCCGCGTCCTCGGGGACAACGCGCCGGCGATCACCGCGGCGACGCGGCAGCTCGGCCCGTTCGCCGACGCCAGCGCATTTGCCCTGAAGGACCTGGGCGACGTGGCCGAGGAGGCCGGCCCGAAGCTGGCGGCGGCCGATCCTGTCGTCCGGCAGATCCGCGGCCTGGCCCGGCGCGCCGCGCGGCCCAACACGAACCTGAACCGTCTCACCTCCAGCCTCCGCAAGACCGGCGGGTTCGAGGACCTGATGGCGTTCTTCTACAACACGGCCGGGGCCTTCAACGGGTTCGACCGGTACGGCCACTACCAGCGGACGAACATCCTGGTCTCGTCCTGCATCCAGTACGGGACGTTCCCCTCGTCGGGCTGCGTCGCCGACTTCACCGGCCCCGGCGCGATCCTTGGCCGCAACCCGAACTCGCGGGCGGCGATGCTGGAGGCCTTCCCGCCGCCGGAGCCCGACAACGGCGGCACGACGGCTCCGCCTGAGGGTGAGCCGGTGCCCGGCGTCGGCGGGGCGCTCGACGCGGAGGCCGCCGGCACGGCCGGCGAGGCCCCGCAGGCGGGCGATCGGCGTACCGACGTCGGCGCCGGGACCGACGTCCTCGACTACCTCCTGGGGCCCTGAGATGAGGGAGCGCCGATTCCAGAGCCTGGCCGCGAACCCGACGCTCGTCGGCGCGCTGACGGTGCTGATCGTGGTCGTCGCCGTCTTCCTGGCCTACAACGCCAACAACGGTCTCCCGTTCGTGCCGACGTACCGGATCTCGGCGAACGTGCCGAACGCGAACTCCCTGGTCGAGGGCAATGAGGTGCGCGTCGGTGGCGTCCGGGTCGGCGTGGTCGAGACGATCGCGCCGGTCGAGCACGACAACGGGGCGTACACGGCGAAGCTCGACTTGAAGCTCGACAAGAGCGTCGATCCGCTGCCCGAGAACTCGTCGTTGATCGTCAGGTCGCGCTCGGCGCTTGGGTTGAAGTTCCTGGAGATCACGCCGGGGACGTCCGACCGCGGGATCCCGGAGGGGGGGTCGCTCAGCCTCGCCGCCGCCCGCCCGGAGCCGGTCGAGCTCGACCAGGTCTTCAACATGTTCCAGGAGGGCACCAGGCGGGACATTCAGGTCAACCTGCGCGAGTTCGGGACCGCGGTCGCCGGACGCGGCCCGCAGATCAACGCCGCGATCGGGGAGCTCGCGCCCCTCCTCCGGCGCCTCGAGCCGGTCATGCGGAACCTCAGCTCCGAGCAGACGGACCTGGCCGGCTTCTTCCGGGCCCTCGAGCAGTCGGCGGCCGAGGCGGCGCCGGTGGCCGAGACCCAGGCCCGGATGTTCGTCGTCCTGGACCAGACGTTCTCGGCGCTGGCGGCGGTGTCGCGGCCGTTCATCCAGGACACGATCACCCGGGGCCTCGAGGCCGAGAACGCGGCCCTCGAGACGATGCCGCGGATCCGCCCGTTCCTGCGGCACTCGGCGCTGCTCTTCAGCGACCTCGAGCCGGGCGTGCGGGCGCTCGCGGCGAACTCGCCCGCGCTCGCCTCGGCCTTCACGATCGGCACGCCCACCCTCCGCGCCTCGCCGATCCTCAACGCCCAGCTCACGCCTACGGCTCAGGCCCTTCTCGACTTCTCCCGCAACGACGACGTTCGCTCCGGCCTCGACGCTCTGCGGCGCACGGCGGGGATCCTCGATCCCACGCTGCGCTTCCTGACGCCGGCCCAGACGGTCTGCAACTACGGGACCCTCACGCTGCGCAACGCGGGTGAGATCGTCGGAACCGGCAACTCGCGCGGCAAGTGGTTCCGCGTGATCACGATCCTCCCGCCGGTCGGGCGGAACTCGGAGTCCGGCCCGGCCTCGCGCCCGGGCAACGGTCCCGAGCGCCCGAATCACCTCCACTACAACCCCTACCCCAACACAGCCGCGCCGGGACAGCCCCTCGAGTGCGAGGCCGGGAACGAGCCCTACCTCGCGGGGCGCACCGTGATCGGCAACGTTTCGGGGAACCAGGGCACGGTCACCGCCAGCCAGGAGGAAGGCGGCTGATGGCCTTCGCGACGCGTCGCACCACCAAGTACAACGAGACGTTCTTCCGCGGGATGGGCGGGCCCGGCCCGACGGCGGTCGGGCTGGCGGTGATCCTGCTGATCATCTTCGGCCTGTACATCGCCTTCGCCAAGCGCCTGCCGTTCACCGACCGCGGCTACGAGGTGAAGGCCGCGTTCGCCAACTCGGCGAACATCCGGACCACGTCGCCGGTCCGGATCGCGGGTGTGAACGTCGGCGAGGTGACCGGGGTGCAGCGGCGTGGCAGGACCTCGCTGATCACCTTCACGGTCGAGGACGCGGGGCGGCCCATCCACGAGGACGCATCGGCCTCGATCCGCCCGCGGATCTTCCTCGAGGGCAACTTCTTCATCGATCTCCACCCCGGCAGCCCGAGCGCGCCCGAGCTGGCGGACGACGGGACGATCCCGCTGGTCCGCACCTCCACCGCCGTCCAGCTCGACGAGCTCCTCACCGCGCTCGACACCCCGGCCCGCGAGAACCTGCAGCTCCTGCTCGAAGGGTTCGGCACCTCGCTCACCTACCTGCCGTCGCCGGCCGCCGACCGCGGCCAGGACCTCGACGTGCAGGGCGAGAGCGCGGCGGAGGCGCTGAACGACACCTTCGACTACGGGGCGGCCGCGGGGCGCACCACCGCCCAGGTGAACGAGGCGTTCCTCGGCATCGAGGACGACGACCTGTCGCAGCTGTTCGAAGGCCTGGCGCGCACCTCGCGCGGACTCGTCACGCACGAGCAACAGCTCCAGGACCTGATCACCAACTTCTCGACCTTCACGGGCGCTCTGGCCGAGGAGTCGGCCAACCTCCAGGAGACGATCCAGCTCCTCGACCCGACCCTGCGGACGGCCCGCAGGTCGCTGATCGACCTCAACGCCGCGCTGCCGCCCCTGCGGGCGTTCGCGATCGCCCTCGAGCCCGGGATCGAAGAGCTGCCGGCGACGATCGAGGCCGGCCGGCCGTGGCTGCGGCAGGCGAAGCCGCTGCTCTCGCGGCGCGAGCTCGGGGGGCTTGCCTCGCTGCTGGCGAGCTCGACGCCGGGGCTCGCCGGCGCCACGCGGGACACGCTTCGCTTCCTGCCTGAACTCACCCTGTTCAGCCGCTGCGTCGACGAGAACCTGATGCCGGCCGGTGACGTCGTCCTCGACGACAGCTTCGACGGCCACGACTTCACCAGCGGCCAACCCAACAGCCGCGAGTTCTTCTACGCCGCCACCGGGGTCGTCGGCGAGAGCGCCAACTTCGACGGCAACGGCATCTACGTCCGGTTCCAGCCCGGTGGCGGCCCGGTCGACGTCTCCGTGAACAATCCGCGCGGCGGGTTCGAGGCCGAGAAGTTCTACGGCAACTCGGTCGCCGAGCCGCTGGGGGTCCGGCCCCTGGTCAACGGCCACCCACCGCCGCTGCGCCCCGGCGTCCCCTGCCACACGAACGAGCTCCCCGACCTGAACGGTCCCGCCGCCGACGTGGGGCCCCCGGCCGAGAAGGTGATGCCGTGAAACGGCTGCTGCGAGAGCACCTCAAGGACTTCGTGGCGATCGTGCTCGTCTTCGCCTTCGCGATGGTCACCCTGCTCTACATCCTGTCCCAGCAGAAGGCGGCGCTGCCGGGCTGGATTCCCGGCCTCGGTCAGGAGTTCTACGAGCTCGAGGCCGAGTTCACCACCGCGCAGGCCGTCACCCCGGGGCAGGGGCAGGCCGTCGCGATCGCCGGGATCCAGGTCGGCAAGGTCGGGGCGGTCGAGTTGCGCGACGGCCGCGCCGTCGTCCGCCTCGACATCGAGCCCGAGTACGCCGAGCTGATCCACGAGGACGCCACCCTGCTCACCCGGCCGAAGACCGGTCTCGCCGACATGGTCATCGAGGTCGATCCCGGCAGGCGGGGGGACACGCCGGCCGAGGGCTCGCTGATCCCCGAGGCCCAGACCGCCCCCAACGTGAACCCGGACGAGATCCTCGCGACCCTCGACGCCGACACGCGCGACTACCTCGCGCTGCTCCTCGACGCGGGCGGTCGCGGCCTCGGCGGCCGCGGCACGCAGCTCTCCGCCGCCTTCCGCCGCTTCGAACCCACCGCGCGGGACCTCGCCCGGCTCGGCGTCCAGCTGGCGAAGCGCCGCCACGCGCTGCGGCGGGTGATCCACAACTTCCGCCTGGTTGCCGGAGAGCTTGGCCGAAACGACGCCGAGCTGGCCGCGTTCGTCGATTCCTCGAACGCGGCGATTCGCGCCTTCGCCGACCAGGAGTCCGCGATCCGGGGCGCGCTTCGGGAGCTGCCGCCGACCCTGCGGGCGACGCAGGACGGCCTGGCTCGGGCGGACCGCCTCTCGGTGGAGCTGCGCCCGACCCTGCTCCGCCTGATCCCCCAGGCCCAGGCGCTGAAGCCCGCGCTCGAGGGGACCCAGCGGCTCTTCCGCGAGACGAGGATCCCGATCCGCGACCAGATCAGGCCCTTCACCCGCCAGGTGCGGCCGGTCTTCCGCCACCTCGACCAGACCTCGCATCCTCTCTCGCGGACGGTCCAGGGCCTGCGCGGGGCGTTCGACGATCTCAACGTCCTGCTCAACCTGCTGGCCTACAACCCCGGCGGGCCGGCGAGCGAGGGATACCTGTTCTGGCTCGCCTGGCTCAACCACAACTTCAACTCGATCTTCCTGACCCAGGACGCCGAAGGTCCGCTGCGCCGCGGCCTCAACGTGATCAGCTGCAACACGGCCAAGCAGGCGGCCTTCGCGGCGCCCGCCAACCCGCTTCTGCGCACCGAGTTCGAGGCCACCGGACTGCCCAACCAGAGCGAGATCTGTGAGAACCCGGTCCTGATCCCGGAGGGCCCCTGATGCAGAAGCAGGCTCCCACCGTCTTCCAGTTCGTGACGATCGCCGGCTTCGCGCTCTCGTGCTTCGGCATCCTGCTCTTCCTCTGGGTCACGTTCGGCGGTCCTGTGCCGCTGGCGGCCCAGGGCTACGAGATCAAGATCCCGTTCAAGGAGGCCCAGCTCCTCGCCCAGCAGTCCGACGTGCGGATCGCCGGCGTCACCGTCGGCAAGGTCACCGGGATCGAGCTGGGTGACGGCGGGCGGGCGATCGCGACGATCGAGATGGACAACAAGTACGCGCCGCTGCCGGCCGACAGCAGGGCGATCCTGCGCCAGAAGACGCTGCTGGGCGAGACCTACGTGGAGCTGTCTCCCGGCGATCGCGAGGGCGAGATCCTTCGCGATGGGGGCAGACTGCCGATGGCCCAGGTCTCCCAGGCGGTCCAGCTCGACGAGGTCGTCCGGACCTTCGACCCGGAGACCAGGGCCGCCTTCCAGGTCTGGCAGCGGGACGTGGCGGTGGCGCTGCGCGGCCGGGGCGATGACCTGTCGGCTGCCTTCGCCCTCCTCGAGCCGACCTTCTCGGACGCCAACGAGGTCCTGCGGACGCTCGACACGCAGCGCCTCGCGGTGCGGCGGCTGATCCGCAACACCGGGGTCGTCTTCGACGCCCTCAGCCGACGGCAGGGGGAGCTGCGCGGCCTGATCGAGAACACCGACAGGGTCTTCTCGACGACGGCGGCCCGCAACCGCGACCTGCAGCAGCTCTTCGTCGTCTTCCCGACCTTCCTCGACGAGTCCACCGCCACCCTCGAGCGCCTCGACGCCTTCGCGGCCAACACCGACCCGTTGGTCCAGCGGCTGCGCCCGGCGATCCGCGAGCTCTCGCCGACCCTGACCGACATCGGTCGTCTGGCGCCCGAGCTGCAGGGGTTCCTGGTCGGCCTGCGCCCCGTGATCGCCGCGGCCCCCAGCGGTTTCCCGGCGCTGCGCAAGTTCCTCCGCCTGGATCTGCCGCCGTTGCTGCGGCGGTTCCAGCCGTTCCTGCGGGACCTGAACCCGCTGCTCCAGTCGCTGGCGTTGTCCCGGTTCGACCTCGCCGCCTTCCTCGGCAACGCGGCGGCGGTCACCAACGGACTCAACAACGCCCCGGAGACGAACGGCAGGAACGTCCGCTACCTGCGGACCGCGGTCCCGCTCGGCCCGGACTCGCTCGCGGCATACCCGCGGCGGCTCCGCTACAACCGGGTCAACCCCTACATGAAGCCGCTGGGATCGCTGGATCTGGCCAGCCCGGGCTATCTCCGGTCGTTTGAGACCCGCCAGTGCTCGGCCGGGATCAACGCGGTCCTGCGCGACTGGAACGAGCTGACGCCGGCCGAGCAGGCGAACTTCGCCGCCTCACTCAAGGGGCCGATCACGGGCAACGATCCGCCGCCCAACTTCGCCGAGGACCTCTACAACCGGCTGAAGGAGTTCGCGTTCAGGGACGAGCGCAACTCGAACGACCTCCCGCAGCCGCCGTGCGTCGCCCAGGGGCCATACCGGCCGCTTGGCCAGCCGAACCGGCCGGCGACGAAGTACCAGCACGTCTACCGGGAGCGCTGAGCGAAACTTCATGGTCTATTCGCTGTTCCATTGCTTTGAGCCCTGGTACGGTCAGGGCCGGGAGATATGTAAGCGAGGCTCCTTCAGGGGCTTCGGAGTCCTAGCGAGTTATATGAAGGAGTCATCTTGCGGAAGCATCTGATTTGGGTGGCCGCCCTCGTGGTCGCCCTGGGCGCGAGCAGCATCGCGTTCGCCGCCACGCAGCACACGGTCAAGGCGAAGGTCGCGCCCACGAAGCAGAAGAAGCGAGTCTTCGGCGCAGCGTCGCTCGACTTCACCACCGAGAGCACCTGTACCGAGTCCGACACGTGCAAGCTCAACCCGGCGAACCGGGTCCGCGTCTACATCGACGACGACCTGAAGCTGAGCTCGCGGGGCCTGCCGAGCTGCAACCCGGACGACCTCGAGGGCACCACCACGACCCAGGCGCGGGCGATGTGCAAGAGCTCGCTGGTCGGCAAGGGCTCTTCGGTCGCTTTCATCGCCGGGCAGAAGAACGCTCCGGCAAGCGGTATCGGCACCGGCTTCAACGGTCCGAAGCGGGGCGGTCGGCCGACGCTGATCGTCCACAACTACGTTCCGGCGCTCGGCCGGACCGTGGTCCTCGTCGGGAAGCTCAACCCCGGCACGGGCGATTACGGCACGATCCTCGACGTGAGCGTGCCGCCGCTGCAGTTCGGCACCGCGCTCGCCAAGTTCCAGCTCAAGATCCAGCGCACGTTCAGGTTCCGGGGCAAGGTCCGGCACTACGTCAGCGCGCGCTGCTTCGACAAGAACAAGACCTGGAACTTCAAGGGTCGCGACGACTACGGCGGAGGCGATCCGCCGCAGACGGCCACGGCCACTCAGCGCTGCCAGGTCAAGCGCTAGTAGCACGCTTCAAGCACGATGGAGAGGGCGGCCTTCGGGCCGCCCTCTCTCTTTGCCAAACGGGATTGACGGCTTCGGGCGGGCGGCGCCGCGGCCGCTACATTTCACGCTCCCGCGGCTGTGGCGGAACTGGTAGACGCGCACGGTTCAGGTCCGTGTGGACGAGAGTCCGTGGAGGTTCGACTCCTCTCAGCCGCACTCCTCGGCGGGCCCGGAAGGCCCTCCGGTGCCCGCTAAGATCACGCCCCCGCGCCGCTATCGTCTAGGGGACTAGGACGCCGGATTCTCAGTCCGGAAACCCGGGTTCGAATCCCGGTAGCGGTGCCTCCCGGAACCGCGCTACGGCGCGGTTTTGTCGTTCTTCCGGAGCTGCCGATCTCGGTGGTTCCCCGGCCTCGCCGCCCGCTTCCCTCCGGCGCACTCTGGGACCGTGAAGCAGTCGGCCGATCGCGGTGTGGCGGACTGCGATCCCGTAGGAGGCGAGAACGACCGGGAACGTCACCAGCGTCGCCCCGAGGAACGTCAAAAGGGGGTGTGTCCCAACGGCGTCGAGCAGGGCAATCGCGAGGATCAGGATGGGCGGATGCACGAGATACAGCCAGAAGGAAGCATCGGCTACGTATCGCACCCGGTGGTCACCAGCACGGGATCCCCACATGATCAATCCCGCGAGGAAGATGATCGCCGCCCACGCCAGCACCGCACCGAGTCCTACAGCGACAAGATGAGCTCCGGTTCCCGAAGCTTCGCCGCGGAGATGGAGCAGTGTGAGCGCCGACCCGCCGACGGCTGCCACGAGGGCGACAGGCAGGGCGGCGCCCCAGCCTCTGCCGAGATGTTCCATCGGGGCGCTGTGTCCCATGAGCAGCCAGCCGAATCCGAAGAACAGGCCGTATGCCGCCAGGACGTCGACCCTCGGCGCAACCGACGTTGGAGTTTCCAGGTACCACGGCTCCATCGGCCAAAGCAAGAGGACCGTCATCAGTCCCATCGGCACAATCCACCACGGGCCGTGTGCCCACCTTCTGGCGATCTCCAGGCGCGGACCGAACCGGACTCGTTGGATCGCGTGGCGGGCGGCAAGCGCGACTACGTAAAGGATCGCGAGGTACCAGAGGAACCAGAGGTGCAGGGGCTCAGGGGGCCAGCGGAGCAGAGGTTGAGCCGCGGCGGGGCTGGCAACCGCGATCGAAGCCTGCGTGAGCGGGACGATCGAGACGAGTCCGACAATGAGAGGGATGCCGATTCGCTTCATCCGGCCGGAAGCGAAGCTCCTCGCGCCCCCTTTCTGGACCACAAGAGCCGCGAGGAACCCCGCGATCAGGAAGAAGAGAGGCAGTCTGAAGGCATGCAGCGTGTAGCTGATGCCATAGAGCAAGTTCTCCGTAGGCCCGGTGGATGGGCGCCCGAAGAGGCTCGAGAAGACCGCACCGTGGTAAACGATCCCGAGCAGCATCGCGATGGCTCGCAGCCCGTCCAACTCGTGAATCCGGCGGACCCCACGCACCGATACAACGCTACCTTCGTCCAGCGCTCGTGAGGCGGTGACTCTCTGCTCATGTCAATGCCTCGTCCGGATGACGAGAACCGGATCGCTTGTTCCCCGCCGTGTTGAGGTCGCCGCGAAGCTTGGCGCGGGGGCGGGGTCGAATCCCCGTAGCGGTGTCTGCTCAGCGCAGTGCCTCGAACTCCTCGTCGCTGAGCTTGATTTCGAGAGCGGCGAGGTTCTCCCTGAGGTGCTCGATCGACAGCGTGCCCGGGATCGGCAAGGTCGTCGGGGAGCGTCGCAGGAGCCAGGCGAGCGAGATCTGGTGCGCGGTTGCGCCATGCCTCTTGGCGATTCCGGCGGCTGCCGGCCCGCCTTTTTCGCGCAGCGGGAAGTAGGGCACGAAGACGACGTCATTGCGCGCGCAGAAGTCGACCACGTCGTCGGCTGAGCGCTCGCCGAGGTTGTAGTGGTTCTGGACGGCGGCGATCGGGGCCACGCTGCGCGCCCGCTCGACCTCCACCAGCGAGACGTTCGACACTCCGATGTAGCGGATGGATCCCCGCTGCCGGTGCTCCTCGATCACGCCGACGCTCTCCTCGATCGGGGTGCCGGGGTCGGGCTTGTGCAGGTAGTAGAGGCCGATGATTTCGGTCTGCAGGCGGCGCAGGCTCTCCTCGATCTGCCCGCCGAGGACGTCAGGCCGCGCATCGCCATAGCCGCCCTTGGTGGCGACGACGCAGCCGCCGGACGAGCCGGAGAGCGCCGCGCCGATCGTCGCCTCGCTCTCCCCGCCGGCGTAGACGTGCGCGGTGTCGATCATCCCGACGCCGGCGGCGACCGCCTCACGAATGAAGGCGACGTTCTCGGGGGTGTCGGCGAGGCGGTTCGTGCCGAGCCCGATTCGCGCGACCGGAGTCTCCCCGAGGCTCACCTTCGCGTTTGCCATTCCGCCTGGATACCCGAGGCCGTCGGCGCGACACCGGCCTGGCGCAAAGAAGCAGTACTAAAAATCGAGTAGACGGGTAGGGAGAGGCCCGAGCCTTCGTTTCCCTGCCTGATGCGCGACTCACTGACCATCGACCGAGGCAAGCGCCGAGTCGCCGTTCTCCTTGCCTTGCTCGCACTCGCCGCGGTGGTCGTCGCCTGGATCCTGATCCCGGCCCGCGGGCAGGCGGCACCGGCTGAGCCCCCGCTGGCCAGCTCGAGCAACGTTCACATCATCGATCACGTCCCCGGCAGCGCCGCCGGCATGGCCTTCAAAGGCCACTACGCGTACGTGAGCGGCTGGGGCGGGATCACCGTCCTCGACATCGCCGACGCCGATTCCCCGCAGGTAGCCGGGGCCCTGCCGCTGCCGCACTTCGAGAACGAGGACGTCGACCTCTGCGGCAACACGCTGATCGTCGTCAACGACCGCGCGACGCGCGACCTCGGCGCGCTCATGTACGTGATCAGCATCGCGAACCCGACATCGCCGACCGTCAGCGCGGTCCTGCCGCTCGGATTGACGGGCAGCGGCCGCGGCTCCGGCCACATCGCGAACTTCGTCAAGGCCGATTGCACCCAGGCGTGGGTGGACGGCGGCGACCACGTGGAGGTGGTCGACCTCAGCGTGCCCACCGCCCCGCGGTCGCTGGGCAAGTT
>DATFPK010000057.1:0-42320 GCA_035264885.1 Solirubrobacterales bacterium
CCCGCCGGGCGGACGGACCCGCGGCCTTCTGGGGGATCACGCTGGCGGTCGAGGACCTCGACGGCTGCGCCCGCGCGCTCGGCGATCGCCTCGGCGAGGTCCACGACGCCATCCAGCCAGGGCGCCGAATCGCATCGCTCCGGCGCAGCGCCGGCCTCGGCGTCCCCGTGGCCCTGATCAGCGCCTAACGGGATCGACAGAGGGACCGGTCAGCTGTAGCTGTCCCACCACTTCATCTTCGGCGCCGGGTTGAGGAACGTCCCGCCCTCGTACCAGCCGGGCGCCGCCCAGATCTCGAAGTGGAGGTGGCACCCGGAGGCGTTGCCGGTCTGGCCGTTGTACCCGATCGGGTCGCCGGTCCTCACCCGATCGCCGGTCGACACCTTCACGCGGCGAGCCAGGTGCATGTAGACGTAGTCGAGCCCGTCGCGGCCGTCCACGACGACGTAGTAGCCGGCTCCGCCGGCCTGGTAGCCGCGGTACTGCACGCGGCCACCGACCGCATTGACGATCGGGGCGCCGCAGGCGGCGAAGACGTCCTGTCCCTGGTGGGTGTGGCCGGCCCGGGGCGCGCCGATCGCGTCGCCGTAGCTGTGGGGGCCGAGGACCGGAAAGCGGGCCCAGTAGAACTTGACCCAGCGCGACCCCGCGCCGGTGCCCGCCCGGATGACGCGACCGTTGTCGAGCCGGCGGGCGCGGAAGTAGTACAGGCCGACCCGGGCTCGATGCCGGCGCCCGTCGTTGCCTGCCCAGCCGACCCGGTAGGCGACGCCGGGACGGGCCGCGTCCTTGCGGTAGGCGCGGACCACCTTCCCGTCGGCCTTGCGGACGACCTCCACGCGGACGTCGACGCGCCCCTGGCCGCTCAGTTGCCAGGTGAAGCGCGCCCTGCCGCCGTTGTCGAACAGATGGCGGTGCGGCGTGGCCTCGGCGCGGCGCAGGGCCACCCGCGTCGTCGTCGGCGTCTGGTCGGCCTGCGGCGCGGTGCCGGAGGCGGGTGCGGTGCCGCCGCCTTCGGTCGCGATGCCGCCGGTCTGCGCCTGCGCGGCGCCCGTCGCGCAGATGGCCGACGCGGGCGCGGCAGCCACGAGCGCCGCGCAGGCGCACCTGGAAACCCTGCTCAGGTTCTTCACTTCTGCCCTCTCTTTCGCTGAAGCCGGCGGGGTTAGCTGACGGGCTCGCGCAGAAAGAGCAGCGCTACGGGATTAATCCCGATTCGCCCCCGGGGCCGCTGGGCCCCATTGGTTCCCCCGCTCCCCGCCGCCAAGGCGGGGATTAGGCAAGGACTATGCGCATCAACGTAACAGGGGCCTCGGAGTTTCGGCCGGAGCGCCGAAACTGCGGCCGAAGCCCGTCATCGCCTCCGCGAGCCGTAGTAGGTTGCGCGGCTGATGGGAGAACCCCTTGCAGCGGCGGGCGAGGCGACGGACCGGCTCGGGACGAAGGCGAGGCGCCTCGCCGAGGAGCTCCGGGCCCGCGGCGAGAAGGCCCGCGACACCGAGCAGGCGGTCCGCAGCGATGCCCTAAAGGCGCTGGCGGTGGCCAAGCGTGCCGCCGACCACGCCCGCGAGGCGGAGGCCCGGGCGACCGAAGCCGAGACCCGGGCCGCCGACCTGGAGCGCCGCCTCGGCGCCGGTCAGGCCGAGGCGGAGAGCACCAGGGTCGCCGAGCTGGTCGGGGACCTCCAGGCGGCCGAGGCACGGGCCGCGGAGGCGCGGGCGGAGGCCGAGTCCCAGGTCGCCGCGGCGCGCGAGGAGAGCGAAGCCAAGGTTGCCGCGGCGCGCGAGGAGAGCGAAGCCAAGGTCGCCGCGGCGCGGGACCGGGTCAGGGAGAACGCCCAGGCGACCCTGAAGCGGCTGGGCGAGGAGGCCGGCGCGAGGGTTCGCGCAGCCCGCGACGAGGCCGGGAAGGCCCGTGTGGCCGCCGCCGAGGCCCGCCGCCGCGCCACCGAGGCGGAAGCGGCCCGGTCGGCCGCCGAGGCCGCTGCGCGCCAGGCCGAGGCCGAGGGCCGGCGCGAGCGCGAGCGCCTGAGCGCCCAGCTCGCCCAGACGCGGGCGGCCGCGGAGGACTCCCTGCGCGCCGAGCGGGCGCGAATGGAGGAGGAGGCGAGCCGCCGGGTCCAGGAGGCTCATGCCCAGACCGAGGCCAAGGCGACCGACCGGATCGCCCTCGCCGAGCGCCGGGCCGAGCAGGCGCAGGCCCGCGCGCGGGAAGCCGAGCAGGCCGCGGCAGCGCGAATGGCCGAGCTCGAGGCCCAGATCGAGGAGCGGGTGATGAGCGGGACCGAGGAGGTCCGCCGCCGCTCCGAGGAGCGCGTGCAGGAGCTGGTCGACCAGCTGACGCGCGACACCGAGCGCGCTGCCCGGAACCGCGCCCAGGAGCGGCTCGACGCCGAGTCCGAGCGGATCCGGGCCGAGGCCGAGCACCGTGCCGAGCGGGCCCGCTCGGCAGCCGAGGACGAGATCCGCATCACCGCCGACCGCGCTCGCCGCGAGGCTCTGGCCGCCGCCGAGGACACCGCTCCCGAGTGGGAGGACAGGCGGGCGAGCCGCACGGCACGGCGTCAGCCGGCTGCGGCCTCCCAGGGCCGCAGCAGCTACCGCACGTACTAGGCCGGGGTGCGGTCGCCGCGGCTAGGCCGAGGCGGCCTCGCGGCTGCGCCGCCGGCTTTCCGCCTCGGCGCGGAGCCGCTCGTGCTCGACCTGGCGCTTGAGCTGGTGGAGGGTGCGCCGGACATGGCGGCCGAGGGTCGGCGCCGAGACCTGCTCAGAGAGCCAGCCGAAGACGCCGGAGCCGGCGACGCCGTATTGGTAGCGGAGCTCGACCCGGGAGCGCCCCCGCGGCAGGCGCCGGATCCGGAACCGGCCGCGCTGGTCGACGCCGGTGATCGACGTCCAGGCCATGTCGCGCGGCTCGTGCCACTCGATCATCTCGATCAGGCCGCCGACCTCGGCGGCGCCGATCCGGATCAGCATTCGATAGCGGGCACCCTTGCCGCTGCGCTTGTCGCCGCGGACCTCCCAGCGGGTGACGCCGGACATGAACCGCAGGTAGTGGTCGGGCTCGGCGAGGTAGTCCCAGACCGCCTCGGGCGGGGCGGAAACCTCGACGCACTCGGCCAGCCGCATCTCAGCCGACCACCGGGAATCGCCGCTCGGCGGCGAGGGCGTCGAGCGCTTCCTGCATCAGACGGGTGACGTGGTCATAGACCTCGTCGATGTCGGGCTCGGACCCGAACTGCTCGCGGAGGTCGATCGCCGGCAGCACCTCGACGGTGATCTTCGCCGGAAGGGGGATGTGGCCGAGGAAGTCGCCGACGTTGAGCCCCCACGGCGGCGCGATCGAGACCGGCAGGACCTTGAGGCGCAGCAGCCGATCGAGGCCGAGGCCCCGCGCCAGCCGATTGCCGCGGCCGAGGAAGAGCGCCGTCTCCTGGCCGCCGACCGAGACGACCGGCACAATCGGCACGTCCTGGTCGAGCGCCAGCCTGATGAAGCCCTTGCGCCCCGCGAAGTCGACCTTGTGGCGCTCCCACGATGCGCGGTGGACCTCCCAGTCGCCGCCCGGGTAGACGAGCAGCGCGGCCCCCGTCTCGAGTGCCTGACGGGCGTGCTCGTGCGAGGCCGAGACGGTGCCGTACCTGCGCAGGAGCTGGCCGATCGGCGAAGCGACGACCAGATTGTGGGCGAGCTGGTAGAAGGCCCGCTCGACGCCGAAGTAGGTGTGGAAGGCCAGCGTGAGGATGTGCGTGTCCGGCGTGACGTTCCCGCCGGAGTGGTTGCCGACCATGAGAACCGCGCCCTCCTCGGGAATGTTGCCGAGGTTGCGCACCTCGCCCCGGAACCAGATCGTCGAGAGCAGCCAGAGGCGGGGGAGCGTCTCGCGGATGTAGTCCGGGTCGCGGTCATCGAGGTCGGCGGTGAGGCGGCCCGTGAGGCGCTCCCCGATCGCGCCGGCGGCGCGGCCGAACAGCGACCCGATCAGGTCGGTCGCCCCGCCCGAGGCCGCCGCCTCGGACTCCGCCTGCTCTCCCTTCCCGTTCTGCCTGGCCTGGTCGGCGAGCGTCGAGGTTGCCATTCGCGGCGATTCTAGGCCGACGCCGCGCCCGTGCGCTGCATCCGGCCCGCCGTGCCGCTTGCCGACTCGATGAACTCGCGGACGAGGTCGTGCGTCTGCTCGGGCAGCTCGACCTGAGGGACGTGGCCGCATTCGCCGAAGACCGCCTGGCGGGCCTGGGGCAGGATGGCCTCTACGTGGCGCGAGAACCGGGCCGGCACCAGGCGGTCGTCGGCGCCCCAGACGAACAGGGCCGGCGGCGAGAGGCGCTCGAGCCGGGTCCAGAAGCCCTTGTCGCCGTGCGGGCGCTCGAGATAGATGTTGCGGGCGGCCTTGTAGAAAGCCACTCGCGCCATCCGTGAGCGGTAGGTCCGCACGAACTCGTCGGACGCGATGTCGCCGACCACCGGGTCGAGGCGCTCGGGCCGCGAGATCATCGCCCAGAAGCGGCTCCGCACCTGGCCGGCGCTCAGCATGTGCGGCAGCGCGGCCAGCTCGGGCCGCAGCAGCCGGACGAGCGGGGACCACTCGCGGCCGCGCAGCCAGGCCATCGAGGGCGCCAGCAGGCTGAGGCTGCGGACCCGGCTCGGCGCTTCGAGCCCTACCTCGATCGAGACCCGGCCGCCCATCGAGTTGCCGACCAGGTGGGCACGATCGATGCTCAGCGCGTCCATGAAGCGGATCACGTGCCGGGCGAAGAACCCGGCGTCATAGGCCCCGCGGACCGGCTTCGACGAGGAGCCGAAGCCCGGGAGGTCGATCGCGTGGACCGTGTAGTCGGGGGTGAGCGCGGCGACCGTCTCGTAGAAGGAGCTCTTGGCGCCGCCGAGGCCGTGGATCAGGATCACGTGTTCGGACCCGCGGCCCGCCGTGAGGCTGGAGATGCAGGCCCCCTTGACGCGGACGTCGTGGATCCGCAGCAGCGGCGGCCGGTCGTCGGGAAGGCGGAACCGGCCCTCGAAGCCGACCGCGTCGTCGATGTTTCCCCGGGCCCAGGCCCGGCGCCGCTGGAACGCGTCGAGGCCCGAGAGGCGGCCCTCGCGCAGCGCGAGCCAGGTTGCCGTGTCGGTGCCGATGATCACGTCGGCGCGGCGGCAGGGCGGCGTGCGGACCTTGCATGTGGCCGGCGCCAGGTCGACCTCCCAGCTGCGCCCGATGTCCTCGAGCCGCACGTGCACCACGGCGCCGTAGTCCTCCTCGGCCCCGAGATAGCGCTCGGGCAGGGAGGCGAACGCCTCCTCGACCCGGCGCAGGCGATCCTCGGAGTTCGTCCCCCCGACGAGACGTGGACGAGGGCGGGCGCTCATCTGGCGGGAACCCTAGCGACGCGGGTTGCGGCAATAGCATCAGCCGGCGATGCGAGAGGTGCGGATCCGCGACACCCTGAGCGGCGAGACGAGGCCCCTGCGGGCCGGTGAGGAGGTCGGGATCTACGCCTGCGGGCCGACGGTCTACAGCCGGGTCCACATCGGCAACGCTCGCCCCTTCGTGGTGTTTTCCCTGCTCGCACGGTTCCTCCGTCAGGAGGAATACCCCGCCAGGCTCGTGATCAACATCACCGACATAAACGACAAGATCTACGCTGCGGCGCGGGACGCGGGCGAGCCCTCGGACCGGTTCGCGGCGCGGATGACCGCCGCCTACGTCGAGGACACCGACCGGCTGGGGCTTGGCCGCCCGGACGCCGAGCCGCTGGCCTCGGCGACGATCGGCGAGATCGTCGCCCTGATCTCGGACCTCGTCGAGCGCGGTCACGCCTACGAATCGGGGGGCGACGTCTACTTCCGGGTCCGCAGCTTCCCCGGCTACGGCGGCCTCTCGAATCGCGATCCCGACCAGATGGACCAGGGGGAGGAGGCGGGCACCGCGAGCCTCAAGGAGGACCGGCTCGACTTCGCGCTCTGGAAGGCCCGCAAGGAGGGGGAGGACACGAGCTGGGACTCCCCCTGGGGGCCGGGCCGTCCCGGGTGGCACATCGAGTGCTCGGCGATGGCGGAGGCGGAGCTCGGACCCGGCTTCGCCCTCCACGGCGGCGGCGTCGACCTGATCTTCCCCCATCACGAGAACGAGATCACGCAGTCTCGAGCTGCCGGCCGCCCCTTCGCGGCCCTGTGGATGCACAACGGCATGGTCGAGACCGGCGCCGAGAAGATGTCGAAGTCCGAAGGCAACATCTTCCGGCTTTCGGAGGCTCTCGACCGGTTCGGGCGGGACGCCGTCGTCGCCTACCTGATCTCGGGTCACTACCGCCAGCCGCTGGCTTTCGGCGAGGAGGCTCTGGTCGAGGCGGCAGCCCGGGTCGAGCGGCTGCGGAACTTCCTGCGCGAGCACCCGCCCGGCGGGGAGCCGGGCCCCGAGGCGGCGAACCGCCTGGAGCGGTTCCGGGACGCCCTCGCCGACGACTTCAACACGCCGCGGGCGCTGGCCGAAGCCTTCGAGCTGGTGTCGGCCGCGAACCGCGAGCCGCTGCCCGGGGCCGCCACCGCGCTGGCGTCGATGCTCGCGACCCTCGGCCTCGAGACGGTCGCCGATGGAGGCGAGCAGGCGGGCGAGGAGGAGCGGGCGCTCCTCGCCGCCCGCGAGGAGGCCCGCGCCGCCAGGAATTTCGGCCGCGCCGACGAGATCCGCGACGAGCTGGCCCGGCGGGGGTGGGAGGTCCGCGACTCCGCCGGCGGTCCGCGGCTGGTCCGAAAGGCCTGAGGGTGGGCGGCGGGCGCCGCGAGTACGTCTACGGTCGCCGCCCGGTCGCGGAGGCCGCCCGCGGCCGGCGCCGGCTCCACCGGGTCCTGCGCGCGCCCGAAACGTCCCCGGCAGACCTCGAGCGCCTCGCCGGCTCGCCCGACCACCAGGGCGTGGTGGCCGAGGTCGACCCCTACCCGTACGCCGGCGCCGCTGAGTTGCTCGCCCACCGCGACGGGCTCCTGGTCGCCCTCGACCAGGTCCAGGACCCCCAGAACCTGGGGGCGATCTGCCGCTCGGCCGAGGTCGCCGGGGCGGACGGGGTGGTGGTCCCCGAGCGCCGCGCGGCGGGCGTGACTCCGGCGGTCTGCAAGGCCTCGGCCGGCGCGGTCGAGCACCTGGCCATCGCCCACGTCCGCAACCTCGCCGACTGGCTCGCCGAGGCACGGGACGCGGGGTTCTGGGTCTGGGGGGCAGACGCGTCGGCTCCGGCCGCCCACACCGAGGTCGACCTCACCGGCTGTCTCGTCCTCGTGCTCGGCGGCGAGGGGGCGGGTCTGCGGCCGCGCGTGGCCGCGTCCTGCGACGGTCTGATGCGGATCCCGCAGCGGGGCCGGATCGACTCGCTGAACGTCTCCGCTGCGGGCGCCGTGCTGCTGTTCGAGGCGCTGCGCCAGCGCGGCCAGGCCCCCTAGCACCTGCAACGGCGGTTGCAAGCCCGGTTGCATTTCCCCCGCCCGCGGGTTGACAGAACCCGGGGAATGCGTAAACTGCCCGGCAGATAACGGTGAACCTCAGCTTGAGGGTCATCGGAGGAGAGGGCGCCCCTGGGGAGGTAAGCGGCGCCACAGGCCCTTCACAAGGAGGAAGAGTCAGTGGCCCTACCTACCCCGACGCAGGAAATGCGACTGCAACCGGCCCCGCGCCGGGCTGTCGCGCCGAACCAGCAGACTAACTCTCAACCTGAGCTTGACGACCATTACCTGGTCGCCCTGGCGAAGGAAGGGAGGCCCGACGCCTACGACGCGATCATCCGTCGCTACCGCGGGTTCGTGCGTCTCAAGGCCAGCTCGTATTTCCTCCTCGGCGGTGAGTCCGACGACCTGATCCAAGAGGGCCTGCTCGGCCTCTACAAGGCCGTCCGCGACTACCGCTCCGACCGGGAGTCGAGCTTCCGCAACTTCGCGGAGCTCTGCATCACCCGCCAGATCATCACCGCGGTCAAGACCGCGACCCGGAACAAGCACACGCCGCTGAACCAGTACGTGTCGTTCAGCCAGTCGCCGGCGGCGTCCGGCGACTCGGAGACGACCCTGGACGAGGTGCTCCCAGGCCCGACGGTCTGCGACCCCGTCAACCAGGTGATCGCCTCCGAGGAGCTGCGAAGCCTCGTGTCGTGCATGTCGAGCGTGCTCTCGGACCTCGAGAGCCGGGTCCTGTCGCTTTACCTCGACGGGTACTCCTACGAGGTCGTGGCCGAGCGCCTGGAGTGCGACACCAAGACGGTCGACAACGCGTTGCAGCGGGTGAAGCGCAAGGTCGGCGCCCACCTGGATTCCCGCCAGGTCCTGCTCTAGCCCGGCCGGACTGACACACCGCATGCCGCGGGGGCTCTACCCTGGCGGCGTGCGGTTTGGGATCGGTTGGCTGACGCTGGTGCTGGGGGCGGCGCTGCTCCTCGCGATGGCTGCCGCGGCGCTGGCCCTGACCGCGAAGGGCACCGCCGGACCCGATCGCCTTTCGGGGACCAGGGGGGCCGACGTCCTGCGTGGGGGCCGCGGCGCCGACAAGCTGCTCGGGCGCAAGGGCGCCGACCGCCTCTACGGGGGCCGGGGCCGCGACCGCCTGATCGGCGGCGCCGGACCCGACCGGATGGTCGGCGGCCCCGGCCACGACGAGTTCAACGCGAACGGGGTCTCCCGCGTCGGGTCTGCCGGCAACGACAGGATCTTCGCCCGCGACGGCGGCGAGGACCTGATCGAGTGCGGTCCCGGCCGTGACGTCGCCGTCGTCGACCGGAGGGAGGACGGAGTGTTCGACTGCGAGATCATCAGGGAGCCGAAGTGAGCCGCCGGAGGTCGTTCGAGCCTGGACCCGCCCCCGACCCGGCCGCCCGTCGGGCCGCCGAGCAGGCGGCGCGGCTGGACGCCGACCACCCGGAGGACGGGCTGCGGCGGCGCGACTTCCTCGCCCGGACCGCGACCCTGGCCGGCAGCGCGGCGCTGGCAGGCGTCCTGCCGAGCGACACGCTCGTCCGCGCGGCGGCGCGGGCGCAGACGCGGGTCGCGCTGCCGAGTCCGCGGAACATGCCGATCGACACCTTCGTCGTCCTGATGATGGAGAACCGCTCCTTCGACCACTACTTCGGCTGGCATCCGAAGGCCGACGGTCGCAACGCCGGCCTCGCCTATCCCGACGCGCTCGGCAACCGGGTCCCGACCTGGCGGCTCACCCCGGACTTCCAGGGCTGCGCGTACCGCGACCCCGACCACTCCTGGACCGGTGGCCGCTGGCAGTGGGGCAAGGGGAGGATGAACGGCTTCGTCCAGGGCAACCCCGAGAAGGACGGCAGCGACCAGTTCGCGGCCGGCTACTACCTGAAGGAGGACGTGCCGTTCATCCCGCACGCGGCCGACCGCTTCCAGCTCTACGACCGTTTCTTCTGCTCGATCATGGCTTCGACCTATCCGAACCGCCACTACATGTGGGGCGCCCAGAACGGCGGGCAGAAGACCAATGCCCTCCCCGGACCGGAGGGGTTCCAGTGGGAGACGATCTTCGACCG
Source organism: Solirubrobacterales bacterium (assembly GCA_035264885.1). GTDB lineage: Bacteria > Actinomycetota > Thermoleophilia > Solirubrobacterales > 70-9 > DATFPK01. The sequence continues at coordinate 9,521 of DATFPK010000057.1, forward strand.
CGCCCGGTCTCACGGGGTCAGCGCGACCTACTTCAACTCCGACCTTCCCTTCGGCCTCCTCTACGGCCAGCGGGCGCTGCCGTGGACGACGCCGATCAGCAACTATTACGACCGGGCCGCGTCCGGCACGCTGCCGCACATCTCGTTCGTCGACCCGCCGTTCCGCGACGGCGGCGGGGGCGACGGGATCTCGGCCGATGAGCACCCGCACGGCGACGTCCGGCTGGGCCAGGCGTTCATGTCGGACGTGGTCAACGCCTTCGTCGAGTCGCCGCAGTTCCGCCGCGGGGCGCTGTTCATCGTCTACGACGAGTGGGGCGGGTTCTTCGACCACGTGCCGCCGCGGTTCGTACCCGACGACCGCGCCAGCCGCCAGATTCAGGAGAACTGGGGGATGACCGGCTTCCGGATCCCGGGCGTCGTGGTCTCGCCGTACGTGAAGCGGCACAGCGTCAGCCACGCGACCTGCACGTTCGAGTCGATCCTCAAGCTGATCTCCTACAAGTTCCGGCTCGGATACCTGAACAAGCGCCACCGGTACGCGTTCAACATCGGCCGGACCTTCAACTGGAAGCGGCCGAACTACAAGGACCCCGGGCTCCCCGATCCCCAGGCGGTCGCCTCGTCGACCTGCACCCAGAAGGGCTTCCGGGAGGCAGCGCCGCGGCGGCCCAAGGAACACGACCTCGTCAGCCTCGAGACCAGCGGTTACCTGGACTCGCTCGGCTACGACCCGCCGCGCCCGACCTACGAGCGGATCTTCCGCGACCCCGACAGCGTTCGGCGGGCGATGGAGGAAAGCGGACGGTAGCGATGGCTGCTCGCCACCGTCGCGCTCGCCGTCACCGCCCGCAGCATCGAGCTCGCCGCGATCGATAAGACCGTGAAGGCACTCGAGGCCGACCCGCACGTCGCCTCGGTGGCCAGCCCGCTGAGCCCGAGGGCAAGGCGACGATCGTCCGATGCCCTCCTGGTCCCGGCGGTGCTCGTGCTGATGGGAAAGGGGGCGTGGTGGTTCCCCGGCTGGCTCGAGCGTTGGCTGCCGCGGCTGAACGTCGAGGGGGACGAGTACTTCACAGAACGCGACGCCGTGCCCGCTGCCGGAGCCCGGTAGCGCCGTATCCTCAGCGGGCGCCCGCCTAGCTCAATTGGTAGAGCGCTGCTCTTGTAAAGCAGTCGTTCCCGGTTCGAGTCCGGGGGCGGGCTCTGCGCCGCAGCGGCAACCTGGATGCGCGGCGACCTCCTCGCGGGTGGTCGCGAGCGTCCTCAGGTCGAGGGTCCAGGCCGCGCCCGCGGTCGCCGGCGGTGTGCCGGCGAGGTGGTGGATGACCTCCATCGCCAGAACCGACCCGGCCATGCCCGAGGCGGCGCCGATCGTGGCCGCGGTGGACGGCTCCTGGTCGAGCTGCCGGGTGACCGCGTCGTAGCGGGGGAATCCGGCCCGGAGGCCGGTCTCCCAGCAATCGAAGCAGGCCGTCTCGCCCGGAACGGTCAGCGGGCCGACCCTGATCAGAGGGGGGAACTGCCCGGCGGTGATGTACGGCACGCCGGCCGCGAGGCCGGCGGCGTTGACCCAGCGTGGCAGCTCGTACGCCGGCCAGTCGGCGGTGCTGACGACGAAGTCGACGCCGCCGAGCCGGCGCTCCAGGTCCGTCGCCGACCTGATCCGTTCGGACACCGGCTCGACGTCGAGCCGCGAGTCGTTGGCCAGCAGCGCCTCCCGCGCGGCCTCGACCTTCGGCCTGCCCAGATCGGCCTCTCCGAACAGCACTTGGCGGTTCAGGTTGCTGAGCTCGACGGTGTCGTCGTCGACCAGGACCAGGGAGCCGATCCCGGCCAGGGCGAGGGCGCTGGCGGTCCAGCAGCCGAGGCCGCCGCACCCGAGCAGGAGGACGCGCGCGCCGAGGAGCCGCTCCTGGACGGCGGCGGCGCCGGCAGTGTCGCCGGTGAGGTCGGCGAAGTAGATGAGCTGGCGGTCGTAGCGCTCGGCGGCGACGGTGGTGAGCCCGGTCGCCTCCGGCTCCCGCTCGGCGACGCCGTCGCGGCAGAGGCCCGCCAGCCGCCCCTCGAGGCCGTCCGTCGCGTGCCCGCGTGCTTCGAGGATCCGTGCCAGCCCGACGGCCGTCGCCCAGCCCCGGCTGAGGCGCTCGAGCAGCAGCCGGTCGGCGGCCGAGGCACCGGTCACCTCCAGGTCTTCCATCCCGCTGTGGAGGAGGAACACCCGTCCGTCCTCGGCGAAGAAGAGGTCGAGCGAGCGCCGGAGGCGGAAGCGCGGGGAGGGCGGCCGCGCCTGCGCGGCGCGGCCGCCTCCGCCGCTCAGCCGCCCTTGCGGATCGCAGCCGAAGGGATCAGCGGAGCATCCGCCTTCTTGACCTGCATCGTTCACCTCCTTGCGCTCGCAGCGACGTAGATCGCCTTGGCGTGCCGGAACTCGTCGAAGGGCTGCTCGAGCACCGCGTCCTCATCGTGCCCGTAGAGGGCGAGGCAGCGCAGGCCGGCGTCCTCGAGCGCTGCCAGCACCTCCTCGGCAGGGTGGTGGCGCTGCCGATGGACCGCGACCCGCTCCCCGTACTCGACCCGCGCCTCGACCTGCTCGCCCGGCCCCGCGTCCTGGGGCGCGTGCCCGCGCCACAGAGCCGTGCCGCCGCCGACCTCGACGGCCTCTTCGGCAGCGAAGAAATCGCGGTAGCTGGTGAGCGTGTTGCAGTCGAACACGAAGACGCCTCGAGGGGCCAGGTTGCGGCGGACGCCGGCGAACGCGGCGCGGAGCTCGGCGCCGCCGAGGAGGTAGTTCGCGACGTCGTCGAGGGCGAGGACCAGGTCGAAGGAGCCGATCCGCGGCAGCCGCCGGACGTCCTCCTGCGCGAGCCGGGCGAGCGGAGCCTTGGCGCGGGCGACCGCGAGCATCCCGGCCGACGCGTCGACCCCGGTGACGTGCCAGCCGCGCTCGAGCAGCGGCAGGAAGCTCTTGCCGGTCCCGCAACCGAGGTCGAGCACCCGGCGGCCGCGCAGCCCGCAGCGACGGGCCGCCGGGATCAGGGAGCCGAGCCAGAGCTCGTAGTCGTGATGGGCGGTGAAGTCGTCGTAGATCGACGCCATCGCGTCGTAAGCGAGAGCGGCGTGCGCCGGGGGCGTCGTGGTCTCCACGACATGGATGACCCGGGGAATGCTTTGATCCGTTTCATTGAAGGGGAGAAATCAAGCAATCTGCCCGAGGGATGCGGACGGCGGAGGCCTGGGACTGGCAGGAGGTGCACGCGACGTGCCTGAGGTCGGCCCGGCGCTACGCCCACCGCGCCGCCGAGGTCGAGGACGTTGCCCAGGAGGCAGCGCTCCGGGCATGGCGGCGGCGGAGCTCGCTGCGGGACTCCGGCAAGCGCCACCAGTGGCTGGACCAGATCACCCGCAACGAGGCGCTGCGCCTGGCCGGACGGGACCGGTCGGTACTCGTGCCGGAGCCCGAGGGGTGGGCGGGGGTCGAGGACCAGGGCATCAAGGACCTCGTCGACCGCGCCGATATCGACCGGGCACTGTCCGCGCTCAACCTCAGGGAACGACGGCTGATCGAGCTGCGCTACGGCGCCGACCTCACCCAGCCCGCGATCGCCGCCCGCTTGGGGATGCCCGAGGGGACGATTAAGGTGGGTCTGCACCGGGCGCGCGCCAAGCTCCGGCGCGCGCTCCAGCACTCATGACCGCGAAGAAGACGAAGAAGCCGCCGGTCGCGAAGGAGGTGGACCAGCGTCTGATCAGGGCGCTCGGCCACCCGGTCCGCGACCGCATCCTCCGCGCCTTGAACGAACGCGTGGCCAGCCCGGCCGTGCTCGCCAGGGAGTGGGGCGAGCCCGTCGTCAACGTCGCCTACCACTTCCGGGTCCTGCGAGACTGCGACGCGATCGAGCTGGTTCGCAGGGAGCAGCGGCGGGGCGCGCTCGAGCACTTCTACCGGGCGACGCTGCGGCCGTACCTCGGCGCGGCCGAGTGGGAGAGCCTGCCGCTCTCGACCCGGCGGGCCCTCGACGCCCAGAACCTGCGCGAGCTCTGGAGCCACGTAACGCAGGCCGCCGGCGAGGGCGGCTTCGACGACCCGGGAACGCACATCAGCTGGACCAGGCTCGAGCTCGACGACGAGGCTTTCGCGAAGGTCGCGGGGGAGCTCGGGCGCCTGCTCGAACGCGCCCTCGAGCTCCAGGGCGAGGTGGCCAATCGCCGCGCCGGGGACGACACCTCCGGCCAACGCCGGACCGAGCTGGCGATCCTCCACTTCGACCGCCCGGCGATGAACGGCGACGGACCCACCGGCAACCGGCGAACCAAGAAGCGCCGCCCCTAGCAGATTAGAAAAATCTGCTTTAGCATTTCCGGCGTGACCGCGGGGGATGTCCACACGGTGTACCACCTGGGCCTCGGCTGGCTCAACGTCGTCGTCGGCACCGGCGCCGCCGGCCGAGCCTGCCGCCACAAGCACGACGCGGTCAAGCGCGGGCAGCGGATCGCCCGTGAGAACCGCGCCGAGCACCTGATCCACGACCTGGAGGGCCGGATCGAGGAGCGGATCAGCTACCGGCCGCTCGAGTGGGCGGAGCCGCCGTTCGCGACCGAGCCCGCCGACGCCTGAGCCCGAGGGCAGCGAGGGGTACCAGGGTCGCCGCCGGGTAGGCGGCGGTCGTCCCCTTGCGCGAAGCGGGTCAATGTGAGATACTTGAGAAGTCAAGTACCTACGGAAGGCGGCCAATGAAGCTCGAAGGCATCCACCACATCACCGCGATCACCGAGAACGGCCAGCGGAACGTCGATTTCTACGCCGGGGTGCTCGGGCTGCGCCTCGTCAAGAAGACGGTCAACCAGGACAACCCGACCGTCTACCACCTCTTCTACGCCGACGAGCAGGGCGACGCCGGCTCCGACCTCACCTTCTTCGAGTACCCGGGGGTCCCGCAGGGCCGCGCCGGGGACGGCATGGTCCACCGCATCGTCTGGCGGGTCGGGTCAGAGGACGCACTCGCCTTCTGGGCCGATCGCCTCTCCGCCCACGGCGTCGAGTCCTCGCGCGAGAACGGCTCCCTAGTCTTCGCCGACCCCGAGTCTCTCGAGCACGAGCTCGCCGTCGTCGACGTCCCGGATGCGCCGTTGATCGCCGACCACCCCGAGGTCCCGGGCGAGCTGGCACTGCAGGGCTTTCACGCCGCCCGCGCCTACGCGTCGGAGCCGGAGCGCAGCCGTGGCCTCCTCGAGGCCCTCGAGTTCGACGGGGAGGGCGGCGAATGGGAGGCCCGCGGCGGCGAGCGCGGCGGGCTCTACGTCTACGACGAGCCGCCCTCCGAGCGCGGGCTCCAGGGCGCCGGCAGCGTCCACCACGTGGCCTGGGCATCGACCCTGGACGAGCACGAGGGCTGGCGGCAGAAGGCGATCGCGGGCGGCGCCGCCCCGACCCCTGTGATCGATCGCTTCTACTTCCAGTCGATCTACTTCCGTGAGCCGAGCGGCGTGCTGTTCGAGATCGCGACGCTCGGTCCGGGCTTCACGGTCGACGAGCCGCTCGAGACGCTGGGCGAGAAGCTCTCCCTGCCGCCGGATTTCGAGCATCTCCGCGCCGAGGTCGAGCCGCGCCTGCGCCCGATCGAGAACCCGCGGCACAGGGTCAGCGCTTCGTAAGCACCGGCCGCGGCGGACGACAGCGAGCTCGCGAGGACCCGGGCACATGAACGCGAGCGAGCCGCAGCCGAGTACGCGGCCGGAATTCGTCTGGCGCGATGCCGGGCGGATAGTCGTCTTCCGGGCCGGGGCCGTGGCGGAGGCCCCCAGCGTGCTCGCTGAGCACGACTTCGAGCGGTTCACGCTGCTGTCGACGCAGCGAGCCCTGCACGGCAACGAGCCGATCGCGGAGGCGGCCGATCGAACCGTCGAAGTGGCGCCGGACCCGGTGCCCGAGGCGGCCTCGTCCGCGCTGGAGGCGGCGGGGGCCGCCCAGCAGCTGGTCGCGCTCGGGGGTGGCCGCGTCATCGACACCGCGAAGGCGGTCGCGGCGGTGAGCGGCGCCCGGGTCGCGGCGATCCCGACAACGATGTCCGGCGCCGAGATGACCGGGATCCACCGGCTGCCGGCGGGTCGGGAGGGGCAGGCTCGAGGCCTTGTCCGGCCAGCGGTGGTGATCGCCGACCCGGGTCCGATGACCAGCCTCCCCGAAGAGCCGCTACGGGCCAGCTCGATGAATGCGCTGGCCCACGGCGCCGACTCCCTCTACACGCCTTTTGCGAACCCGGTGTCGAAGATGTGCGCGCTTCGCGGCGCCGGACTGATCGCGGCGGCGCTCGGCGCGCCGCGCGGGTCTCGCGACGAGACCGCGCTAGCGCTCGGATCGCTGCTCTGCGGCTACGCGATCGACTCCGCCCTCTTCGCCCTCCACCACGTGGTCTGCCAGACGCTGGTTCGGGTCTGCGGCGGATCCCATGCGGAGACGAACGCGGCCGTGCTGCCCGAGGTGATCGCGGCGATGCGGCCTCGCGCCCCCGAGGAGATCCGCGAGCTGGCGGCCGCCGTCGGCGCGTCGGCGGAGTCGCTGCCCGACCGGCTGCGGCAGCTCGGGCGTCCCGCCGGCCTGGGCGCAGCGGGCGCCGACCGCGCCCGGCTCGAGGAGGCGCTCGACGCGATCCAGGCCCGGCCCCAGCTCGGCCATACACCGGACCCCCCGGACCGCGAGGAGCTGCGGCGCATCGTCGAGTCCGCCTGGTAACCAGGTGTGGGGCGCTGTGTAGCGGTTGCCATGGGAGAGGACCGCCTCCTTCGCTACCACGCGTACACGCGCAGGCACGGGGTCAATTGGCCGCTCTACCTGCTGGCCCGCCTGACCCTCGTGCCGGCGATGCTCATCTGGTTCCGGCTCGACCGCAACGGCCGTGAGCACGCCCGCGGGATCAAGGGCGGCCTGATCGTCGCGTCGAACCACCGCAGCTTCCTCGACCCGTTCGTGATCGGCGCCTTCCTGCCGATTCGGCGGCCCATGAACTACGTGGCGAAGGTGGAGCTGTTCGAGAAGCGCTGGCAGGGATGGCTGCTGAACCGGCTCGGCGCCTTCCCGATCCGCCGCGGCGAGTCCGACGACGAGGCGGTCAAGACGGCGCGCATGGTCGCCGAACGCGGCGGCACCGTCTGCATCTTCCCCGAAGGAACCCGGATCAGGTCCGGCTCGCTCGCCACCCCGAAGCGGGGCGTGGGACGGCTGGCGCTTCAGACCGGCGTTCCGGTCGTGCCGATCGCCGTCCACGGGACCGAACACGTCCGCAACGGCTGGCGGATCCATCCCCGCAAGGTGAAGCTCAGGGCCGGGAAGCCGATGACCTTCCCGCGCTCCGAGCGTCCCTCGCCCGCCCTCGCCGCCACCGTGACAGCGCGGATCTGGCCCAACATCGAGCTCCAGTGGGAGGACCTCGGGGGGTTGCCGCCGATGCGCCGCGCGGCCGTGATCGGAGCCGGGAGCTGGGGCACCGCGGTCGCCGTCCTGCTCGCCCGCGGCGGCCTCGAGGTGCAGCTCGGCACCCGGACCCCGGCCCAGGCCGAGGAGATGGCCGCGGAGCGCCGGAACGCGCGCTACCTGGAGGGCGTCCACCTGCCGGAGTCGCTGCGGGTCAGGGCGGCCTCGGACATCGAGCTCGGCGGCCTCGACCTCGTCTGTCTGGCGGTCCCCTCGAAGGCCCTGCCCCAGGCCGTCGGGTCGATCGCCGACCGGATCGGCGACCGGACCGCGGTGCTCCTGCTGAGCAAAGGCCTGGTTGCCCCGCAGGGACAGCTGCCGGCCGACTACGTGGGGGAGAGGATCCGCGCCCGGGCCCTGGCCAGCCTCGGGGGCCCCGCCCACGCCCGCGAGGCGGTCTCGGGTTCGGCGGCCCTGGTACTCGCCTCCGGCGACGCAGATCTGCGGGCCCAGCTCGGCGAGGTCTTCGACCGGGCGGGGCTGGTCTGCGAGCGGTCCTCCGACGTCGTCGGGGTCGAGATGGCGGGTGCGGCGAAGAACGCCGCGGCTCTGGCAGCGGCCGCCGCCCAGCCGCACGGCCTGAACGCGGCGGGGATCGCCGCCGCCGAGGTCTGGCGGGAGTGCGTGGACTACGCGATCCTGCGCGGCGGCCGGCTCGAGACCTTCGCCGGGCTTGCCGGGGTCGGCGACCTCACGGCGACCGTGCTCGCCCCGAACAGCCGCAACCGGCGCGCCGGCGAGTTGCTCGGCAAGGGGATGGCGGTCGAGCAGATCGAGGAGACGATCGGCCAGGCCTCGGAGGGACTCGACTCTGTGCCGCTGATCGCCGAGACGATCTCGGCCGCAGGTGTCGGGGCCGACGGCCTGGACGGGCTCGCGGCGCTGATCCGAGGCGAGCTCGGGGCCGAGGCCTGGGTCGCCGGATTACGGCGGGCCGAGCGGTCGAGGCGGGCGGCATGAGCGCGCGGATAGATTTGGCCGACGATGAGCGAGGAGCGAGGCCCGCGCCGCGACCCCGCTTCGCTGGATCCCGGGGCGAAGGCGGAGCTCGACCGCGCCTTCGAGCAGCTCTACCGCGCCCACCTGCGCGACGTCTACAGCTACTCCTACTACCGGGTCGGCAACCACCACGACGCCGAGGACCTGACCGAACAGGCCTTCCTGCAGGCTTACCGGCACTTCGAGCGGGCCCGGGCCGAGTCAGACGGCCGGCCGCTGCGCCCCTGGCTGATCCGGATCGCCCACAACCTCGCCTCGAACTACCACCGCGACCGCTCGCGGCGGCCACAGACGCCGCTCGAGAACGCCGACCCGATCCCGGCCCGGCACGGCACCGAGGACCTGGTGGAGGGGCGCGAGGAGCTGCGGGAGGTCATCGCCAACCTCGATCACCTGCCCGACGACCGGCGCGAGGCCCTGATCATGCGGTTCGCGCTCGGGATGGACAACCGGGAGATCGCCCGGGCGCTGGGTCGCAGCGACGGCGCCACGAAGGTCCTGCTCCATCGGGCGATCAAGCAGCTCGGCGAGGAGATGGCGTCGTGAGCGCCGCCGGCCCCGGGGAAAGGCTCGCGTGAGCAGCCCGGAGTGGCACGAGCCGGGGGAGACCGTCGACGTCGAGCGGCTGCTGAGCGACGCCCTGCGCCCGATCGAGCCTCCCGAGAGCCTCAGCGGCCGGCTCGAGGACACCTTCTCGAGCATCACCCAGGCGGCAGCCGAGGAGCTGACGGACTGGGCTGAGGAGCTCACCGAGAGCGAGCTCCAGTCCCTGAAGGACCCGAGGAACTGGGTCCGGCCGGTCGTCGCCGTCACCGCCGGCGGGCTCGCGACCGGAGCCCTGGTCGTCCTCGAGATGCGCCGTCGCGGGCGCTCACGCGCCCGCCACGGCGTCCGTCATCTCGCCGGCGAGATCCGCTCGCGGCTCTAGGCCGCGGTCGCCGCTGCGGACTCCCGACGCGCCTTCGGCGTCGCCAGCCCCGCGCCGATGCCAAGGACTCCCAGGATCAGATGCAGGAAGTTGTCCTCGGTGTTGACTGGAACGATCCCGAGGATGTTCTCGCCGCTGCCGATGATGAATCCGATGACCGCGATGACGATGTAGACCGCACCGAGCCCGAGCGCGTACTCGCGCGCGGCATAGCCGGCCGCAAGCAGCCCGAGACCCCCGGTGATGATGTGCACGACGTTGTGCCAGCCGTTCACCGCCAGGATCCCGAAGACGTCGTCGACGTCGCCGGGGGACCCGAAGCTGGAGCTGTAGAAAAACCCGATGATCCCGGCGACGACGAGCGTCCCGCCGACGAGCGTGGCGTAGAGGCGTGCTGGGCTTGAACCTTCCATCTGTCGGTCCTCCTTGAATGAGCTTTGACTGGATTTTCGCCGGACGGCGTCTGGATCCTGACTGATCCGTTTCAGGCAGGGCGCCGTAGGCTGGATCTGAACACCCCCTACGCGCCACCCGCGGCGCCGGATCATCGAAGGAGAACGGGTCAAGGTGAGAAGAGGACGGGCAGAGCGCCTCGCCGACGAGGAGCTGATGCCGCTCATCGCCAGTCGTGACGCGGAGGCGTTCGAGGTGTTCTACGACCGCCACAGCGGGGTGGCCTTCTCGCTCGCCTACCGGATCGTCGGCGACCGCGCCGGCGCCGAGGACGTCACGCAGGAGGCGTTCGTCTCGATCTGGCGAAGCGGAGCCCGCTACGACCGGGCGCGCGGCAGCGTCCGGAGCTGGACACTCGGCATCGTCCGCAACCGCGCGATCGACGCCCTGCGGCGCGGCGGGGCCAAGGCGCCCAAGCTCGACCTCGACGACGAAGGGATCCTCGAGTCGCGCCCCGGCGGCGAGGAGACTGAGGCGGAGGCGCTGCGCCGCGACGAGGCGCGGCAGATCCGTGACGCGCTGAGGGGGCTCCCCGACGACCAGTCCAAGGTCATCGAGCTCGCCTTTTTTGGCGGCTTCACCCACTCCGAGATCGCCGCGTTCCTGGGCATGCCGCTCGGCACGGTCAAGGGCCGGATGCGACTCGGCATGGAGAAGATCCGGGGACGCCTCGCGGAGGGCCTGTCGTGAACGGCGCGCCGAGCGGCCACGAGCGCTGGCATGATGACCTCGCCGCCTACGCGCTCGGCTCGCTGCCGCCTGCCGAGGCCGAGGCGCTGGAACACCACCTCGAGACCTGCGAGGGCTGCCGGGAGCGACTCCATTGGCTCTCGCCGGCGGTCGGCGCGCTGGCCGAGTCGGCGCCGCCGGTTGAGCCGCCCGCGGCGCTCAAGCTGCGGATCATGGCCGAGGTCGACCGCGAGGCGGGGAATCGGCCGGCGACGGAGAGCCGCCGGCGGCGGAAGCGGCTCGGCGGGCTCTTGACCAAGCCGGCGACCGGCCTGGCCGCCGCCGCGCTGCTCGGCGCCGGGGTCGCCGGATACGCGCTGCACGAGGAGGGCGGCACCCAGACCGAAGAGCATCGCGAGGCCGGGATCGGCGCCGTCCTCGAGTACGAGGACAGCGCCGGCACGCTGCGCCTGACCGGCCTCGAGCAGCTCGACCGCGAGCATCTCTACCAGGCGTGGGTGCAGCGCGGGCCGGAGGTGGTCCCCTCCTCGCTCTTCGCGCCGCACAGCGACGGCACCGCGTGGGCGGCGATTCCCGACGGGCTCGACGGGGCCGACGTCGTCATGGTCACGGTCGAGCCGCGGCGCGGCAGCTCCGTGCCGACCGGGGAGCCGGTGATCAGCGTTCCGATGAACTAGCCCACCGAGGGGCGCCGCTACGCTGCGCCGACTCGAATGGCCACCTGCTACCGGCATCCCGACCGAGAGACGGGCGTGTCCTGCTCGAACTGCGGGCGGCCGATCTGCCCCGACTGCATGACACCGACTCCGGTCGGCATGCGGTGCCCGGAGTGCGCGCGGCAGCGAACCCGCGTGAGCACCGGCCCGGCGAGCTTCGGCCGCTCGAACGCGGCGCCCGCCACCTACACGCTGATCGCGCTGAACGTCATCGCCTTCGTCGCCGAGCTGGCGGGCGGCGGCAACTTCAGCAGCGAGGGCAGCAGCGTGGTCAACGACTTCGCGACGTTCGCGCCCTCGATCGCCGACGGCGAGTGGTACCGGACCGTCACCGGCGGGTTCCTCCACGCCGGCCCCCTGCATCTCCTGCTCAACATGTTCGCGCTGTACATCCTCGGCACGCTGCTCGAGCCGATGATCGGAACGCCCCGGTTCCTGGCGATCTACGCCGCCTCGCTCCTCGCGGGGTCGCTGGGCGTCGTTCTACTCGAGCCGGACGCCCAGTCGGTCGGCGCCTCCGGTGCCGTGTTCGGCCTCTTCGCCGCCGCCTTCGTCATCTCGCGCGGGCGCGGGATGGAGCAGGTCGCCTCCCAGCTCGGCTTCATCCTGCTGCTCAACTTCGCGTTCACCTTCGGCATCCCCGGCATCAGCATCGGCGCCCACCTGTTCGGGGCGGCGGGCGGCGCGCTTTGCGCACTGCTGGTGATCGCCGGCGACCGCGGCGCCTTCGGCCGCAGGCGGGTCATCGCCGAGGTCGGGTCGATCGTCCTGCTCGCCGTCCTCGCGGCGGCGCTCGCGGTCGGCCTGGCCTAGCCGCCCGGCGCCGAGACCGGCGCATGGGCGATCGAGCCCGGCCTGCCCACCCGCTCCGGGTGGAAGAGGTGGGCCAGCAGCTCGACGCCTTCGACCAGCCGCGGTCCCGGGCGCGAGAACGACGCGGCGGCATCGACGGCGTGCACCTCGGACGCCACCCCCTCGAGCTCGACCCGGTGCAGCGCCGCTTCGCGGGCGGCTTCCTCGGCCTCGTAGCCGCAGGGCATGACGACGGCGATCCTCGGCGAGAGACGGCGCAGCGCGCGCCAGGTCGTCTCGACAGAGCGCCCGCCGTCGGATCCGGCCACGTCGCATCCGCCGGCCCGCGCGACCATCTCCGGCACCCAGTGCCCGGCCGCGTATGGCGGGTCGAGCCACTCGAGACAGGCGACCGCGGGACGTGGTGCGCCGTCGACCGCGCCGTCGACCGCGGCGAGCCGTTCCTCCAACTCGGCGCGCAGCTCGCGGCCGGCCTCGGCCGCGCCGGCGGCGGCCGCCAGCGTGACCAGGTCGGCGAGGACGTCGGCGAGAGTGGACGGGTCGAGGCTGAGGACCCTCGGCCCGCGGGGGAGCCGCCGGGCGACGGCGAGGACGTCGTCGTAGGACACGGCGCATACCTCGCAGACCGCCTGCGTCACCACCAGGTCGGGTTCGACTTCTCGCAGCAGCTCCTCGTCGAGCTCGTAGAGCGCCCTGCCCTCCCCGGTCAGGCGCTTGACCTCGGCGTCGATCCCACCCGCGTCAAGCCCCGCCGGGATGACCGTGCGGGTGAGGTGCGGCAGCCGCCGCGCCGCGGGCGGATGGTGGCACTCGTGGGTTACGGCGACGACGCGGTCGCCGAGCCCGAGTGCGAATAGCATCTCGGTTGCCGAGGGAACCAGACTCGCAATCCGCATCGGAGGCGGACTATGGCACTGCTGAGCGACGAGGAGATCGAGGGCCGGCTGGCCGAACTGGATGGCTGGCGCCAGATCGGCGACGCGATCGTCAAGACGTTTGAACGCGACGACTTCGCCGGCTCGGTGAAGTTCGTCGACCGAATCCTCGAGCCCGCCGAGGAGATGAACCACCACCCGGACGTGTCGATCTCCTGGAGCGAGGTCGAGGTCTCGATCAGCACCCACTCCGAGGGCGGCCTCACCGTCGCGGACTTCGAGCTCGCGCGGCGGATCGACGGGCTCGGCTAGCCGGGCGGAGCGTCCCTCACGCGCGAATAATCCGGCCGCTCCCCGGGTATCCTTCCAGCGCCTGTATGGCAGACGACGACCTCCCTCGAAGTACGAGGCCACATAGCCGGCCCGGCCGGACGCGGGAGCGGACGAGCCCTCGATGACCGCCGTCTATCTCGTCCTCCTGATCCTGCTCGTCCTGCTGAACGGGTTCTTCGTCGCGGCGGAGTTCGGACTCGTGCGCGCCCGCCGGAGCAAGATCGAGCAGCTCGCCGCCGAGGGCGAGGCGAGCGCCGGGGCGGTCATCGAGCAGCTCGAGGACCTGTCGGAGACCCTGTCGGCCTGCCAGCTCGGAATCACGATGGCTTCGCTGGGCATCGGCTTCCTCGGCGAGCCGGCGCTCGCAGCGCTGTTCGAGCCGGCGCTGGGCGACGCCTTCTCGCACGCGGTCGCCGTGGCGATCGCGTTCGCGCTGGCCTTCACGCTCGCCACCGCCCTGCACATCACGGTCGGGGAACAGGTGCCGAAGATGCTGGCGATCAGCCGGGCCGAGTCCACAGCGCGGCGTGTCGCGCGGCCGCTCAACTGGTTCAGGGTCATCAGCGCGCCCCTGACCCATGTCCTCAACTGGAGCTCGAACCGGATGGTCCGCCTGCTCGGAGTCGACCCCGACGACCTCGAGGAGCGGCACACCGCCGAGGACGTGAAGATGATCATCGAGAGCTCGAGCTCGGGCGGCGACCTCGATCCCGGCGAGGCCGTGATGCTGAGCGGCGTCTTCCACCTCCACGAGCAGGAGGCGCGCGAGGTCATGACCCCGATCCCGGCCGTGGTCACGGTCGACTCGTCGGAGACGATCGAGGCGGCCCTGCGGCGCTGTGTCACCTCCGGGCATACGCGGCTCGTCGTCATCGAGGACGGCAACCCCGACCGGGTCAAGGGGATCGTCCACAACAACAGCCTCGCCCGGCTCTACATGAGCGAGGGGCCGGAGGCCTCGATCGGGCCGGCGGTCCGCGACGCCCTGATCGTCCCGGAGACGCGGCCGCTCGACGACCTGCTCCAGGACCTGCAGCGCCAGCGGACCTCGATCGCGGTGATCGTCGACGAGTACGGTCGGACGGTCGGCATCGTCACCGTTGAGGACATCCTCGAGGAGGTGGTGGGCGAGATCGAGGACGAGACCGATCCTCGCGCCGCCGACCTGCGCCGCCTGACGAACGGAGACTGGTTCGTCCGCGGGCACGTCGCGCTGGGCGACCTCACCGACGCCGGAATCGAGCTGCCGGTCGACACGGACGCCTACAACTCGGTCGGCGGATTCGTCTTCGGCGAGCTGGGCCGCCTGCCGAAGCGAGGCGACAAGGTGCGCGTCGACAGTTACGAGATCAGGGTCGAGAGCGTCCGCGAGAACCGCATCGAGGCGGTCCGGATCACCCACGTCTCCGAGCGCGAAGCGGCCTGATTTCCGTCCGCGGCCGGGGATAGCTTGCCGCGGCAACCCGCACCACGCCGACGCTGGAGGTTCTGTCATGTGGGTTGTCCGACTGAGCGACAAGCAGCTCGAGGTCCTGCGGGCATTGCTTCGCTCCGAAGAGCACCTCGGCCCGGCGCTCCAGGGCGCCCTCGAGGCGCTGGACCTGGCCCGGTTCGACGACCTGCCGGAGGCCGGGCTCCCCTGGGAAGAGGTCCAGGAGGCGGCGCAGCGCCAGGGGATCTCCGAGGCCGACGTGATCTGGGATCTCTCGGGGAAGCGGGGCCGCCCGGTCGGCTGAGCGCCGCTCCGGCTAGATCTCCAGCCGCGTGTCCTCGAGGTCGAGCTCGCGCTCGAGCCGCTGCATCACCTCGTTCGAGATCTCGCCCTCGTTGCGCAGCCGCACCAGCGCGTCGCGCTGGGCGTCGATCACCTCCCGCAGCAGCCGCTGATAGGCACGGCTGCGATCCTCGATCCGCTGGTCGCCGTCACCGTCGCGCTGCGCGGAGAAGCGGGTCTGGCGGTAGCGGAGAAGACCGCGCATCCGGTCGACGGTGTCGTCGCGGGTCCAGTCCTCGCCGGCGAGCTCGTCGAGCCGCTCCAGTCCGGCCTCGGCGGCGTGGATCCTGCCGTGCAGCTCCTCGTGGATCTCGCTGTCGTCACCGACTATGCCGAGCCTGCGGATCAGCATGGGCAGGGTCAGGCCCTGCAGCAGCAGCGTCGCGAGGATCACGCAGAAGGCGAGGAAGATGATCAGGTCGCGGTGCGGGAACGGGTCGCCGGCGTCGGTCTGCAGGGGGAGGGCGAGGGCGGCTGCCAGAGTCACCGCGCCGCGCATGCCGGCCCACCCGCCGATCAGCCTGACGCGCCAGTCGGATCGGCGCTCGATCTGCGAGGACCGCCGGTCGAGGACACGGATCAGGAAGACGATCGTCTGGCCCCAGGCCAGGCGGGTGAGGATCACGGTGGCGCTGACCGCGGCGCCGTACCCGACCAGCTCGGCGGTCGAGTACTCGCCGATGCCATCGAGCACGACCGGAAGCTGGAGGCCGACCAGGATGAACAGGGTCGCGTTGAGCAGGAACTGGAGCTGGGCCCAGACCGGCCGTCCCTGCATCCGCATCTCGGCGCTCGAGACCTCGGGCGCCCGCCAGCCGAGGTAGATGCCGGCCGTCACCGCGGCGAGCACGCCGGAGAGCCCGAGCTCCTCGGCGGGCAGGTACGCCGCGTAGGCGGTCGCCAGCGAGATCGTGATCTCGACGGGAGGGTCCTCGATCCGCTTGCGCATCTCGGCGATCGGCCCGCCGACGAGGAGGCCGATCGCGATGCCTCCGGCGGCGCTGCCGACCAGCTCCAGGCTCGCGTCGACAAGGGAGAAGCTGCCGGCGACCACGGCGGCGACGGCGGCGCGGTAGAGGACGAGCGCGGTTCCGTCGTTGATCAGGCTCTCGCCCTCGATGATGTTGGCGATCCGTCGCGGCGCGCCCTGCCGGCGGACGATCGTGGTGGCCGCGATCGGGTCGGTGGGGGAGACGATCGCGCCGAGCGCAAACGCGGCTCCCCACGTGAGCCCGTCGATCAGGGCGTGGGCGATGAGGGCGACCGTGACCGTCGTCGCCAGCACGAGTCCGACCGCGAGAAGGGAGATCGGGCGCAGGTCGGCCCGCAGGTCCCTCAGCGAGGCGAAGAAGGCGGCCGCGTAGAGCAGTGGCGGCAGGAAGAGGACGAGGACGAGGTCGGGGTCGAGCTCGACCTCGGGGATTCCCGGCACCAGGCCGATCGCGAGGCCCCCCACGACCAGCAGGATCGGGTACGGCACGTCGATCAGCCGGGCGAGCGTGCTCAGCGCCGCGATCGCGATCAGCAGCGCGAGAAAGAGCTCGGCCGAGATGCCCATGACGGAATGATCGCCCCCGGAGAGCGCCGGCGCCCGCCGCCCGGCCGCGACCTTCGGGGCTCAGTCGTACTCGTAGAACCCACCGCCGGACTTGCGGCCGAGCCTGCCCTCGCCGACCATCTCGACCAGGAGGCCGGGCGGGCGGTGCGCGGGCTCGGAGGAGTCGGCGTGGAGGGCGTCGCCGATCGCCTCGGCGACGTCGAGCCCAACGAAGTCGAGCAGTGCCAGCGGGCCCATCGGATGGCCCGCGCCGAGCGTCATGCAGGAGTCCACCTCGCCCGGGCTCATCCCCGTCCGCTCGAGCATCCGCACAGCGTCGAACAGGTAGGGGAAGAGGAGCCGGTTGACGACGAAGCCGGCCTGGTCGGGGACCTCGACCGCGGTCTTGCCGAGGCCTGCGCACCAGGCGAGGGCGCGGCCGCGGACGCCGTCGGTCAGGCCGTCGGGGAAGCAGACCTCGACCAGCTTCATCCGCGGCACCGGGTTGAAGACGTGGAGGCCGAAGAGGCGGTCGCCGTGGCCGCTGCGCTCGCCCAGCTCGCCGACGGACAGGGAGGAGGTGGTGGTCGCGAGGTCGGCGCCCGGCGCGGCCTCGCCGAGTCCGCCGAGGAGGTCGGCCTTGACATCGGCGTCCTCGATCACCGACTCGACGATGAGGTCGCAGTCGGCCAGATCGGCCGGCGCGGTCGTCACCCGCAGCCGTTCGGCGTCGGCGCCGTCGATCTTGGCGCACGCCGCGACCGCCTGCTCCTCGGCGCGCCAAGCAGAGGCGTCGCTGCGGGCGAGGAGGATCGTCGGACCCGAGGCCGTCGAGGCGGCGGCGAGGTCGCAGGCGATCGTCCCGCTGCCCGCGACCGCCGGGTGCTCGTAGCCGCCCTTGCCGGCTCTTTCAGCACTCACCGCGCGATTGCTATCACGCGCCGTAAGAGGGGGCGACGCGGCCGGTTCGGCCTGGCTGACTGACCAGTCAATCGAGTACCCTTGCGCGTAGGCGCAGCACCGGTTCAGCGACCCGAAACGGAAGGCTTTCCCGATGGAGAACGGCAAGTTCGGCGGCCGCGAGGTCGTCATCGTCGAGGCGGTACGGACCCCGATCGGCCGGGGGCACGAGGAGAAGGGCTACTACAAGGAGGTCCATCCCTCGAACCTCCTCGCCAAGACCTACACCGAGGTGCTCGACCGGGCGGGCATCGACGCGTCCGAGGTCGAGGACGTCGTGACCGGCTGCGTCCAGCAGTTCGGCGAGCAGGGCATGAACATCGGCCGGAACGCCTGGCTCGAGGCCGGGCTACCGATCGAGACGCCGGCGACGACGATCGACCGCCAGTGCGGCTCCGCCCAGCAGGCCGTCAACTTCGCAGCGGCCCTGGTCGCCTCGGGGGTCCACGACGTCGCGATCGGCTCCGGCGTCGAGCACATGGGCCACATCTCCTTCGCCGACGGCATGCAGGTCATGCAGGAGCACGGCGCCGCGTTCTCGAGCGAGCTGCTCGAGCGCTACAACCTCGTCCCGCAGGGCATCTCGGCCGAGATGATCGCCGACAAGTGGGAGATCCCCCGGTCCGAGCTCGACGAGCTCGGCCTGCGGTCCCACCAACTCGCCGCGAAGGCGACGGAGGAGGGGCGCTTCGAGCGCGAGATCGTGCCGTTCCAGGTCAACGGCGACACCTACGCGAGCGACCAGGGCATCCGGCCCGACACGACCCTGGAGAAGCTCTCCGGGCTCAAGCCCGCCTTCAAGGACGACGGGACGATCACGGCCGGAAACTCCTCGCAGATCTCCGACGGCGCCGCCGCGGTGCTGCTGATGAGCCGCGAGAAGGCCGAGTCCCTCGGCCTCGAGGCCCGGGCGAAGGTCGTCGACCAGACCACCGTCGGCGTCGACCCGGTGATGATGCTGACCGGCCCGATCCCGGCGACGCAGAAGCTGCTCGAGCGCAACGGGATGCAGATGGACGACATCGACCTGGTCGAGATCAACGAGGCCTTCGCGTCGGTGGTCGCCGCCTGGCGCCGCGAGCTCGATCCCGACATGGACCGGGTCAACGTCAACGGCGGGGCGATCGCCCTCGGCCACCCGCTCGGCTCGACCGGCGCGCGGCTGATCACGACACTGCTCCACGAGATGGAGCGCTCCGACAAGGAGACCGGCCTCGTGACGATGTGCTGCGGCGGCGGTCTCGGCACCGGCACCCTGATCCAGCGGGTCTAGGCGCCATCGCGGCGCGGGGTCCTTTGGCCGCGGAGGCCGAATACGACGCCGTGGTGGTCGGCGGCGGGCTCGCCGGGCTCGTCGCCACCGCCGAGCTGACCGATGCGGGACAGAGGGTCGCGGTCCTCGACCAGGAGCCGGAGGCGTCGCTCGGCGGCCAGGCCTTCTGGTCGTTCGGCGGCCTCTTCCTCGTCGACAGCCCGGAGCAGCGGCGCCTGCGGATCAGGGACTCCCGTGAGCTCGCCTGGCAGGACTGGCTCGGCACCGCGGGCTTCGACCGGGCCGAGGACCGGTGGCCGCGGCGCTGGGCCGAGGCGTACGTGGAGTTCGCCGCGGGCGAGAAGCGCGCGTGGCTGCGCGAGCAGGGCGTCCGGGTCCTGCCCCAGGTCGGCTGGGCCGAGCGGGGCGGGTACGGAGCGATCGGGCACGGGAACTCGGTACCCCGCTTCCACGTCACCTGGGGAACGGGACCGGGGGTGCTCGAGCCGTTCGTCCGCCGCGTCCGCGCCGCCCAGGAGCGCGGGCTCGTCGACCTGCGGTTCCGCCACCGGGTCGACGAGCTGAGGCTGAGCGAGGGCGCCTTGACCGGCGTCGCCGGGTCGGTGCTCGAGCCGAGCGCGGTGAAGCGCGGCCGCCAGAGCTCCCGCGAGGTCGTCGGCGAGTTCGATCTGCGGGCGGGGGCGGTTGTCGTCGCCTCGGGCGGCATCGGCGGCGACCACGAGCTGGTCCGCCGCAACTGGCCGCAGCGGCTCGGCACCCCGCCGAAGCACATGATCACGGGGGTGCCCCACCACGTCGACGGCCGGATGATCGAGATCACGCGGTCGGCCGGCGGCCGGGTCATCAACCCGGACCGGATGTGGCACTACACCGAGGGCATCCGGAACTGGGACCCGATCTGGCCCCTCCACGGCATCCGCATCCTTCCCGGTCCCTCGCCGCTGTGGCTCGACGCGACCGGGCGCCGCCTGCCGGTCCCGCTCTTCCCGGGGTTCGACACCCTCGGCACGCTCGAGCACATCATGCGGACCGGCCACGACCACACGTGGTTCATCCTCACCCAGAAGATCATCGAGCGGGAGTTCGCTCTCTCCGGCTCCGAGCAGAACCCCGACATCACCGGCAAGAGCGTCCGCGAGCTGGTCAAGAGCCGGCTCGGGGGCGGCGCGCCGGGACCGGTCGAGGCCTTCAAGCGCCACGGCGGCGACTTCGTCGTCGAGCGTGACCTGCGGGCGCTGGTCGACCGGATGAACGAGCTGACCGACGAGCCGCTGCTCGACTTCGCGCAGGTCGAGAGCGAGATCCTCGCCCGCGACAGGGAGATGAACAATCCGTTCAGCAAGGACCTCCAGGTGACCGCCATCCACGGAGCTCGCCGCTACCTCGCCGACCGGGTCACCCGGATCGCCGCGCCCCACAAGCTTCTCGACCCAAGCGCAGGGCCGCTGATCGGAGTCAAGCTCCACATCCTCACCCGCAAGACGCTCGGCGGACTCGAGACCGACCTCGACGGCCGGGTCCTCGGTGACGCGGGCGCGCCGGTACCCGGCCTGTACGCGGCCGGGGAGGCGTCGGGGTTCGGCGGCGGCGGAATGCACGGCTACCGGGCCCTCGAGGGCACCTTCCTCGGCGGCTGCCTCTTCTCCGGGCGCACCGCCGGCCGCGCCCTGGCGCGGGCGCTTGCCTGAGCCCCCAGTGAGGGCCTCCTGTGCATAGAGTGCGCGGCCCAAGCCACCGAGGGAGGAAGACTTGAAGAAGCTCATGTACCTGGGCGCCGTCACCGCCGCTCTGTTCGCGATCGGATGTGGAGGCGATGACGACGACGGCAGCTCGCTCAGCAAGCAGGAGTTCCTGAAGCAGGGGAACGAGATCTGCGCCAAGGGCAACCAAGAGCTCGACCAGGCGGCGCAGAAGACCTTCTCCGGCGGCCCGCCCTCGGCGGAGGAGGCCAGCGCCTTCGTCAACGACGAGCTGATTCCGAACGTCGAAGACCAGGTCTCCCAGCTCCGCGACCTCAGCCCGCCCGAGGGTGACGAGGACGAGGTGAACGCGATCCTCGATGCCGCCGACGAGGGACTTTCGAAGAGCGAGGACGACCCGGCCGGCGTCTTCCAGGAGGGCGACCCGTTCGCCGAGGCGAACAAGCTGGCCCGCGACTACGGTCTGGTCGCCTGCGGTTCCTGACCGGCAGCTGACCCGGCTGGCCGGACGGCCAGCCGGGTCAGCCCAACCGATACGCTGGCGCCGTGGATCTCAGCCTCTCGCCCTCCGAGGAGCAGCTCCGCGACGAGGTCCGGAGCTGGCTCGAGGAGAACCATCCCGGGCCAGACCCGGAGGGCGAGGGCCTCGACGCCGTCGTCCGCTTCCGCCGCGACTGGCAGCGGCGCCTCCACGAGGCCGGCTGGGCCGGTATCTCCTGGCCGAAGGAGTACGGCGGCCGCGGCGCGACCCTGATCGAGCAGGCGATCTTCTCGCAGGAGATGGCCCGGGCAGACGCGCCGCCGCCGGCCAACATCCTCGGCCTGGCGATGGGCGGTCCGGTGGTCATCGCCCACGGCACCGAGGAGCAGAAGGGCCGCTATTTGGAGCCGATCCTCTCCGGCGAGGAGATCTGGTGCCAGGGGTTCTCCGAGCCGGAGTCGGGCTCGGACCTCGCCTCGTTGAAGACCCGGGCGGTCAAGGACGGCGACGAGTGGCTCGTGACCGGGCAGAAGGTCTGGACGACCTTCGCGCAGTACGCGAAGTGGTGCATGCTCGTCGCCCGTACCGATCCCGACGCCCCCAAGCACCAGGGCCTCACCTACTTCCTGCTCGACATGGAGCAGGAGGGCGTGCAGGTCCGCCCGCTCGTCCAGATCACCGGCGAGGGCGAGTTCAACGAGCTTTTCTTCGAGGATGCGCGGATCCCGGACGAGAATGTGATTGGCGGCGTCGGCAACGGCTGGCAGGTCGCGATCACAACGCTGATGAACGAGCGCGCCGGGCTCGCCTTCGCGTCGGTCGTCGGGATCCACAAGGCGCTTCGCCAGCTCGCCGACCTCGCGTCGCAGACGCGGGTCAACGGCTCGAACGCCGCCGACGACGCCCACTACCGCCAGCGGATCGCTCAGCTCTACATCGAGGCCGAGACGATGCGGCTGAACGCCTACCGCGGCCTGACGAAGACGATGGAGACCGGCATCCCCGGCCCGGAGGGGTCGCTCGGCAAATGGCAGTGGGCCGACATCAACCAGGCGATCGCCGAGCTGGCGCTCGAGATCGAGGGCCCCTACGCGGCGCTCGACCGCGGCGACGAGAACGCCGTCAGCGGCGGCTCGTGGCAATACCAGTTCCTGCGCTCGCGGGCCAACTCGATCGAGGGCGGAACCACCGACATCCTCAAGAACATCATCGCGGAGCGGGTGCTCGGGCTGCCGAGGCTGAGATGAAGCTCGTCGCCAGTCGCCCGTCGCCCGTCGCCCGTCGCCCGAGGGCCCAGCGCCCGCGCTGGCACCCAAGCCCAAGCGACCGCAGACAGGAGACGGGGGACCGGACCCCGCACCAGGTCTGAACCTTGTACTTCGACCTAACCGACGAACAGCAGGCGATCAAGGAGGCGGCGCGGGGCTTCCTCGGCCGCGGCTATTCGAGCGAGCGGATCCGCGAGCTGGCCGACTCCGACCGCGGCTTCGAGGACTCCGACTGGGCGGGCATGGCCGAGCTCGGCTGGACCGGGCTGGCACTGCCCGAGGAGTACGGCGGACAGGGTCTCGGGATCGTCGACCTCGCCGTCGTCTTCGAGGAGATGGGCTACGCGCTGGCCCCCTCGCCGCTGCTCTCGAACACCGTCGCCGGACTCGTCCTCGCCCACTGCGGCTCCGAGGAGCAGAGGGAGCGCTGGCTGGGGCCCCTGGCGGAGGGCGAGGTCCGCGGGACTCCCGCTCTCGTCGACGCGGGCTCCTCCGGGCGGATCGGTGAGTTCGAGATGGAGGCGCGCGGCGACGGCGACGGCACCGTCCTCGACGGCGAGAAGATCCTCGTCATGGACGCCGACGCGGCGGACTTCCTGGTCGTGGCGACCGCCGATGGCCGGCGCCACATCGTCGAACGCGGCGCCGACGGCGTGTCGGTGGCGCCGGCGCGGTCGGTCGACCCGACCCGCAAGCTCTACTCGGTGCGCTTCGACGGAGTCCGGGTGGCCCCGGGCGGAACGCTTCCCGCCGAAGGTCCGGACTACTTCCCCGTCTTCCAGCGGGTCTGTGTCGCGGTTGCCGCCGAGCTGACGGGCGTCGCCCAGCGGGCCATGGAGATGGCGGTCGAGTACGCGAAGGAGCGCCAGCAGTTCGGGCGGCCGATCGGCTCCTACCAGGCGGTCTCCCACCGCTGCGCCCAGATGCTGCTCGAGACCGAGAACACGCGCTCGGCGACGCTCTATGCGGCCTGGACAGCCGACGCCGAGCCCGAGTCGCTGCCGCTCGCCGCCTCGATGGCGAAGGCCTACGCTTCGGACGCGGGGATGCGGGTCGCCGACGCCGCGATCCAGGTCCATGGCGGAATCGGCTTCACCTGGGAGCACGACCTCCACTTCTTCCTCAAGCGGGCGACGGCGAACGCCGCGATGTTCGGCGACCCGAAGTGGCACCGCGAGCAGGTCGCCGGTCACGTCCTCGCTGAGGTCGGCGAGGTCGCGGCGGTCGCCTGAGCTGGGTCGGCCGGACATTGGGTGCGATGGAGCGGATCTCGGTCGCGGCGATCGGGACCACGGTCGCCGACCTCGAGGAGGAGACGCGGCGGGCCGAGGCGGCCGGGATCGAGTGCGTGTGGGCGCCTGAGCTCTTCCGCAGCTCGGTGACCCAGGCCGCCTACCTGGCGGCGAAGACCGAGCGGATCGACGTGGCCACCGGAATCGCGTGGGCCTTCACCCGCAGCCCGTTCATCCTCGCCATCACGGCGCTCGACGTCGACGAGATGTCGGGCGGGCGGTTCCGGCTCGGTCTCGGCGCCGGCGTCAAGCGGCTCAACGAGACCTGGCACAACGCCGACTACGGCCGGCCGGCGCCGCACCTCCGGGAGGCGGTCGAGGCGACCCGTCTGATCATGAGCCAGGCCGCAGGCGGCGAGCCGATCCGCTTCGAGGGGGAGTACTACGACATCGACATCAAGGGCTGGGTCCGGCCCCACCCCGCCGCGCGCGAGTCGGTCCCGATCTACACGGCCGCGGTCCAGGCCGGGATGTCGAGGATGGCCGGCGACGTCGCCGACGGCCTGATCGGCCACCCGATCCAGTCGCTGCGCTGGATCGACGAGGTGGTCGTGCCGGGCTTCGAAACCGGACTCGGGCGCTCCGGCCGCGACCGCTCCTCGTTCGACTACCTGCCGACGGTCTGCTGCGCGATCGACGACGACCAGGCCCGCGCCTACGACCTCGCCCGCCGGACGATCTCCTTCTACGCGACCGTCAGGACCTACATGCCGCTCTGGGAGCTGCACGGGTTCGAGGGCGAGGCGGCAGAGGCGTCCGCCGCGTTCCGCCGCGGCGACCTCGCAGCCGTTCCGGCCGCGATCAGCGACGAGATGGTCGACGCCTACTGCGCCGCCGGCCCGCTCGACAAGGTGCGCCGTCGAGTCGAGGAAACCGCGGAGCGCGCCGACGGGGTCTTCCTCACCCCGCCCACCTACTTCATCTCGGCCGAGGAGCTGAGCGAATACCAGCACCGCCTGATCGCGGCGTTCGGCCCGGCCGCCTAGGTTGCGTGGCCCGAAACCGCGGAATACGTAGGGGAACGGGCCAGACGACGCTTTTCCCGCGCGTCAGTCCGGCAGCCGGTCGACGAAACGCTCGAACTCGCCCATGTCCGTCACCTCGGGGCCGTGGCCGGGGAGGATCAGGCTCGGATTGAGCTCGCCGAGCTTGCGGATCGAGCGCCGGTTCTCGGCGGGGTCGTAGGTGAAGGCCTCCGGGGGCTCACGGACGCCGGGCAGGGTCGTGGCGTAGCTCATGTTGCGGATCACGTCGCCGCAGATCGCGACGCGGTCGGACTCGCGGAAGAAGATCACCTCGCCGCGGGCATGACCGGGCGCGTGGACGACCTCGAACCCGGCCACCTCATCGCCCTCGTTCAACACCCGGTCGACCTTGTGCGGTGGCCCCTGCCAGATCCTGCGGATCACCTTGTTGACCGGGTTCTCGCGGCCGGCCTCCTGGATCGGCCGCCGGCCCTCCATCGCGTCGACGTCGTCGGCGTGGCAGGCGAGCGGAATGTCGCGGTCCTCGCAGACCGCCTTCGCCGATCCCTGGTGGTCGGGGTGTACGTGGGTGAGGGCGAGGAGCGCGAGACCGTGGCCCCGGGTCTGGTTGAGGATCCGGCGCCGGTCCCAGGTCCGGCCGGCATCGATCAGCACGTCCTCGGCGAGGTAGACGTTGATCGTCGGGCGCGGGACCTCCTTCAGGCGCCAGATCCCGGGTGCCAGCTCCTTCACGCGGCGGAGCCTACGCGAGCCTAGGCGCCCACGGCCAGCCGCCCCCCGACGAACTGCACGAGCCCGCTGAGCCGCTGGTGAATGTCGGCGAACCCGCGGTGCTCGAGCGCCTCGGCGACCTCATCCTGGCCGAAGACCCGCATCCCGCTGAGCCGCTCGCTGATCGGCTTGAAGGGTCCGCGGGGCGCGAGCTTGCGCTGAACCGAGGTCATCACCGCGATCCGGCCGCCGGGAGTCAGTACCCGGGTCATCTCGTCAAGACCACCGAGCGGGTCGTCGAAGAGGTGGAGGGCGGCGAAGCAGCAGACCGCGTCGAAGCTCTCGTCCACGAACGGCAGGTCGGTCGCGTCGCCGCGGATCAGGGCGAGGTTGTCCGGACCGGAGCGGCGCAGCTCGGAGGCGCCCCGCTCGAGCATCGTCGCGGAGGCGTCGAGGCCGACGACCAGGCCGGAATCGCCGACCACCCGGGCGAATGCACGCGAGAAGTTGCCGGGGCCGCAGGCGACGTCAAGGACGCCGTCGCCGGGCCGCAGCCCGAGGAGCAGCCGCGCGATCCGGATCTCCTCCTGCATGCCCGGCCCGGTGAAGCCCTTGGCGACCTGGCCGAGGGCGGGTCGCCACCAGCGTTCGTAGATCTGCGGCACGACGCCGGTGTTCATCAGGTCCTGGGTGGCGCCGGTCGACTCGAGGTCGTCCTCGAGCAGGTCGAGGTAGGGCGTGTCTCCGGCGGCCCGGGCCTTCTTCCGTGCCTCCGGCCGCAGCAGCGGCAGCGCGCGCCCAAGCGCGGAGTCCTTTCGCGGCGCCTTCGTCACCGGACGCCGCGCGGCTCGCCGCTGTGCCGGGCCAGGTCCTCGAGCTCGGCGATCTTGCGCTCCCCGTAGGCGCGCACGGAGTCATCGGGGGGAAGCGCGTCGATCAGGCCGCGCACGCGGTCGCGGACCTGGAGCGCGAAGTGCGGCGTGACGGCGCCGGTGAGGGCGCGGACATCCTCGATCGTGACCGGCTGCGCGGGGTCGACGAACTCGGGCCGCTGCGCTTCGCTCACGGGTTGCCCTTTCCGGGCTTGCCCCGCGCCGTGTCGCTCGGCCGCTTCTCGGGCTCCGGCTCGGCGCTCGGGATCCTCGCCAGCTCGGCGAGGTCGTCGAGGGCGGCCTGCTGGCTCACGTCGATCGCTTCCTGGTCGCCGATCACCCAGATGTGGTTGTACAGAGCGCGGGTCGGATCGGTCCGGTAGCCGGGCTTCACGTCGAGCAGGTAGCCGCGGAGCGCACCGGGCAGCGTGGTCGGGTCGTCGGTCAGCAGGAGGGGCCCCCACGTCCCGCTCGCCGACAGCGGCGCCGCGGCAACGGCGTCGAGCGGCCGGTCGCTGCGGGCGACGACGAAGCCATGGCCGGGGTCGTTGATGTTCCAGCCGAAGGCGCCATCGGAGTATCGGGCGAAGTCGACCGAGCTCGTGACCGGGTCGTCGCTGCCCACCCTGCGCACGGTCCGGCCGCCCTTCGAGATCGCTCGCAGCACGTGCGAGGAAACCGCCGACGAGGGACCGAGCACGTACACGGGGACCTTCTTGTGGCGAGCGAGGGCCGCGGCCGTCGGCTTCGGCAGGCGGTCGGGGTCGGCGAACAGGACCGGGTCCCCGGAGCGGGCGGCCCAGGCCGCCGCCGGCGCCGCGAAGTCGGGCCGCTCGGCGCTGGTGACGACGATGTGATCGGGCGGCCCGGCGACGAGCTGGTCGTGGAGCTTCTCGATGGCGGCCGCGGTCGCGGCCGGGTCGGCTCCGCCCAGCCGGCGGACGTTCAGCCCGGAGGGGACCGAGGCGTCGTCGATCGCGAACGCCTGAACGCCGTCGGTCTGTACCGCTCCTTCGGGCGACAGCGCGTCGAGCGCCTCGGCGGTGACGGTTGGGACGGAGTCGGGATCGGAGAGCAGCGCAGGGGCGCGGACCGGCTCGGCCATCAGGACGGCTGCGGCAATGCCGGCCTGCCAGTCGTCGGGGGGGATGAGGGTCACCGCCACCGGCCGGTCGACCCCGCCCGACGAGGGATACGTAGCCAGCGCGACGCCGGCCGCGTTGGCGGCCGGATCGCTGCCGCCGACCCGGGTCGTGTTCTTGGTCGCGAAGGCGGGGAAGCCGATCTCCTCGGCCGCCTCGGCGCCCCCGCCGGCCTTCGGCTTGCTGGGTTCCGGTTTCGCGCCACCCGAGACCGTGGGCGCGGGGGCCGGGGCGCTCCCCTCGTCGCCGTCGAAGACGCCCGCCGCCGCCAGGACCGCCGCCGTCGCCCCGAGGACGACGACCAGCGCCGCCAGCGCCGCCAGCGGCACCGGCAGCCCGAGGATCCGGCGCCGGCCCGGCGCGTCCTGCGGCGTCGTTTCGGCCTTCGGCGCGGCTGCCGCCGGCTTCCCGGCTCCGGGCCTCGCGGCCTCCGTCGGTTCCGCGGGGCTCGGGGCGTCGGTGGCCTCCGGCGCAGCGGCCGCCGGCCTGCCGCTCTCGGCCGGCTCCTGGGCCTCGATCTCGACCGTGGCCTTCTGGTCCTCCGGTGGGGTGGAGGCGTTGATCGGCCGCTCGCCGAGCCGCAGGCGCCGGGGGTCGAGTCGGCGCCGGAGGTTTTCGAAGCGGCTCACGGGCCGAACGGTAATCGACCGCACTGACTGGCCGGTCAGCTAGCCTTCCCGCGGGTTGATTGACCAGTCAGTCAACGGGCCGAGCCGCCTGGCCTCGGCCCCGACCGGAATCGAAAGGGAGCTGCATGGACTTCGCACTGAATGGCGAGCAGCAGGAGTTCCGTGACCACTGCCGCAGGTTCGCGCGCGAGGTGATCCGCCCGGCGGCGCTCGAGCACGACGCGAACGAGAGCACGCCGTGGGAGGTGATTCGCGAGGCTCGCGCCTGGGGGCTTCACGGCATCGAGCACATCCAGCGGATGGGCGAGGACCCGGACGGCCTGAAGTCCGTGATCTACGCGGAGGAGCTCCATTGGGGCTGCGCCGGCATCGCGCTGGCGATCACCGCGTCCTCGCTGGGGGCGGCCGGCATCGCGTCCTCCGGCACCCCGGAGCAGATCGCCCGGTGGGTCCCGGAGTGCTTCGGGCTCGGCGAGGAGATCAAGCTCGGCGCCTACGCGGTCACCGAGCCACAGGCCGGCTCCGACGTCAAGAGCCTCAAGACGACGGCGAGGCTCGACGGCGACGAGTGGGTCCTCAACGGGACCAAGGTCTTCATCACCAACGGCGGGATCGCCGACGTCCACGTGGTGGTCGCCACGGTCGATCCCGAGCTGGGGACGCGGGGCCAGGCCTCGTTCGTCGTGCCCAAGGGGACGCCCGGGCTCAGCCAGGGCAAGAAGGAGACGAAGCTTGGGATCCGGGCCTCCCACACGGCCGAGGTCATCCTCGAGGACTGCCGGGTGCCCGCCGATCATCTGCTCGGCGGCATGGAGAAGCTCGAGCGCAAGCTCGAGCGGGCCAGGTCCGGCCAGCGCGCGCGGTCGGCGGACGCCCTCGCCACCTTCGAGGTCACCCGGCCGCTGGTCGGCGCCTCGGCGCTGGGGATCGCCCAGGCCGCCTACGAGTCGGCGCTCGAGCAGCTCCAGGGCCGGGCCGAGTTCGGCACGCCCCTGCTCGGGTCCCAGCGGGTGCAGCAGGTCCTCGCCGACGTGGCGACCGAGATCGAGTCGGCCCGGCTGCTGGTCCAGCGGGCCGCCTGGATGGGGCGCAACGGCGTGCCGATGACGGGCGGCCAAGGCTCGATGTCGAAGCTGAAGGCGGGCGACGTCGCGATGTGGGCGACGACGAGGCTGATGGACCTGGTCGGCCCGAGCGCCTGGGAGATTGGTAACCAGCTGGAGAAGTGCTTCCGCGACGCCAAGATCTACCAGCTGTTCGAGGGCACGGCCGAGATCCAGCGCCTGGTCATCGCGCGGATGCAGACGCGCGAGTACAGCCAGCGGCTCGGCTCCGCCGAGGAGCCCGCCGAGGCGGTCGGCGGCTCCGTCGCCGCGACCGCGAACGGCTCCGGCAACGGTGCCGCCCCGGTCCCCGACGCGGAGCCCGCCGCCGCCTGAAGCGCCTGTGGACGCCCCGGGCCCGACTAGGCTCGGGGCGGTGCACGTCCACGCCTCCCCCGGACACGCCCCCGCGTCACGGCTCGACGCCCGTCGCGAGGACAGCCGCCGGCGGATGCGGATCGCGCTCGCGATCAACCTGGCGCTCGTCGCCGTCCAGGTCGCCGGCGGCATCGTCTTCGGCTCGCTGGCCCTGCTGGCCGACGCCGGCCACCTCCTTTCCGACGTCGGTTCGATCTTTCTCGGCCTGTTCGCCGCGGGGATCGCCGCCCGTCCGGCCCGCGCGCGCCGCACCTTCGGCAACCAGAGGTCCGAGGTGCTGGCGGCCCTCGTCAACGGCCTGGCTCTGGTCGCCGTCGCGGTCCTCGTCGCGATCGCCGCGATCGGCCGGTTGGGCGATCCGCCCGACGTCGACGGCGGCGGGGTCCTCGCCCTCGGTCTGCTGGGGCTCGCCGGCAACATGGCCGCGACCTGGGTGCTGGCCCGCGGCGAGCGCGGCGACCTGAACCTGGAGGGCGTGCTGCGCCACAGCGCCGCCGACGCTCTCGGTTCGGTCGGCGTCATCGTCGCCGGTACGGTGGTGCTGGCGGGCGGGCCGGAGGCGGCCGACCCGGTCGTCGGCCTCCTGATCGCGGCGCTCGTCCTCGCCTCATCCTGGCGGCTGCTCACCGGGCCCGTCGACGTCCTGATGGAGGCGGCGCCTCCCGGCCTGGAGATGGAGGACGTTGGCGCGGCGATCTGTTCGATCCAATCGGTCCGCTCGGTCCACGACCTCCACGTCTGGACGCTGACCGCGGGGTTCCCGGCGCTCTCGGCCCACGTCGTCGTCACCTGGGACTGCGACCGCGACCTGGCCCGGCGCCGGCTCGAGGTCATGCTGGGCGAGCGGTTCTCGATCGAGCACACGACCCTCCAGATGGAGGAGGAGGCGCCGGCCCGCCTGCTGTCGGTCGAGGCGCCGCCCGCCCGCCGCGACTGAGGGTCAGCCCAGCGCCCGCTCCACCCAGCGCAGCGCCGTGGACCCCAGCTCGGGGTCGTGCTGGACCGAGCGATGGTGTCCGCCCGGCACGACGATCAGCTTGCGCGGGTCCTTCGCGGACTCATACAGGCGCTCGGACCAGTCGGCCGGCACCCTCTCGTCGCCGCGGGCGTGCATGAGGACGAGGGGCTTTTCTCCCATCAGGCCGACGGCGTCCCGCAGGTCGTGCTCCTCCAGCCAGGGCACGAGGGCGTCGTCGTCGGCGCGCATCTCGAGATCGCCGCGGCGGATGCCGGCCAGCAGCATCCGCTCTCCCGCAGGGCAGATAGCGACCGCGCCGGCGATCGCACCCTCGGTCGCGGCGGCGTGGATCGCCACGAAGCCGCCCATGCTCGAACCGCGTGCGATCACCCGGCCGGGGTCGACGCCCTCGACCCCGGCCAGCACCCGCGCCATGCGTCCCGCGTCGGCGATCCCCGCCGGGGACATCTCGCCGCCGGACTCGCCGTGCCCGCGCTGGTCGTAGGCCAGCGCCGCCCAGCCCATGCCGCCGGCGAGGCGGGCGAAGTCGGCGTGGTTCTCCTTGCACGACCCGGCGCCGTGGATCACCAGCACCCCCGGCCACGGCGGCGGCCCCTGCGGGAGCCAGAGCTCGTAGGCCAGGTCCCGCTCGCGTCCACGCCGGTCGGCGGTCCGGGGGGTGGGCAGGTCCATGCCGGGATCCTCCCGCAAACCGTCAGAATGCCGGGGCTCATGGAGCCCGCCGAGGAGAGAGGAAGGTCCGGCGCCGCCGTGGCCGGGCAGGACCCGGTGGCGGGGTCCCCCGTGTTCCCGATCGGCAGCCGGGTGAACTCGCGCGGGCACCTGGAGGTCGGCGGCTGCGACGTAACCGACCTCGTCGCCGAGTTCGGCACGCCCGCCTACATCTACGACGAGGACGACATGCGGATCCGCGCGCGCCGTTACCTGGAGGCATTCCGCGAGCGCACCGAGGACTTCGAGGTCCTGTTCGCGAGCAAGGCGCTCCCCTGCACCGCCGCGTATCGGCTGTTCGCCGAGGAGGGATTGTCAGTGGACGTCGCGTCGGGTGGCGAGTTGCACATGGCCCTGGAGGCGGGCTTCGATCCGGCCGGCATCCACATGCACGGCAACAACAAGAGCGACGCCGAGATCCTTTTCGCCGCCGAGTCCGGCGCGGGACATCTGATCGTCGACTCGTTCGACGAGATCGAGCGCTGTGAGCGCCTCCTCGACCGCCCGCAGAAGGTGCTGGTCCGGGTCACGCCGGGGATCAGCCCCTCGACCCACGACTTCGTGCAGACCGGGCAGCTCGATTCCAAGTTCGGGTTCGGGCTGGAGGACGGGCTCGCGGCGCGGGCGATCGAGCGGGTGCTCGACTCCGACCTGCTCGAGCTGATCGGCCTCCACGCCCACCTGGGGTCCCAGATCTTCGAGCTCGAGCCCTACAAGCTGGCGATCCGGGCCCTCGGCGAGCTGGCCGGCCCGTGGTGCCGGATGCTCAACGTCGGCGGTGGCCTCGGGATCGCCTACACGGCCGAGGACGAGCCGCCGTCGATCGACGCATACGTCGACGTCAAGGTGCGGGGCGTGGCCGAGGTCTGCGGCGAGGGCGTGCGGGTCCTGGTCGAGCCCGGCCGGTCCCTGGTCGGCAACGCGGGCGTGACGGCCTACACGGTCGGCACCGTGAAGGAGATCCCGGGGGTCCGGACGTACATAGCGGTCGATGGCGGCATGTCCGACAACCTGCGGCCGATGCTCTACGGGTCCCGCTACGAGGCGATCGTCGCGAACCGCGCCGACGCCGCGCCCGACACGGCGGTGACGGTGGCCGGCATGCACTGCGAGTCGGGCGACGTGCTGGTCCGCGACGCCACGGTGGCTACTCCCTCGGTCGGCGATGTCCTCGTCACCCCCGCCACCGGTGCCTACGGCCACGCCATGGCCAACAACTACAACGGGGTCCCCCGGCCGCCCGTCGTCTTCTGCTCGGAGGGGAACGCCCGCGTCGTCGTCAGGCGCGAGACGTGGGAGGACCTGACGGCGCGGGACGCCGGATGAGCGAGCCGGCGCGGATCGGCCTCCTCGGGCGGGGGACCGTTGGCGGCGCCTTCGCGAAGCTGGTCGAGGAGCGCGCCGGCGCGGTCGAGTCGGTCACCGGGCGGCGGCCGGAGCTGACCGGAGTGCTGACCAGGAGCGATGGCGACTTCGAGCAGATCCTGTCCGCCAGTGACGTCGTCGTCGAGCTGATGGGCGGGACCGACCCCGCTCGCGACCATGTCCTGGGTGCGCTGCGGGCGGGCAAGCCGGTCGTGACCGCGAACAAGCAGCTCGTCGCCCGCTACGGGGACGAGCTCTTCGCCGCAGCCCGGGCGCACGATGTGCAGCTTCGCTTCGAGGCGGCGGTCGCCGGCGCGATTCCCGTGATCCGCGTGGTCCAGGAGAGCCTCGGCGCTATCCC
>DATFPK010000058.1:0-21205 GCA_035264885.1 Solirubrobacterales bacterium
GGCCGATGAACTCGGTGCCGTAGGGAAACGGCGGGCGCACGGCGGAGACGATCGTCTTCGCGGTCAGGATCATCATGTCCCCGACCTGCTCGAACAGCGACTTGGCGGGCAGGAACGCCCTGTCTACGGCGGCTCTGACCATCTGCTTCTCGCCTCCCGCGGCCCGGCTACGGGCAGCCCCCCGAGACCTTGACCCGCCACCAGTTCATCAGCGCGCCGATCGGGCCGAAGGCGGGCTGCACCTCGTAGGTACGGCAGCCCGGGTCGCCGAGCTCCGCGTCGCTGACGGTGTCCCACTTGTGGGCGGCCGGGTCGGCCAGCATCGCTTCGAACCGGCTCCGCGCCGCCCCC
The DNA here is from genome assembly GCA_035264885.1 of Solirubrobacterales bacterium. Lineage (GTDB taxonomy): Bacteria > Actinomycetota > Thermoleophilia > Solirubrobacterales > 70-9 > DATFPK01. Next base: position 352 of record DATFPK010000058.1, read on the forward strand.
TCGATCTCGCCCTTCCGCTCCTCCGCCCCACGCGCCTCCCGAACCCGCTGGACGAGATCGTCGCGCAGGCGCTCCAGCTCCTCGAGGCCGACGATCCGCCCCACCGACTCGCGCGGCACGGAGTCCTCGCCGGTCGCGGCCTCGCCGGGATGCGCCGCGAGCTCCCACTCGAGCCGCTCGATCTGGCTCCGCAGGGTTCGGCGCACATCCGCCTCGTCCACCTCCGGCGTCTCGATCGCCGCACCCTCGCCGGCGCTGCCGGCGTAGAGCACGCGGGCGAGGTCGCGCGGGTCGACGCCGCGCTCGATCGCCGCCTCGGCGGCGCTCGCGGCGAGCTCCTCGATCCGCGGCTCCCGCGGCGCGTCGGCGGCGACGAACGTGCCCTGCCCCTGCCGGGAAGCGACGAGGCCCTCGTCCTCGAGCCGCCGGTAGACGGCGCGAGCGGTGTTGGTGTTCACACCGGTGCCGGCGGCGAGCTCGCGGACGCCGGGCAATCGCGCCCCCGTCTCTAGGCGCCCGCTGAGAATCAGCGCCCGCAGCCGCCAGGAGAGCGCGACGCCGACCGGAAGGTCGTCGCCGCGGTCGAGGTCGAGCGTGGGGGTCAGCGCGGATTGTGCCATTGCGCTAGCACAGTAGCACAATCCTCGTGGCCCTGTGGCAGTACCTGCGCCCCCTCCAGGTACCCATAGGGCCGATGGGAACACCACCGTGACGGGGTCCTCGCCGGCGCCAGGCTCACCGTGGCCTTGTCATCGTGACGACACTCCGGGCTCGGCCAGCGACGCCCTCGGCCCGACCTCGGCGGGAGCTGGCCGGCCGGCACCGCGCGAGGCAGGCGTGCGCGAGCAGCTCTGAACTGCGGCGCGCTTTGCAGCCGGTTTGGATCAACCCAAGCGGGTAGCCGTGGCTGCACGGGGATGGACCCCCGTGGAGAGGAGGGACAAAATGGCCCAGACGAAGACCGCAAGGTCGGGCGCGAAGGCCTCCAGGTCCGGTTCGAGGACCTCGAAGCGGGCGAGCACGAACGGCTCACGGGCGAAGAGCGCGGGTTCCTCGCGCCCGAAGAGCAATGCCTCGAGTTCCCGTTCGAAGAGCAGCGCTTCGCGTGCGAAGAGCAGCCCGTCCCGGGCGCGATCCAGCGCTCGCAATGGGTCCGGGGAGTCGACCGTCGCGAAGGCCGTCCGCAGGGCCAAGGGGCCGGCGATCGCGGGCGGCGCCGCACTTGTCGGACTTGCTGGCGGCATGGCGCTGAAGGACGGAAAGAAGAGCCGCGGGCTCGGCTCGATGCCGAAGCCGCGATTGAACCTGAGGATGCCGAACTCGAAGGGATCGACGGTGAAGGTCGTCGCCGGCGCGGCGAAGGAGATCGCGAAGGGCGGCTACAAGGTCGGACAGCTCACCTCGGAGGTGCGCAAGGTCCGCGAGGCGATGGAGGCACGGGACTCGGACGGCTGAGGGGCCGCCGGGTTGGCGAGGAGGAGAGACGATGGCGTCGAAGAGCTCGAAGTCCGGCTCGAACAGCGGATCGGGACGCTCCCGGTCCAACCGGTCGAACGGCCGGTCGTCCTCGAAGCGCACCAGGCGCAAGGAGGAGTTCGAGGACTACTCGCTGGTCGATCCGGAGGAGATCCCGGAAGGGCCGGACGTCCTCATCGACGTCCCCGTCGTCAAGGTCGACAAGATCGAGGTCGAGGTCGACGACCTCCGGGCACAGGTTGCGGTGCTCGCCGAAGTCCAACAGCTGGTCCAGATCAGCGTCGGGGCGGAGGCGCGCCTCGGCAAAGTCGAACTCCAGATCACCGGCGTCGAGGCCCAGGCGCTGCTCAAGGCACGGCTCGGCAACGTGACGGCGATCCTCGAGCGGGTTCTCACCACGCTCGATCGCAACCCCAAGCTGCTCGAGAGCGTCGGGAAGGCTGTCGAGGAGGTAGGCGGCGGGGGACAGCAGTTGCTCTCGGGCGCCGGCGAGGCCGTCGAGGACGTCGGCGAGGGCGCACAGCAGGCCCTGCCCCAGGTGGGCCAGGGCGCAAATCAGGCCCTCGGCCAGATCGGTCAGGGAGCGAACCAGGGCCTGCAGGGCGTGGGACAGGGCGCCAACCAGGGACTGCAAGGCGTCGGCCAGGGCGCGAACCAGGGACTGCAGGGCGTCGGCCAGGGCGCGCAGCAGGGCCTCGGTCAGCTCGCCGGCCAGCAGGGCCAGGGCAACCAGCAGGGCGAAGGGAACTGAGGAGGGGGCATGGCCAGCCAGACCAAGAGCAAGTCGAACCGCGGGCGCAGCGCTTCACAGAAGACCGAGAAGTACCGCTTCGCCCAGAACGTCGACGGCGAAGGGACCGTCGCCGAGCGCGAGTACCGCGCTTACGCAACGGAGGGCGGCGCCGACACCGGTGGAGATCCGGACGTCCTGCTCGACGTCCCGGTCGTCAAGGTCGACAAGATCCACCTCCAGGTCGAGGAGCTCGATGCCCACGTTGCCCTCAAGGCGAAGGTCCTCGACCTCGTCAACCTCACCGTCGGCGTCGACGTCCACCTTGGCAAGCTGCGGATCGACATCGAGGGCGTCGAGGCACAGGCGCTGGTCAAGGTGCGGCTCGACCACGTCGCCGCGATCGTTGATCGGGTGCTGACGACGATCGACCGCAACCCGAAGCTCGTCGAGAGTCTCGGCAAGGCGGTCGAGGACGTCGGCTCCGGCGCGGGGCACACCCTCGGCGAGACGGGCGAGGCGGTCGACGAGGTCGGCCAGGGAGCCCAGGGCGCCGTGGGCGAGCTCGGCGAGGGCGCCGGCCAGGCGGTCGGCCAGGTCGGCGAGGGAGCCGGTCAGGCCGTGGGCCAGGTCGGCGAGGGTGCCGGCCAGGCGGTGGGTCAGCTCGGCGAGGGAGCCGGACAGGCGGTGGGTGGCCTCGGCGAGGGCGCCGGCCAGGCCGTCGGCAACCTCGACGAGGTCGTAGGCAACGCCGGACAGGCGGTGGGTCAGCTCGGCGAGGGAGCCGGACAGGCGGTGGGTGGCCTCGGCGAGGGCGCCGGCGAGGCTGCGGGCGGACTCGGCGAAGCCGCAGGCGGACTCGGTCAGGCCGCGGGCGGGGTGGGCGGCGCGGTGGGGCAGCTCGGCGAGGCGGCCGGCGGGATCGCCGGCGGCGGACAGGGCGGCGACGGCCCGGGGGGCGGTGGCGGCGCAGGCGTCACCGCGCCGAAGCTGGCGAAGGCGGCTGCGAAGACCGCCGCCAAGGAGCTCGGCGCCGCAGCGTCGGACGAGGCCAAGGAGATCGGCATCGCCGCCACGCGCAAGGTGAAGGAGCTGGGCGAGCGCCGGCGTGAGCGCCGGGCCGAGAGGCACCACGCGACGCCGGCGGCCATGGAGCTGGCCAGATCGGCGGGCATCGACATCGACCTGATCGAAGGCAGCGGCGCCGAGGGCCGGATCACGGTTCGGGACGTCAAGCAGGCCATCCAGGAGGAAGAGGAGTGACCCGGGCGGGCGGAGATGGCGGTCCCGCCGACGTCGAGATCGGCGCCGCAGCCAGCGCGCGCCGGATCCGGTTCCGGCGCAAGCCCCGGACCCGGGTGGAGTTCGGCGGTCGGCCGGAGATCGAATCCGACTCCCGCACCGAGCGGGAGAACCTGCCCGAGGAGGTCGAGCCGGGGGAGGTCTACCGCGACGTCCGGGTCAGCTGGGCAGCCGGCGCCCGGATCGACGATGCCGAGATCCGGAAGCTTGAGGAGGACATTGCGGCGAGAGACCGCTCGAAGGGGGCCGAACGGAGCAAGGAGAGCTGATGACCGAGGTCAAGGAACTGACGAAGACTGCCCGCAAGGTCGCCAAACAGGCGAAGAACGGGCCGATGTCCAAGCCTGGTGGCATGGCTGCGGCCGGGGTCGCGCTGGCGGCGCTTCCCGTGGTGGCGGAGCGCCTGACGAAATTGGCAGGACCCAAAGCAGCCGAGGTCGGCGAGAAGGCCAAGGGAAAGGCGAAGGGCCAGATCAAGGAGACCGCGAAGGATCTCGCGCCGGACGCCGGCGGGAAGATGCTGGGAGGCGGTGCCCTCGGGAAGCTGTTCGGCGGCGGTGACGATGGCGAGGAGGGCGCCGGCAAGGGCAGCGCAGCGCCCGGGCACGGCAGCGGCCGGCGGATGCCGATCCAGCAGTCGGTCGACGTCGCGGTCCCGATCAAGACCGCCTACAACCAGTGGACGCGCTTCGAGGACTGGCCGGAGTTCATGCACCGGATCGAGAGCGCCGAGCAGATCGACGACGCCACGGTGGCCTTCCAGACCAAGGTTTGGGGAATCAAGAAGCGGTTCGAGGCCGAGATCCTCGAGCAGCGCCCCGACGAGCGGATCGAGTGGGATGTCTCCCAGGGTCTCGCCCACAGCGGCGTCGTCACCTTCCACCGGCTCAGCAACCGGCTGACCCGGATCGAAGTGACCCTGGACATCGAGCCCGACAGCCTCCTGGAGAAGGCCGGTCGCGGCTGGCGGTTCGCGAAGCGCGCCGTCCGGGGCGACCTCCATCGGTTCAAGGCATACGTAGAGCTGAACGAGAACGCCGAGCGAGGGTGGAGAGGCACGATCAAGGACGGGGACGTCAAGCGCAAGACGGAGCGAAAGTCGAGCTCCTCGCGCTCGCGCAGCAGCAGCAACGGGTCGCGCGCGAACGGGCGCTCCCGCTCCTCCTCGAAGAGCGGCTCCCGCAGCTGATCAACGGCATCGCCGCTCCGGGTCCGCCGGCGCCGCTAGCGCGCGACCCGGTACTTCAGGTGGGTGACGCCGGGCGCCTCGACCGCGCGGACCTGCTCGAGCCGCAGGTCGCCGACCCCGTCGAACAGGCTCGCGCCGGAGCCCAGTAGCAGCGGCACGAGCGAGATCTCCACCTCGTCGACGAGGCGGGCCGAGAGGTACTGGCGGGCGACGTCGGCGCCGCCCCCGAGGGCGACGTCCTGGCCGCCCGCCGCCTCCCGCGCCTGGGTCAGGGCCGCCTCGATCCCGTCGGTGACGAAGTGGAACGTCGTCCCACCCCGCATCTCGAGCGGCTCGCGCGCGTGGTGGGTGAGGACGAAGACCGGCATGCGGAAGGGCGGCTCATCCCCCCACCACCCCGTCCACGGATCGTCGCCCCAGGGCCCGGGGCCGCCGCCGAACATGTTGCGTCCCATCAAGGTCGCGCCGATGTTCTCGATCCGACTTTCGATGACGGCCGAGCTCTCGTTCACCTCGCCTCCGGAGCGACCGTGCATCTCGTTGAAGGCGGCGGTCACGAAGGCCCACTCGTGGAGGCCCTCGCCCCCCACTCCCAGCGGGTTCTCCTCGGACTGGTCGGGTCCCGCGACGTAGCCGTCGAGGGACATCGAGATCGTGAACCTGAGCTTGCTCATGGCCGACCGGTCAGGGGCCGGTCACGAGGCTAGTGGCTGGGGCGCGCCCGCCGGCGAGGCTCGCGAGCGCCAGCGTCAAGGACCAAGCGAGGACGAGGGCGGTGAGAAGGAGTCGTCCCTTCGGGATCACCGCCCGATCCTAACCGCGGGCCCCCGCTCCGGGCCAGACGCGCCTGTAGATCCGGACGACGTAGAACCCGGTCCCCCCGTCGGTGAACCAGATCTCGCGCCGTTTCGGGGCGAACGCGGGCTCGGACATCGCGAAGTCGCTGGCGTCGTAGCCGTTCTCGAATCGCGCCTTGGTCGGCGTCACGAAATAGGCGATCTCCTTCGGCTTTCGCAGCCGGGTGATGTCGAAGACGCGGAGGCCCGAGGCGATGAACGAGCAGGCGACGACCTTCGGGTTCACTCGGGTCGGGATGTTGCAGTAGTGACCCGCGTACCCCTGGACCGGGCTCGACGCGCCGGGGTCGCCGGACGCGGCGGCGTGGGGCTTGGGCTGGTTGACCTGGAGGCGGAGGTTCGAGATGACGCGGGGGCGGCGTTCCTTCGAGACGTCGATGATCCGCGCCGCGCCGACGGCGTTCTCGTTGCCGTCGCCGGTAGTGCCGGCGGTGTACTCATCGAACTCCAGGACGTAGTGCCGGCCGTTCCTCGTGAACGGGATCGCGTTCTGCGGGATCGACGCCCGGCGCCAGGTCAGCCGGCTGATCTCGCGCGCCTTCGGATCTGGCTTGCGGGCCTGGATCTGGCTCGTGTCGAGGATCAGCATGTTGCCGTTCGTGTCGGCGACGTAGGCGCGGTTGCCGCGCCGGGACAGCGACATGCCGTGGGAGATGATGCTGCCCTGCCAGATGGGGTGGGGCTGCTTCGGCTTGGTGACGTCGATCGCCGTGATCGCCTCGACCGCGGTGCCGGTGGCGTAGAACGTCCGCCCGTCGGGGGCGAACCCGCTCTCGTGCCCGAAGCGGGCGACCGGGCTGGTCGATTGCAGTACCGGATGGCGGCAATCGCCGCTGACGTCGTAGATCGAGACGAGTCCCGGGTACGTGGTCGGGTTGCCGTTGACGGCGGCGAGCAAGCCGCGCCGCCGGTTCAGGCTGAGCGACTCATGGGGCGACATCATCGGCGGCTCGGTCAGCGTGTCCGTCTGGACCGGCCGCCGCGGGTTCGACATGTCGAGGACCGCGACCCCGAGTGAGGTGGCGTCGAACTTGAGGGCATTGCCGGGGAAGAGCAGCGCGGTGTCATAGAACGCGCACTCGCGACCGCGCCGGTCGACGTAGCGGAAGACCTTGAAGCCGCCCGAGCTGCCCTGGTGGGCGATCCGCCGGAGGTTGCACCACAGGCCCTTGCCCGCGGAGCCCTCGGGGACGCGCCCCTGGATGCCGGGCTCGGGGCGGGAGCCACGCAGGCAGCGGACCTGGGGGCTCGCGACCTGGCGGGGCTCCTTGCGCCGCACGACCGGAACGCGGGCGGGCTTCTGCCCCTCCGCCTTGCCGAGCGCCAGGAGATCGTTGAGCGGCCCGAGCGCCGCGTGCCCGACCGGCACGACGAGGGCGAGCGCGACGAGAGGTCCGAAGGTCGAGATCGCGCTTCGGACCGAGCGCTTCTCCGTGTCGTCTCGCAACCTCCGCATCGCCAATCGCCTCCTCAGACCGGACCCCCCTTGCGGGAACGTAACGGTAGCCGGGCGGCGGCGCGGCAGTAACGCGGCGCCGCTACACGGGCGTGACCCGCGTCGCGGTCGCCTTCCAGACCGCGTTGACCGCCATCCCCGCCTGCAATTCGAGAGCCTGCGCGGAGGCGCTCGTGACCTCCGCCGCCATCGGTTGGGGCAGCGCCAGGCCGACCCGGACGCGTGATCCGACCTCGGTCATGGTCGTGATCTCGGCCGGTATCCGGTTGAGCGCGGAGTCGCGGTGGGCACCGAGGTCGAGCTCGACCGCCACCTCCCACGGGAAGACGCTGACCGCGACGCGGCCGGCGCCGGGCTCGGCGCTCCGCACCGTCCCGCCGCCGTCGAGGCGAACGGTCGTGGTGCCGTCCTCGATGCCCTCGGCTCGCCCGAACAGCACCGATGCCCCCGCGAACTCGCCCACGAACGGTGTCGCCGGAGCCGATGCGATCCGGCTGGGCGGGCCCTGCTGCACGATGCGCCCCCGCTCGACGACAACGAGGCGGTCGGCCAGGAGCGCCGCCTCGTGGAAGTCGTGGGTCACGATGATCGTCGGGACCTTGACGTCGCCCAGCATCGAGCCCAGTTCGCGAATCGCGCTTGCGCGGCTCGTCGGATCGAGCGCCGCCAGCGGCTCGTCGAGGAGGAGGACGGCCGGCTTCGGCGCGAGCGCCCGGGCGAGTGCCACGCGCTGGCGCTCGCCGCCGGAGAGCTCCCCCGGATCGGCCTCGGCGAGGTGGAGAACGCCGAACCGCTCCAGCATCCGGTCGGTCCGGACTCGGCGCTCCGCACGCGGTACCCCTCGCAGCCCGTAGGCGACGTTGCGCCGGACGTCGAGGTGTCCGAAGAGCGCGTAGCTCTGGAAGAGGAAGCCGCAGCGGCGCTCCTCGGGGGGCCGGAACACACCGGCGCCCGTGTCCAGCCACACCTGGTCCCCGAGCCGTACCACGCCGCGCTCGGGCCGGTGGAGACCCGCGACGATGCGCAGCATGGTCGACTTTCCCGCCCCCGAGGGCCCGACGAGGGCGATACGGCCGTGTCCGGGCACCGCGAGGCGAAGGTCGATTCGCAACTGCCGCAGGGTCGCGGTGGCTTGTGCCTCCAGCCCCGGGCTCATCCCCGTCCCCCGAAGGCGTCCCGCCCCGCGGCGAGCTTGACGGTCAGGAGCAGCGCCGCGGAGACCGCGATCAGGACGGCGGAGAGCGCCAGCGCCGCCGTGAAGTCCTCGTTGAACTCGGCGAAGATCGCCAGTGGAGCCGTCTGCGTGATCCCGGGGAACGATCCGGCGAACATCAACGTGGCGCCGAACTCGCCCAGCGCACGCCCCCAGGCCAGCGCCAGGCCGGCGGTCAGCCCACCGCGAGCGGCGGGGACGGCGACGGCGATGAAGGTCCGCGCTTCCCCCGCCCCGAGGGTGCGGGACGCCTCGACGACCTCGGGGTCGAGGTCGGAGAAGGTCGCCTGCGCCTGGCGCAGGAAGAACGGCGCGGCGACGAAGACGAGCGCGACGATCACGCCCGCCGTCTCCAGGACCAGCCGGATGCCGGCGTCCTCGAGCGCGCCGCCGAGGATGCCGTTCGGCCCGAACGCCGCCAGCAGGCCGATCCCGGCGATGGCCGGCGGCATCACGAGAGGCAGCTCGATCAGCGTCAGGACCGCGGCGCGGCCGCGGAAGTCCCGGGTCGCGAGAAACCAGGCCGCGGGGGTGCCGACGAGGACGATGATCGCGATCGCGGCGAGCGAAGTTCGCAGGCTGAGCCAGAGCGCCTCCCGCGCGTCCTCCTCGCCGAGCGCATCCAGGAGGTTGCCGACTCCCGTGTCGGCGAAGACGGCGACCACCGGAAACGTGAGGAAGCAGAGGGCGACGGCGAGAGCGGCGAACGCTACGACGGCAAACGCCGACGCTCGGCCGGTCACGGCGGCGGCAGGAACCCGGCCTGGCGCAGGGTTTCGGCCCCCTGGCCCTCGAGCAGCCCGGCGACGAACCGCTGCGCGAGCTCAGGATGCGGGGCGTCGCGGACGCCCGCGATCCCGTAGGACACCACCGGTTCCAGGCTCTCCGGAAGCCGAACGGCCCTCAGCTCCGAGCCGGCGCTCATCACGTCGGTCACGTAGGCGAAGCCCGCGTCCGCAGCGCCCTGGGTGAGCTTGCCGATCACCGCGGCCACCTCCGGCTCCTCGGAGCCGACGTTTGCGAGGATCGCCTCTCGCTCGGCCGTCGGCAGGCGGCGGAGGGCCTCGCGGGTATAGCCGCCCACCGGGACGCTCGGGTCCCCGATCACGAGCGAGAGGCCCGGCTCCGCGAGGTCGGCCACGGAGCTGATTGGGCTGTCGGCGGGGACCGCGACCACGAGCTCGTTGCCGGCAAAGATCCGCGGCCGCTCGACGAGGCCTTCATCGAAGAGCTTCTGGGGCAGTTCGGCGTCCGCGGCGGCGTAGACGTCGGGGCGAAGGCCCTGGCGGATCTGTGCGGCGAGGACGTCGGAGCCGGCGAACGACTGCTTCACGTCGGCGTCGGGGAAGGCCTCGTCGGCGTACACGGTGAACGCCTCCTGGAGCGACGACGCCGCCGAGACGATCAGCTCGTCCTCGGAGTCGGCCTCGTCGCCGCCGCAGCCCGCGCCGAGCACGACGGCGCCGAGCTGCGTGGCGAGCAGGAGGGCAACCTGGAGCCTCGAAACGCGGGCGGCCATCGAGCGGGAAGCATCTCACGACCGGCGCCCTCAAGATCATCCGGTTTCGAGCCGAACAATTCCTATGGCCCTCTGGGTCCAAACCGACGTGGGCAACTCGCCCGAGGCCTCGCCCGCGGTGCAGGCGCTGCTGGCCGAGTCCCGCCAGCGCCGGCGGCGCGGCTTCAACCGCCGCGAGTGGCGCGCTGAGTTCCTGGTGGGCGGCGGGTTCCTTCTCGCCTCCGCAGCTCTGCTGCTCGCGGTGCCGTCCGAGCGCCCGGTCGACCCCGCCGTCCTCGGGCTCGTCCTCGTCTGCATGACGCTCGCCTCGCGGGTACGGTTCGAGGTCGCGAGCTGCTACACGATGCCTACCCAGCTCGTCCTGATCCCGGCCCTCTTTCTCCTGCCGCCCCAGATCGTCCCGCTCGTTGTGGCGCTCGGGCTGGCGGCCGGGAAGTCGGTCGAGCTGTGGCGCGGCAGCGCCCCTTTCGAGGGCGCGTTCCTGGCATTCGGGGATTCGTGGTTCGCGCTCGGGCCCGCGGTCGTCTTGATCGCCGCGGGCTCCCCGCACCCGATCGGGGGCGCCTGGGTCCTGATCCCGGCCCTGTTGGCCCAGTTCCTGGGGGAGTCGTCGGCCACCGCTGTCCGTGAGCACCTGCATGGCGGTGCCGGCTGGCGCGAGCAGCTCGCCGAGGCCCTGTGGATCTACCGCGTCGACGCGCTGCTCACTCCGATCGGCCTGGCCCTCGCCATCGCCGCCGATCAGGAACCCGCCGCGCTGGCCCTCGTCCTTCCGCTCCTCGCCCTGCTGCTGATCTTCGCCCGCGAGCGCAGCGAGCGGATCGACTACCTCTTCGAGCTGAGCGAGGCCTACCGCGGCACGGCTCGCGTCCTCGCCCAGGTGGTCGAGCACGACGATGCCTACACGGGAATGCACACCCGCGGCGTCGTCGAGCTGTCGATCGAGGTCGCCGCCGAGATGAAGCTCGGCTCGACCGAGCGCCGGAACATCGAGTTTGCCGGCTTGGTCCACGACGTCGGCAAGATCGCGATCCCGAAGGCGATTCTGAACAAGCCGGTCGGGCTCGACGCGCGCGAGTGGGCGCTGATGCGGACCCACACCCTCGAGGGCCAGCAGATGCTCGAGCAGATCGGCGGCGTCATGAGCGACGTCGGCCGTATCGTGCGGTCCGCGCACGAGCACTTCGACGGCAGCGGCTATCCAGACGGCCTCCGCGGTGAGGAGATCCCGGTCGAGGCCCGGGTGGTCTTCTGCTGCGACGCGTTCAACGCGATGACCACCGACCGGCCGTACCGCAACGCGCGCTCGCCGGAAGCGGCCGTCGCCGAGCTCCGAGCCCATGCGGGGAGCCAGTTCGACCCCCGGGTGGTCGCCGCCCTGGTCGAGGTCCTGGGTCCGGATCTGGCTGGGGCAGCAGTCGGGTTCGCGAAGACCGAGCGGGCCGACCGGCCCGGCCGAGCCGGCGCGCGCGGACTCGCGAGCGTGATTAGTCGGTAAACGCATGTCCGGGTTGGGTGATCGGCCCTGCCTCCGATAAGGACCAAGCCCGAAGCGTCCGTGGTCATGCCTGAGAGGACTCGTCCCATGCGAAAGCTCGCACTCGCCCTCGCCGCCTCGGCGGCCCTGCTCGCCGCGCCGGCGCTGTCCGCCGCCGAGATCGGTGATCCGCTGCCCTCCGACGAGGGCGGTGCCGTCGGGAACCCCCTCTGCGCGGAGCAGGTCTTCGAGCAGCCCTTCCTCGACTGGAACGACCAGCGCAGCTACACGCTCGTCCCGAACGGCTCCTTCGAGCTCGGTCTCGAGGGGTGGACCGTGAGCGACGGGGTCGAGGTGCGGCCGCACGCCAACAACCTTCGTCCCGAACCCGGGACCTCGGCCCTCTACATGCCGCCCGCGTCGGCGGTCACCTCTCCCCCGGTCTGCGTGACGCCCGACTACCCCGTGGCGCGGCTGTACGGCAAGACGGTCATCCCCGGCAGGAGCGCCGCGACGCTGCGCGTCGAGGTCGTGTACCCGCCCGCCGAAGCGGGCGGCACCGCCCGCCGCAAGCGTTCGGGAACGCTGCGGCGCGAGCGCACGTGGGACTCGACCCGCAAGATCGCCCTGTCGCCGGGACAGATCGCGAAGGCCGCCGGACCCGACGGCACGACGATGATCCGCCTGCGCTTCACGACCCGCAGGGGCGCCGGGTGGCTGCTGGACGACGTCTTCGTCGATCCGCGCGCGCGCTGAGCCCTAGCCCACGGACCCAGTCGGCGCCGTAAGGCGCCGGCCCGAACCCGAGCCCGGCTCTGGCAGGAGCTCGTCGACCAGCCGCAGAGCCGGGCGGCCTTCGAACAGCGGTCGCGCGTCGTGCCGGTAGAGGATCAGCGCCAGGCTGGGGGCGACCATGAAGTCCGCGACATTCGGCTGCTCGCCACCGAGAACTCCGTCGGCGATGAAGGCGTCGACTCGGTCGAGCCGAGCGGGGAGCTCGCTCAAGGGATCGCGATGAGGGGCCGGGCTGGCGGCGAAGACGCCTCGGAAGATCCTGGGAACGATCAGGCGCCGGGTCAAGGCTCGCTTGTAGAGGAGGTACCCCAGGCGTCCGCTCCCCGACGACCGGCTGTAGGACTCCGGGTCGCGGACGAACGCCGCGCCGAGGATGCGGCGGGCCGCCATCTGCAACGTCTCGTTCGCCCACTGCTCAGCCTCCTCGACGGCCGCCCGCTGGCCGGGATCCGCGGGGAGCAGAGGCGGCTCTGGGTGATGCTCGTCAAGGAACCGGGCAATTCCCCTGTTGGTCGAGATCCGCTCGCCGTCGGCCGCGAGCGCAGGGACCGTGCCCAGCCGGTCCCCGAAGCGGAGCCCGAACGTGCTGCGGCCGCCGGCGGAACGGGTCTGGCCGCCCGCGTCAAAGCCGTTGAGCCGCGTCACCAGCGGGTGGAAGAGGGTCACAATGTCGACCCGCCGGTAGGGCACCCCCTTGTGCTCGAGCATGAGGATCGCCGAGCGGCAGGCGTGCGAGCCCGGGATGGCGTAAAGCTTGTACATGCCGCTGGTCAGTAGCTGCCCTGGGGCGGTGCCGAGAAACACAGCGCGGGCGTCGATCCGCGGGGCCGACCCGGCTAGATTCGTTCCGTTGGCTGAGGCGCCAGCGTCTCGACTTGAGGAGGGAAGCGATGAGCGAAACGACCGGCGAGCGGTTCAGCACAGAGACTGAGGGATTACGGGAGGCCGCGGCGCCGGAGGTGATTCGCCTCGCTGACGGCGACGCCTGCGAGGTTCGAATCACGCCCGTGCGCAAGCGCCTTGGCGGCGCCGAGATCCGCATGCTCGGCTACAACGGCTCGGTCCCGGGGCCGACTCTGGTGGTCGATCAAGGCTCGGAGATCACAGTCGAGGCGGCGAACGAGACCGAGCTCGACACGACCGTCCACTGGCACGGCCTGCGCCTGGACAATCGATACGACGGCGTCCCGGAGCAGACCCAAGCGCCGATCGCGCCCGGAGGATCGTTCACCTACCGCCTCCAGTTCCCCGACCCCGGCTTCTACTGGTACCACCCGCACATGCGCGAGGACTTCGCGCAGGAGATGGGCCTCTACGGAGGCATCATCGTCGAGCCCTCCGATGCGAGCTACTGGGGGCCGGCCGACCGCCAGCTCGCGATCGCCCTCGATGACGTCCTGATCGAGGACGGCGAAATGGCGCCCTTCCACCGCTCCGGCCCGACATTCACCGCGATGGGCCGGTTCGGCAATGTGATGTTGGTGAACGGGGAGACCGCCTACAGGGCGGATGCCGCGGTCGGCGAAGTGGTCCGGCTCCACCTGGTCAACACGGCGAACACGCGGATCTTCAACTTCGCGCTCAGCGGGGCGCGAATGAAGCTTGTCGGCGGTGACAGCGGGCGGGTCGAGCGCGAGGAGTTCATCGAGGGGGTGCTGCTCTCGCCTTCGGAGCGCGCAATCGTCGATGTCCTCTTCGAGCGGGACGGCGAGGTCATGCTTGAGAACCGCACCCCGGAGAAGACCTATGAGCTCGGGCGCGTCGTCGTGGAGGGTCAGGGCGGCGGCCACGCGAAGACGGCTTTTGACGAGCTGCGTGTCGACCCCGAGCTCACCGACGAGCGGGAGCGGGTCAAGGCTGATCTCAACCGTGAGCCCGACAAGATCCTGGCCTTCGTGTCCGAGATGCCGATCCTCTACGGGCGCGACGACGCCGACGCCTTCTCCTACGTCTGCCCGATGCATCCCGACGTCACTGCCTCGGAGCCGGCCTCGTGCCCCAAGTGCGGCATGAAGCTGGTCCCGGCTGATGCGGCCCCCGCTACAGAGGCCGGGCCGGAAAAGCAGAGCGGGCACGAACACGCCCATGACCACGGGGATGGGCTCGAGTGGGAGGACCTGATGCCCGAGATCAACAGGCAGACGAATACGAGCAACATGATCTGGCAACTCGTCGACAAGGAGACCGGAGCTGAGAACGCGGAGATCACCTGGGCCTTCACGGTCGGGGACCGGGTCAAGATCCGCCTCGCGAACGAGATGGATCAGGACCACCCGATGCACCACCCGTTCCACATCCATGGCGCCGGGCGATTCCTGGTCCTCACTCGCGACGGAGAGCCGGAGTCGAATCTCGCCTGGAAGGACACGGTCCTCCTGCGAGCCGGGCAGACGATCGACATCCTGCTCGATGTGACCAATCCCGGGCTCTGGATGGCCCACTGCCACATCGCCGAGCACACCGAGAGCGGCATGATGTTCAGCTTCGACGTCGTGACCGCGCCGGCCTCCGGAGCCGCATGACTTCGTTCCGATGAAGCTCTACGTCTGCTGGGGAACCTGGACCGGCGCCACGCCCCGGCCCTTCCGGCGTGCCGATGCCCATCCCTGCGGCGTGGCGCATGAGGCGCTTCGAGACGCGGGCTACGAACCGGAGGTGGTCCGCTGCTACGGCTGGGAGGCCCTGCCCCGAATCTTCAATCTCACCCCCGGCCGGCGCAAGGTCAAAGAGCTGACCGGCCAGATCGAGGTTCCGGTGCTGGTCACGGATGACGGCGAGGTCGTAGCCGGCTCGAGCCAGATCGCTGCCTGGGCGCGCGGCGCCGCATAGGGGCGGCAGGGGCGGCTCAGCCTGGCTAACGGCGGCCGGCGCCGCCGGGCCGAAGAGCCGCTACGTGATCCGGATTCACGGCGATGACTTCGCCGCTGTCCGCCTCCTTGAACCTGGCCAGCCGCGACCCGGACCGCGCCGCGTCCGAGAGGCTTTTCTCGACTGATTCGAGATCGCCCTCGACGGAGAATCGTTCCCCGTTCGACAGTTCCAGGAGGGTCGCAGCCACCGGAAGATGCTATGCCAGCGGCGGACTCACGTGCTCCGTTCCGACGGGGTCCCTGATTCGCGCGGCCGTCCGCGCCGGAGGGACTCCTCGAGGGTGAAGAGCTCGGTCGCGACATCGGCGGCAGGGTCGCTCTTGCTGAGCAGGAACTTCACCCGCTGCCCGGTGACGCCGACGACGGCGGCGACGGCATCGGCCCTGTAGTCCGACGACGATGGCCCGTCGGGAGCGACACGGGCCTCGATCATGCCTTCGCTGAACTCGACTGTCCCCCCGGTCATCGTGCAGATGACGGTGTTCGCCCTGATCGTCGTCTCGACCTCGCGCGGCGCGCTGCCGGCGTGGCTGATCCAAACCGACCTCATCGCCTGGCTTACCCGCGCCGGAAGCCCCGCGCCCCGGGGAAGTTCCTCATGTAGCTCGTCGCCCGCCATGGGCATCCAATCCCGCTCCTCCCGAGGAGGGGGCCACGCAATCAAGGGGGAGGAACGAAAGGGCTCGAAGGGCGGCGCTCCCTCAAGGGTACCGTCTTACCGCTAGAGCACCGTGAGCTGGAGCGCGGCGCCGAGCAGCCCGCTGCCGAGCATCACCCAGAGGACGGTCAGCTTGGAGTGGAAGCGGTAGAGCGCAGCGAAGGCGCCGATCGCGATCAGGGCGCTCGGGACGTCGACGACCCCGGCGTCGACGATGTCGATCGTCACGGCGCCGATCAAGCCGATCACCCCGGCGGCCACACCGAGCAGGAAGGGCCGGATGTGCGGGTTCTCGGCGACCGCGACCAGGTAGCGGTGCAGGAAGATCGGGAAGACGAACGCCGGCAGGAAGATGCCGACGGTCATCGCCAGGCTCCCCCAGATGCCCCCGGCGAGATAGCCGACGAAGGTGGAGAAGATGATCAGTGGCGCCGGGAGGATCCCGCCGAGCGCGAGACCGTCGAGGAACTCCGACCGGGTGAGCCAGTGCTGGGTCTCGACCGCGCTCTGCTGGAGCCAGGGGACGACGGTGTAAGCGCCGCCGAAGGTCAAAAGGCCCGCCTTCAGGCCTTCGAGGAAGATCTCGCTGACGAGGCCGAAGCTGACCGCGCCGATCACAAGACCCTTCCAGACCGCCGGGGTCGGGATCAACGAGCCCGCCCCGCCGGACCAACCGCCGGACCGGAGGACCCAGTAGACGAGCCCGGTCCCCAGCAGGACGAAGATGAAGGAAACGTCAAGAAGCGCCGTCGCGACGAGGCTGGCCACGGCCAGGAGCGCAAGGGGCAGGTCGGTGATGAACTTGCGGCCCAGCCGCACGATGGCCATGGCGACCAGGGCCGGCACCGCGGCGTTGAGACCGTAGAAGAGGTCCTCGAAGCTGTCGTCGAGCCCGGCCTCGACGTAGAGGACCGAGAGGCCGAGCATCAGCAGGAAGCCCGGCAGCATGAACCCCAGCCCGGCCAGGAAGGCGCCGAGCCTGCCGCCGCGGATCCGCCCGAAATACACGCACAGCTCGTGCGCCTCGGGGCCGGGGAGGACCTGGTAGACGGCGAGGGTCTTCTTGAAGGTCTCCTCGTCGACCCACCGCTCCTCGTCGACGCACTCCCTCGAGATCATCGAGATCTGGGCCGCCGGCCCGCCCCAGGCCAGCGCGCCGAACTTCAGGAACCTGCCGAAGATCGAACCAGGGGGATCGTGGCCCGAGGCCGGCCCCCCGGCCGAGGGGTGCCTGGGCGCCTCAGGGGTCTTCGCATCGGTGCGCGCCGGCACGGAGCGGCAGTCTGGCGAATCCAGGAACCGCTGGCACCCAGCCACATCTGAATATCTGCTCATATCTCTATTGTTCGCGAGGTGCCGCACCCGGCCGAACACCAGCCGGCCTCCCGTCCCCTCCGCCGCGAGGAGGCCGAGGAGCTGGCCGAGACAGTGAAGGCCCTCGGGTCCGCGAGCCGCCTGCGGCTTCTCCTCTCGCTGCTCGACGGCGAGCGCGCGGTCGAGGAGCTGGCGGCGACGATCGACCTCGCGCCCAGCGCCACCTCTCACCATCTGCGCATCCTCCGCAGCCTCCGGCTCGTCCGCGCGCGCAAGGACGGACGCCACGTGCGCTACGCCCTGCACGACCACCACATCGCCGACCTGCTCGCCGCGGTGCGCCACCATCACGAGCACGTCTTTCCCGCGCCGGCGATGCGCCTGCCCGCCGAGGCGGAGCAGCGTTCATGACGGCGCCGCTGCTCGCACACGTCGGCCACTGGATCTGGCAGGTGATGCCGCTTCTGCCGATCCTCGTCGTCGTGGTCTCGGTCTGGATCGCGCGCCGCCGGGACCCCGATCGGGAGGAGCGCCTGGAGCGCGAGGCCGAGGAGGCCCGCCGACGCGAGCTGGAGGACATCTTCCAGTCATGAGCGCCGACGCCGGCCACACCCACGCGCACGGCCCCCACGGGCACTCACATGCCGGCGGCCACGGGCACACGCACGGCCTGATCGACCCCACGATCAAGCGCTCCCGCGAGGGCCTGCGCGCCGTCGGGCTCGCGCTCTTGATCCTCGGCCTCACGGCGGCTGCGCAGGTGGTGGTGTTCGCGCTGGCCGGCAGCGTCGCCCTGCTCGCCGACCTGATCCACAACTTCGGTGACGCCGCGACCGCGTTTCCACTCGGGATCGCCTTCGCCCTGCGCAGCGCCAAGGCGGAGCGATTCGCCGGTCTCGCCGTCGTATTCGCGATCTTCGTCTCGGCCTGCGTGGCGGGCTGGCAGGCGATCGACCGGCTGATCGATCCCGAGGAGGTCGACCACCTCGGCGCCCTCGCCGCCGCCGGCGTCCTCGGATACCTCGGCAACTGGCTGGCGGCGGTGGTCCGCACCCGGGCCGGGCGCCGCCTCGACAGCCCGGCGCTCGTGGCCGACGGCGACCACGCCCGCGCCGACGCCTACGTGAGCCTGGCGGTCGTGGCCAGCGCGGCGGCGCTCTGGCTGGGTCTCGATGTCGCCGACCCGCTGATCGGCCTCGGCATCACGCTGGTGATCCTGCGGATCACCTGGCAGTCGTGGCGCACGGTTCGCACCTACGGCGACCACGACCACTAGGCCGGGCTGCCGACCTCGTCTCTACTCGGGCTCGGGAGCCCTTTCACCGGGCCACGTGCCGGTCGTCCGGGCGAACGTCCGCCGCGCGCCGTGGTCGGTGAGGCCTTTGACAAGACGGAAGATCGCCCCCTCGACCAGCAACGCGGCGATCAGCTTCGGCCACTGGAACTCTCGATGCTGCGGATGGGGCGGCTCCTCGTCGTCGATCAGGCCCCAGATCTGCTCGAAGATCTTCTTGCCGATCAGGCCGGCTATCAGGCCCAAAGCGATGCTGATGGGCATGAAGAGGAACTTCATGGCGTCGGTCCTTTCAGTAGATCAGGCAACGGTCGGCGGACCTGTCGGCGACGGGGAGTCGGCCTCGACTCCACCGCCACCGGCGGAGTTGAAAATTGCGTCGCGCCACTGCTCGTTCGCGGCCAAGGCCACTCCGGCGACCGCCGCGGCGACGAGAGCGAGAGCCAACCGGCGGCCGCGGCGGGGCTCCGGCTTGCGACGCCCCTTGGCGAGAGCCCGGCCTGCCTCCGTGATCGAGGCGGCCGCAGCCTGAACCTGTCCGCGGATCTTCTCGTCGCGGGCCGCCTTCACCCGCCGCTTCTGTGAGCGCTCATACGCGCCCCGGAGGTTCGCGGCAGCGCTCTTGAGGTTGTCCTGTACATAGCTGTTCTCGGTCAGTTCCTCGGCATAGGGCCGGAGGCTGCTCAGGGTGTCAGTCGGTGCCATGTCGGCCTGCTCCTTGGGCTCTAGGTCGTTTTCTGTTCCTTGGGGTCTGAGCGCGGCTCGAGCTGGATCTCGCGCTCCGCCCGCGGCTGGCCCTCCTCCAGCTCGATGCTGCGCTCCCGCTCCGCGTTCAACTGGTGGCCGAAGAGGATCGCCAGATTGGTGATCCAGAACCACATCAGAAAGACCACGAGCCCGGCAAGCGTGCCGTAGGTCTTGTTGTAGGAGCCAAAGTTGGCGACGTAGAACGCGAACGCGGCTGAGGCGAGGATCCAGACGACGAGGGCGACGATGCTGCCCGGCGTGACCCACTTGAAGCCGCGCAGCTTCACGTTCGGCGACGTGTAGTAGAGGATCGCGATCATCGTGATGAAGAGCGCCGCGAGCACCGGCCATTTGGCGATGTCCCAGATCGTGGTCGCAGTGCTCGAGAGGCCGATCGGCTCGGCGACGGCATCGACGATCGGGCCGGTCAGTACCAGGCCGAGAGCGACGACCGCCATCAGGATGACCAGGACCAGCGTGACCAGCATCTGAAGTGGTCGCAGCTTCCAGATCGGGCGCCCCTCGGGCGTCTCGTAGATGATGTTCGATGCCCGCATGAACGCGCCGACGTAGCCCGACGCCGACCAAAGCGCGGCGACGAGGCCGATGATCAGCGCCAGCCCTGCGCCGCTGCGGTTCGAGGTGATCGATTTGATCGGGTCGGCGAAGGTCTGGGCCGCGGATTTCGGACCGATCGAGGTGACCATCTCCGTCACCGTCTCGGTGGTCGTCTTCGGGTCCCCGAAGAGGCCGACGATGGAGACGAGGGCGATCAGCGCCGGAAACAGGGAGAGCAACCCGTAGTACGTGAGCGCCGCGGCCCAGTCGGTCAGATTGTCCTCGCTGAACTCGGTCAGCGTCCGCTTCAGCGTCGCGAAGGTCCCCGTCTTCGCGCCGGCGCCCTGGGGACGGTAGTCACGCCGCGCGTCGCGCCCCTCGCCGTCGTTCGGTGTTGCGTCGGTGGCCATCGTCTGCCCCTAGCGCGAAAGCAGCCTCGCCAGGGCGAAGCCCGCGATGAAGGCGCCCGCGATCGCGAGCGGGACCGGGTTCTCCTGCGCAAGCTGCTGGGCCTGCTGCACGCCCCTCGCTGCCGCTTCTCGCGCCTGCGTGGCCGTGGCTGAGTCCGGGGATCCTTCCTGCGTGCTGCTCGGGGTGTCATCGGCCTTGGCCTTCGCCTTTTCCTTCGTCTCGGAGACCTTCGTCTTCACCTTGGCCTTGGTTTGTGCCACCTTGGCCTTCGCCTGCGCCTTGACGTCGGCCTTCGCAGCCAGCGCGGCTGCGGTGTCGCCAAGCTCCTCGCGCGTCTCCTCGATGTCCTCGCGAATCTCCTCTGGGCTGCGCTGCTCCTGATCGCTCACCGGCGAGCCTCCTTCGCGCGCTGCTTCGTGTATTCGACGTCGGTCTTGGTGCTCTCAATCGCCGCTTCAGGCAGCGGGGGCGTGCCCTCCTCGACCTTCTTCTTGCCGGCGAGCGCGAGCACGCCGGCAATGGCGCCATCGGCCGCGGCGACGATCAGTGCAGCCAGCCATGCGTCGAGCACGATCGCCAGCGCGAGCACGATCGTCGTGGTCAGCAGAGCGAATGCGGCGAGGCCGAAGAGGCCCGCCGCACCGAACGCTCCCGCGCCTATGCCAAGCCGCTTGCCCTTCACGGTGAGCTCCGCCTTGGCTAGCTCGACCTCCTTCTGTGCGAGCGTCGAGGCCTGCTCGGACAGCTGCCTGGTGAGGTCCGCGAGCGATCTCTCATCCCGCTGACCTGAGCTCGCGTTGGGCGATTCCCTCCTGTCCATCTGCTCCTCCTCGCGGCGACACAGCTCGGTCTTCAACAGGTTGCTTACCGGTCTGGACCGGCGCAAACCCCGGACCGCATCAATTGCGACAACGAACCGCGACAGGCAGTGTCATTTGGCGGCGTCCGGCACGAAGCGGTAGCCCACCCCCGGCTCGGTGATCAGGTG
>DATFPK010000059.1:0-11495 GCA_035264885.1 Solirubrobacterales bacterium
GGCGATCCGCTGGTTCCGGGAGCAGTACGGGATCACGGTCCTCGACTACTACGGTCTCAGCGAGTCCTATCCGCTCTGCGCCAACTACCCGTTCATGGAGGTGCGTGAGGGCTCGATGGGCAAGCCGATGCCCGGCTGGGATGTCCAGATCCTCGACGAGGACGAGAATCCGGTCGGCACCGGGGAGCGGGGGGAGATCTGCCTCCGGGCCCGGTCCAATCCCCACTATCCCCTCGGCTACTGGCGCAACGAGGAGGCGGCGCGGGACACATTCGGCGGCGACTGGTTCCACACTCGCGACGCGGCCGAACGCGACGCCGAGGGCTACTTCTGGTACTCGGGCCGAGCCGACGACGTGATCATCTCGGCGGGCTACAGGATCGGGCCCTTCGAGGTCGAGTCAGCCTGCATCGAGCACCCGGCGGTGCGCGAGGCGGCGGCGGTCGCCTCGCCGGACGAGCGCCGCGGCAATGTCGTCAAGGCGTTCATCGTCCTCGCCGAGGGCGAGGAGCCGTCCGACGCCCTGGCCGAGGAGATCAAGGGCCACGTCCGCGACAGCCTGTCCGCTTATGCCTACCCGCGCCGGATCGAGTTCACCGACGAGCTGCCGAAGACCCTGACCGGGAAGATCCGGCGGATCGAGCTTCGCGAGCGCGAGAAGGAGCCGGCGCCGCACTGAAGTGAGGCCCCGCGCAGGCTGCGGGAGAGGACACCTGACGCGCTGTCACCGCGATCAAGCCGGAGACATGGGCGATGCCGCCGGTCTCGAGCATCCCGCCGGTCCGGAACGCGCCGTCCTCGACCGGCCCCCCGGGAAGGAGGGGAGGATCGGGGCGACTGAAGTCCGCATCCGAGCCGGCATGCGTGAGCCATCGGATGGAGTCGGCGGAACTTGAGCGTCGAAGGCCGGGGGTGTGGGCGATTCCCACCCTTGGGTGCCTGGTAGCGGGCCCGCTGGTCTCCGAGGATCGACCTGCAGATCAATCGATCAAGGAGTTGACATGAACAGGCTCAAGATCCTCACCGTCGTACCACTCGCCGCCCTCGCCCTCTCAGTCGCGACGGAGGCGACGCCCGCCGATGCGGCCCAGCCCGCCAAGCTGGGCAAGCACAAGACGGCGAGGCACGGCAAGAAGCACAGGAAGAACCGGCACAGGCATCGTCCCTCCGCGCCGACTCAGGGGGTCGTGCCGCAGGCGGGGGCCGACATCCTCCCGACGCAGAACCCGGCCACGACGGAGCCCGAGCAGGCCCCCGCCGGTCCGGATGCCTCCGCCCAGGAGCAGACGGATACGGCGCCGGCCGAGCCGGCGGCGGATCCACCGCCGCCCAGCGGAGGCGTTGCGCCGAGGGCCGGGGTGCGCGACATCGTCGACCACCTCCCGACCGAGGTCGTCACGGCGTCGGAGCCGGTTCGCACGATGCAGGCTCCGCAGATTCGCGACAGCGGCGCGACCGGCGACGGTTCCGCCACCGACGAGGTCTGCGAGGGATACGCTGAGCAGATCGGCGCGGCCGAGGACCAGCAGTTCTTCCAGGAGCAGTTCGGAACTCCCGGAGGGGCCGCGGACGCCGCCGCGGAGGCCGCCGCCCTGGAGGAGGAAGGAAGCGACCAGGGTTGCTTCTTCGTCTGGTGAGCCAGCGCTGTCGGTCCGGCGCATCGAGAGCCCCCGCAGCCGCGGGGGCTCTCGGCGTACGATCGCCCGGATGGCGAGCGACACGGAAATCGATGTCCTGCGGATGACGCGCGCCGTCCCTGCGCCCCCGTCAATCGTGTTCGCGGCTTTCAGTGAGGCGACGGAGCTGGCGAAGTGGTGGGGCCCGGCGGGCTTCACGGTCCCGAGCCTCGTGTTCGAGCCCCGGGTCGGGAGCTCCTACCGGATCGAGATGCAGCCGCCGCAGGGCGACGCGTTTCACCTGACCGGGCTGTTCCGGGAGGTCGATCCACCTGCCCGGCTGGTCTTCACGTTCTCCTGGGAGCCGCCCGACCCCGACGACGTCGAGACCCTGGCTGATCTTTCATTCCGGGACCTGGGCGACTCGACCGAAGTGCGGTTGAGTCAGGTCGGGTTCAGGACGGCGGAGCGCCGCGAGGTCCACCGGGCCGGCTGGTCGGAAAGCCTCGACCGTCTGGAGCGACTGCTCGCCGAGCCGACCTGAACGGGCGGCTCAGCGCCCGATCAGCTCGATCCGGTAGCCGTCGGGATCGCGCACGAAGGCGATCATCGGACCTTCCGTGCGCCCGCCGGGGCGGTAGGGCGGCTTCTCCGGCTCGATCCCTTCGCTCGCCAGGTTCTCCAGCGTGCCGTCCAGGTCATCGACGGCGATCGCGATGTGGTTGTATCCGGTGCCGAGGTCGTATGAGTCGACCCCGTGGTTGTAGGTCAGCTCCAGCACCGGGTCCCCTCCCGGCAGGCCCATGAACACGTTGATCGCCTCGTCGCCGATGTTCATCCGCCGCCGCTCCTCGAAGCCGAGCCTTTCGTAGAACGACACCGAGCGATCGATGTCACCGATCCGGTAGCAGGTGTGGAGGTAGGTCGCCATGCCGGGCTACTCGATCCCCGCCGCCGCGTACTCGGCCAGCGCCATCACCGTCAGCTGGGGGTTCACGGTGATCGCCGAGGGGAAGACGCTCGCGTCGCAGACGTAGAGGCTGTCCTTTCCGTGGACGCGGAAGGCCTCGTCGACGACGCCCTTCGCCGGGTCGCGGCTCAGCGCGTTGCCGCCCTGGGGGTGGGAGGTGTGGAGCTCGATGTCGGTGTTGTCGCGGACCTCCTCGTCGAGCCGGTCGAGCCCTTCGCTGGTCGCTGACGGCAGGTGCCGGAAGGTCAGCGGCGTCACCCTGGTGGCACCGGCTGCGAGGAAGATCCGCCCCGCGAGCTTGAGGCCGGCGACCACCCGCCGCAGGTCATCCGGGTGCGGGTCGTAGTCGAGCTTCATGCCGCGCCCGCGGAAGCCCGGCTTCACCGTCGCGTTGCGGCGGCTGCCGACCACCGACCCGGCCGAGGCCATGTGGTCGTAGCGGCGCATGTTGCGGAAGTGATCGGAGAACCAGCCCGGCATCATCAGCGCCTGCGTACCGACCGGGTTGAACCAGGTCTCGAGGACCAGGCCGTCGTCCTCGGCCGGCCGCAGGTAGTGGGATATCTGGAGCCCGTCGTAGGAATCGAGCTTCTCCTCGAACTCGGCGGTCATCGGGACCCCGACGTTGAAGCACAGGTTGCGGCCGGCGAGGTCCCCACCGAGGCCGCTGCGGCTGAGGATGAGGCTCGACGCCAACGCGCCGGCGGATACGACCGTGGTGTTGGCGTTGACCCGCAGATCCCGTCCATCCGACAGGCGGCACTGCACGCCCGACGCGCTCCCGTTCGTGGTCAGGACCCGTTCGACCTCGCACTCGCTGAAGATCCTCACGGCGTCGGTCCCGAACTCCCGCTGCGCGGCGGGGAGAGTCAGGTCGAGCGCCGAGAGCTTCTTGCCGAAGGCACAGCCGATGTTGCAGTAGCCGCAGCCGAGGCAGTCGGCGATGTTCGCCTCGACGACGTCGTAGCCGCCGGCCTGGTTCAGCCCGAGCCGCTCGACCCCGTCGCAGAACTTCCGCGCCCCGGCCGAGATCCCCCCGTTGGCCGCGTCCCTGCCCCAGTCGCGGCTGACCCCGAGGAACTCGCGGACGGCAACCAACGCTCGGCCGAGGCGGTCGGCGTCGAGGCCCGCGTCGAGGCCGTCGGGGTCGTTCCAGCGCTCGAGGACGTGCGGGGGCAGGTCGAAGCAGACGGCGTTGTTGACGACCGTGGTGCCGCCGACGCAGCGGCCTTGGAGGACCTGGAACCGGGCGTCGCGGGACATCTGCATGCCGCCGTCGGAGAACAGGTTCGAGAACTGGGAGCGCTCGTCCTCGGTGAAGCCGGTGGGGTCGAAGTGCCCGCCGGATTCCAGGACCAGCACTTCCCGCCCACGGCCCGCGAGCCGGTGGGCCAGGAGTGCGCCGGCGGCGCCGCTGCCGACGATCACCACGTCCGCGTTGACCGTCTCGGCGTCGACCTCCGCCGGCGTCCGCACGTCGAGCGGCGGGCGGTCGCGCGTCACCCGCTTCATGTCCTGCGCGTACCGCGGGCGCTGCGAGTACGGGACGTAGCCCGTGCTGGCGGCGGTCCGCGGGTCGGCGTAGTAGCCGATGAAGGTGAGCTTCTGGGCGGCCGAGAACATCGACTGAAGCGGCCGCCGCAGGAACCCGGGCAGCCGGCGCTCGGCGACGTCGGCGATGAAGCAGCGCTCCAGGAACGCGAGGCGGCTCTCCGGCGACATCAGCGGATAGGGCGCCCGCAGACGCATCAGGGGATAGACGGTGAGCGCCGACAGCGCCAGCTTCGACTTCCACTTCTGGCGGGCCGAGAGCGAGTACAGGTACTCGTCGACGTTGGCGGCGACCTGCTCGGGGGTCAGCACCTCCTCGTCGCCGCCCAGAACGATCACCTCCGCCAGCGCCATCACGGTCGCATGCTGATGGGGCTGGAGGTAGCGGAGCCCGTACCGCGCCTTGACCGCCGACCGCTGGAGGGCGAAGAGGAGGATCGCGACCGACGTCGCGAGGACGACCCAGATCCAGAACAGCGTCTCCGCCGGGGGCACCTCGATCCCGGGTGGGCCCTCGAAGGACCCGGCGACGCTCGAGATCTGGCCGAAGGCGGCCGTGGCCAGAAGCCCCGTGACGATCAGGACGTGTCCGGCGACGACGGCCAGGACGGCCCAGCCGTGACGCCGCGCGTCGGCGGCGGCAACCGCGCAGAGGATCGCGAAGACGCCGTCCTTGGCCAGCGAGTTGGCGACGAAGGGGTATTCCGCGTCGGCGAACGCCCCCTGGAGGACGTAGCCCGCTCCCATCGCCGCGAAGGCGACCGCGAAGAAGACGAGCGTTCTGCGCAGTCGCAGCTCCTCGCGGGTGAGCTCGCGACGATCCATGCGCTAGCTCTGGCCCTGCTCCCGTTCCTGCTCCGCAACGCCCGCCGCCCGGAGGGCGTCGTCCTTCTCGTAGAACTCCTGAACCCGCACGCAGGTGTCGCCCTCGAAGCTGTAGACCTGGAAGACGGTGTCGGAGACCTCGAGCCTGCTCTGCTCGCCGACTCCGGACCGCCGCGTGCAGACGATCACCTGGTCGCCGGCGTCGATGAACTCGAGCGGCTGGAATCGGAGCTCGCCCACCGCGGCCCGCCACTGGTCCCAGAAAGCCTGGATCCCCGCGAACCCCTGATAGCTGCCCGGCTCCGGATCCTCGGGCGGGGTGACCCACTCCACGTCCTCGGACATGTGCTCAAGGACCCAGCCGCGGTCGCCGGAGTTCCAGGCCTCATAGCCGCGACGCACCAGCTCGACGATCTGCTCGGACACCGGACTTCGAGTATCCCACCCGCCCCCGCTCCTGACCAGGGTGGGGATCCGCCGGTCAGCCGGCATCGGCCGGCCTCCCGCGCCAGTAGCGGTTGAGCAGGTCCAGGGCGTTCTGCGAGCAGATCCGCGCCGCCTCCTCGTCCCCGTACCTCCGCCTCAGCCGGTGCTCGAGCCGGCTCATGTCGCGCATGTCCTGGAGACCGGCCAGGGTCGGCTTGATGAACCCGTCGAAGTCGGTGCCGATCGCCGTGTGGCGGTGCGAGCCGGTGACGTCCCGAATCGCGTCGATGTGCCGGCAGAGGATGTCGAAGGACTCGCCGAAGCGCTTCGACTTGCGGGCCCGCAGCCCGTGGCGGTGGAGGGCCCCGGCGGGGATCCCGTCGTAGAGCTGGTGCTGCGCGAAGATCAGGCCGACGACGCCGCCGCAGCCCGCGATCCGCTCCAGGGTCGGGCGGTCGAGCATGTAGCTCTGCTCGCCGAACCTGTAGCCGGCGTGGGTCGCGAGGACGGGGACCGTCTCGTCGTAGCCGTCGAGCATCTCGAAGGTCTCCGTGAGCGCGCGACCGCTCATGTGCGAGACGTCGATGAGGATCCGCTCGCGCACCATCGCGTCGACCGCGGCGCGTCCGAGGTCCGACAGCCCCACGTCGGGCTGGGGGAGATAGCGGTGGTACTGCTCCTCGCTCAGGAAGGGGAGGGCGGGAGCGTTCGTCGCGACCTCACGCCAGATCAGGTGGGCGAGGGTGATGTAGGCGACGCCGCGCCTGGCGAGCCGCCTGACGGTCAGCTCGATCTGGTCGGGCGTCGCGCCGAGGTGAAAGCCGCCCTCCACGCAGTGCACCAGGACGGTTGCGCCCCGCCCCGCCGCCGCGCTCATCTCGGTCGGATTGCGGGCGACCGCCGCCTCGCCGGCGTGCTCGCGCTCCACCTCCCGCTCGACCGCCTCGAGCTGGTCCTCGATCGTCGCCGGGTAGTCGCCGTCGGGCCGGGCTCCGTCGAGGGCGTCGGCTTCGTCGAAGAACGAGTACAGGACGGAGAGGGCGACGGTGACGCCGCCCTCGCGCATGTATCTCACCTGGACGCGCG
The DNA here is from genome assembly GCA_035264885.1 of Solirubrobacterales bacterium. GTDB lineage: Bacteria > Actinomycetota > Thermoleophilia > Solirubrobacterales > 70-9 > DATFPK01. The sequence goes on from DATFPK010000059.1 coordinate 6,475, forward strand.
GGCCCGAAAAGGGCGAGCGGTAGTTGGCGAACAGGCTGGCGAAGCCGACCAGCAGGGCCCGAACTCGGTCGCGCAGCCGCCGGCGGCCGCCCCGGGTCCGCAGCAGGCGCACAACGCTGCCGTCCGAGTCCACGACGTGCATGGGGTAGTGCGCGTGGAGGTCGACGATCACTCAGCAGCCCTCGCGCCGGTCGAAGCCCTCGGGCTGGTCCCAGTGGCGACTGCAGAAGATCGTCGCGGTCGGCTCGTACCAGAGGCGCTGGAGCGTCGGGGTCAGCGGCCCGCGGTGGTCCTCGCCGAGGTGCTGACGGCGCTCGTTGACGAGCTCGGTGAAGTCATTCCCGCCCCAGGTCCCGGGGAAGTTCATCGGGAAGTCCCGCTCGGACACGAACCGGACCTCCTCCGGCGTCCAGCGGAAGCCGTCGCCGGTCTCGTCACGGATGTTCGTCGCGAAGCTAAGCAGCGTCGTCGTCCCGGCGGGTAGTCCCGCGCAGCTCGCCCAGTCCGGTGCCCGCCGGTCCTCGGTCTCGACGTAGTTGGCGTGCGACCCTTCGGCGACGGCGATCAGGGGCAAGGTCTTCTCGGCCGGCGGGGCGCCCTCTTCCGCGATCGCGTCGCGCACCTGCTCGGTCGGCGCCAGCTCGACCTCTTCCCAGGGCCGCCAGGTGCCCCCGCAATGGGCCGAATAGCCGACGAACAGCGGCTCCCGGTCGGAGAACCCGATCGTCACCGCCTCCCAGTCGCCCTCGTGGCGCTGCACGAGGTGGCCGCTCAGGACCGGCCGGGTCCACTCGTTGTAGCGGTAGAAGTACCAGTACTGCACGAGGGTTTTGACCTGCGGATAGGGGCCGACCCGCCAGAACCCGGGCGAGTCGCCTGGCCGCCCGCGGGTCGCGACCCGGGCGTAGACGGTGTCGGTCTGCGGGTCGGCGGCCTCGGCGCGGTCGTAACCCGCTTCGCCCCGAGCGCACGCCAGCTCGCCCTGGGGGCAGTGGATGGTGACCTGGTAGCAGGGCACCCTCAGCCCGGGGCAGGCGCTCGGTAGGTCGGGGCCGATCGGATCGCCAGCCGGATCGCCCTCGCCGATCCGCTGCCCGGGGCACCCCTCGAGGCCGGGCGCCGGTCCCTCGCGCGCGGATCCGGGGCCGTAGAGGCTGACGAGCCGGGCCGGACAGTCCGCGTCATGGACGTAGGACTCGACGTCCACGGGAGTCCAACGCTCGTCCTCGGTGAAGGCGAGGACCGGCATGTAGGACCTCGCCAACTCGCGCCCGTCGCTCGGCAGGCGCGCCGCCTCGACGTCCTCGGCGACGATCACTTCGTCCTGCGGCGTGACGCCCTCCTTGCCGCCGCGCTGGTAGCTGGCGACGCCGATCGCGGCAGCGGCGGCGAGGAGAACCGTCGCGGCGAAGGCGGCGACGAATCCCAGACCGCGCAGGGTCTCCGCCCGGCGGTTGGCGAAGCCGCGCTCGCAGAGGTAGCGCAGGGCCGACCATCTCCCGGCCAGGAGCTCCCCGACCGCGGCGAGCGCGAGGGCGGCGCCGGAGGCGATCAGCAGGTGCCGCGGCTCCTGGAGGAAGTCGGCGGTGCCGCTCTCCTCCGCCCGCTCCGAGAGCCAGCGGTGGCCAGGGAGCAGGCCGGCGACCATCAGCCAGCGGACCGTCGTCAGGGCGAGCAGCACCGTCAGCGGCACCCGCAGCAAGGTTGTCGCGTACCCGAACAGCCGCAGCCAGACCGCCGTCACCCAGAAGATCACCGCCAGCGCGATCAGCGAGCTCGACAAAGGCGGACGGTCGTAGGTCCCGAGGCTCGGAACGAGCTGCAACAGGGAGTAGACGCCGAGCGCGGCGGCGACGAGCGGGATCACGAGCCGGAGCCGCTCGAGGCCCTTACCCTCCCGCAGCCAGCGCCAGGCACGGCGGACCGACTGCGGCGCTGCGCCGCCCTCGGGCGCGCCAAGCACCAGCCACCCGGCGGCGAGCAGGGTTGGCGCCACCAGCGCCGGGACCCACCAGTCCAGGGTCGCGGCACCGGCGATCACCACGACGATCAGCGGCAGGAGGAGCGGCCGCAGCGCGACCAGGAGGTCCCGCAGCGGGTCGGCCGCCTGGACCACCGGTCCGACGCCGAACAGGAAGGCGAGGCCGAGCAGGGACCCGCCGAAGAACGCGAGGGCGGTCGCATTGGCGGAGCCGAGCGCAGTCAGCGCCGCGATGCCGAGGGCCGCCAGGGTCGCCGTCTTCACCCTGCTGGTCACCGAAAGGCCGGTCCACCACCTCCGGGCGGCTCTCAATCTCTGCCCACCGCGACGACTCGATTCCGGCGCCATGCGGCGACGCTCTCACACGGTCGTCCGCCGTGGCAAGGGCGCCTGGACGAGTGGATGTAGTGTCGGTTCGTGGTGGGCCTCCGGTCACCGCGGCAAGTCCGGGCCGCGCTCGCGGCCGTCGCCGTCACGATTGCCGGATGCAGCGGGGGCGGTGACGGGGAGACGACTCCGCTGAGCGACCATCTGATCGTCTCCCTGGGGGACTCCGTCGCCTCCGGGGAGGGAAACCCCGATCGCCCCGCCCGGGTTGGGCGGCCGGCGGAGTGGACCAGCCGCCGCTGCCACCGTTCGGGGCGCTCCGGCCCCGCGCTGGCGGCGCGCGAGGTGGCGGGTGACGACCTCGGGCGGGTGGTGCTGCTCGGCTGCTCCGGGGCGACCATCCAGACCGGGCTGCTGCGCCCGTACGCCGGCATCGAACCCTCCGCCGACGACTCGCTGGAGCGGGCCCAGGTCAGAGCCCTGGCCGACCTGGCCGGGGAAAACAGCATCGACGCCGTCCTGATCGACATCGGCGCCAACGACGTCGGTTTCGCGCGAATCGTGCAGTTCTGCGTGCTCAGCGTCGGGCCTTGCTGGAAGAACCGCTTCGACCCGCGGCCAGGGGAGCCCGGTCCGCGCGTGGTCCTCGAGCAGCAGGTTCCGCGGGAGATCGAGGAGCTCGGCCGCGACTACGCGCGGTTGGCGGGAGCGCTGAACGAGATCGTCCCGGCCAGCCGCGTGATCGTCGTCGAGTACTTCGACCCCACCGGCACGACCGCTGGCCGCGGCTGCACGATGTTCCTCGGTGGCGTCACCCCAGCCGAGTCTCTCTGGGCCCGAGAGCACATCCTGTTCCCGCTGAACCGGCAGATTCGCGAGTCCGCCGACCGGTTCGGCTGGCGGGTGGTCGACGGAGTCGACGAGCGCTTCGCCGAGCACGGCATCTGCGCCCCGGAGCGCTGGGTCGTCACCGCGGGCGAGTCGATCAACGACCAGGGCATTCCGTTGTTCGGCAGCCTGCTCGACCGCCAGACGCGGCGCGAGCTCCTGGCGAGCTACAAGGGAACCCTGCACCCGAATCCCGAGGGGCACCGCCAGATCGCCGAGCTGATCCGGCCGGTGCTCGAGGCAGTCGTGGACGGGCCCTCCGGCTGAGGGCGGCGCATGGACTTGGTGACGGCGGGGCCCTCGGGCTCAGGCCAGTGGACTCAGTGGCGCTTCGGATCGACGTAGGACGTCGCCGATCGACCAGCTGCCCGGCGACAGCCCGGAAGCGGAAGTTGACTTCTCGGCGCGATGAGATCGCCGTCCCGAAGGAGATCATCAACAAGGCCGGTTCGGCGCGATAACCACCGGTCAAGCTGCCGGCCCAATCGGCGGAGTCGTCGGCTCAGCGCCGGCGGCGGCAAGGGCTGCGCGCGACGGTCCTCCCCCGGGAGCCGTCGACGTAGGCCACCTTCAGCACGGTTCGCCAGCGCCGCGACGGGGGGCACGAGTGCGGGGTCCGGGCGTAGGAGACGCCCTCGCGGACGACCCGGTTGAGGACCAGGTGGAGGCGCTTGAAGGCGACGAGGCTCTGCTCGGGCGGGACCCCCGGCGGGAACGACGGCACCGGCGAGACGAACGTCCTGCCGCGGATCGCCGTGTGGCCGACCACCCGGGTCGGCGGCTGGTCGCTCTCGGCCAGGACGATCTGCTCGCCTTCGCCGTTGAAGACGGTCAGCGCGTTCTCGGTGTAGCGGGGGAAGGGGCTGGGCCCCGAGTCGGTGACCAGCTCGCCGTGCCCGACCACCGATCCTCGCGGACATGCATCGGCCCCCTCGGTCATCAGCTCGTTGTCGGACGCCTCGCAGCGCTGCGGGACCGTCGTGTCCACGCGCGACCCGCGCGGGAGGACGATCGTGAACCGCCGCGCCTTCGGCGGCTGGGCGTCCGCGTCGGCGGGGTTCCGCCAGCTGATCGTCAACTCGCTCCCGGTCGGTTTTCCGGGCCGCCTGTTCGACCTCACAGAGATCGACTGCCGCGCGGGCGGTGAGTCGTCGCCGGCGGCGACTGCGGGTGGCGCCGGCGAGCCGCGGGCGGGCCAGGCGAGCGCCAGCGCGGCCGCGATCAGGAGCAGCGAGCGCCGGACACCCGTCGCAGGCGGAGACCCCGGCATGGCCGCAGCGTAGAGCCGAATCATCCCAACTGCGCTGGTCCGAGCGGGTTCCCGGCTAACGTGAGCCATGGGGGCGGCGGCCTTTGCAGGCCATCGGAAGGGAGCGCCGGAATCTCCGCTTGGCCGAATTTCATATTGCGCGTGCGCGCGTGGCCCCGGGCGGCGGTCACCATGATCGCCTGCCTTGCCGCCGCCCTGCTCGGCGGCGGCACCGCGAGCTCGGCCTCCTGCGGCGGCGAGCCGCAGACCTCCGGCGGCGTCACGACGGGGACACCCTGCGCCGACGTGATCATCGCGGGCCCGGGCGTCGACGTCGTCAACGGAGGCGGCGGCGACGACCGGATCTACGCCGCGTCGGGTGGCGTCACGGTCGTCGGCGGGGCCGGCGACGACGTCCTGGTCGGCCATGTGCCCGAGGCGCTCACCGCCGACTGCACCGGCGGCTGCCAGCTCGGCCTCGGTAGCCAGACCTTCGACGGCGGCCCCGGCGACGACGTGGTCTACGGCGAGCGCGGCAACGACGTCCTCAATGGCAACGAGGGCGACGACAGCCTC
>DATFPK010000060.1:0-21913 GCA_035264885.1 Solirubrobacterales bacterium
TGGGCATAGCGCCGGTTCGGGATCGCCGACGTCATCTCGAACATCGCCAGGTGGCCCACCAGCGCGCCGCGGTGGGCGCGGATGAGCCCGAACATCGAAATCAGGTTGACGCCGGCGAGCGTGATTCCCGGGAGCCGGTCGAGGTAGGACCCGGGGCGGTCATCGAGGCCGAGTGCCCGCATCGTCTTCGCGAACAGCGCCGAGTGCATCCGGTCGGGGCGGCCGCCCCCGTACTCGTCGGCCTGGACCTCGACCAGCGCGGCCTTGGGCGGTCCGGCTATCCGGGGGATCGCCCAGGTATGAGGATCGGCCTCCTTGAGCTGATACGCGGAGCGCTGGACCGCGAACTCGCGGAAGTGGTCGAGGACTCCCTCCCGCTCCAGGAAGCCGGACAGCGACGGGCCGTCCTCCTCGGCGGCGATCCGGAACAGGCGCTCCCCGAGGCCCGCCGGGGTGGCGTCGCGTTTCGGCACGTCGCGTTGCAGCGCAGTCAGGAACGCCGATTCGAGGACGCGTCGAAGCCGGATCAGGAGAGGGTCCCACTCCCAGCCGGCATCGACGTCGCAGAACGAGGAGTAGTGCAGCTCATAGCAGAGGTAGAGGGCGAGCTGGAGGTCGTCCTCGGCGAGGTTGTGATCGACCTCGGCCAGGTCGCGCTCGGCGTCCTCGAGCACCGTGCGCAGGTCCCCGTCGCCGGCGCCGGCGTCACCCGCGGGGCGGACCAGGCAGTCGGCGACGAAGGCGCTCAGCGGCCCGACCGGCGACGGCAGCGGCGCGCCCGACGCCGTGGTGCCGCCGCTCTCGTTCAACCGGTCTTGGCGACCCTCGAGGACCCCCATGCCTGCCGGATTCCCCAGGGCGCCCGCCCTCCAAACGACAGGGGCCCGGCGTCCGCCGGGCCCCCCCCGCGAAAGGTGTGCGCGAGCTCAGGTCTTGCGCTCGAGGTCGGCGACCTCGTCGGCCTTCTGCTCGGCCCGGTCGTCGGCGCGCTCGAGCTCCTCCTTCTTCTCGCCCTTGATCTCCTCCTTGCGGCCCTCGCGACGCATGGAACCGTCGCCGGTGAGATCCCCGGCGGCCTGCTTCACCTTGCCGGTGACCTTGTCGGTGATGCTCATTTGGTCGATCCTCCTTGGTTCGTTGCGGCGCCCCCCTCGGGGGCCACCTCACAGATTCCCGGCCGGGCCGGGGGCAAACGCCGGTTCAGAGGGCGAGCCGGAACCAGACGTCGCTGGAGCCCTCCCGCGTGCCCCAGGCGTCGGCGATCCGGTCGATGATCCGCAGGCCCAGCCCCCCCTGCCCGGCGCCCGGGTCGGTGTCCGCCCGCGCCTCGACCGAGCCCGCGCCGTGGTCCCCGACCCAGCCCTCGACGGCGTCGCCGTCGTCGAGCCAGACGTGGACGTCAATGGGCTCGCCGGGGCCGTACTTGACGCCGTTCGTCACCAGCTCGGTCACGATCGTCTGGACGTCCGCCAGGCGGTCGTAGGGGATGCACCGGTCGAGCGCGACCAGGGCGCGACGCGCCTGGGCGGGCGCGCCGGGCGACGACTCGAGGGCCAGGTCGACCCTCATCCCTCCCCCCTCAGAGTCGTACGCCGGCAGGGTGGGCGTAGCCGAGGTGTGCACATCAGGTCAATGGGTTCTTTTCCGTTCAGAAGGGCCCTAAACACGCCGACGCCCTGGATCCGGCGACTTGGCCGTTCGTTCGGCCCGCTGCGCGTCCGCGGGCATAGGGTTCGCCCATGAGGGCATGGAGGCCGGTCCCGGCGCTGACGATCCTTGCCCTGCTCGCGGCCACCGCGGCCGGAGCGGTCTTCGCCTGGAGGGCCGAGCGCGACCAGGCCCACGAGGAAGACGCCGCCGCCGCCCAGCGGGCGGCCCTCGCTGCCCGCCGCGTGATGGACGCGTCGGCGGCGAGCATGCGCGGCGTCGACGGGCTGCTGGACCCGGGGGGCCGCCTGCGGCCGGCCGGATTCCGCGAGTTCGCCCGCGACGTCCTGGCGGCCCTTCCGTTCCCCGCGATGGCCTGGGCGCCGGCCGTGACCGGGGAGCAGCGCACGATCTACGAGCTCCAGGTCGCAGCGATCAGGGTCCTCGCGCCCCACGGCCGGCGGCTCGTCGCCGCGCCGCGTCGCCCTCGCTACCTGCCGGTGACCCTGATCGAGCCCCCTGACCGCTCCCGCGGAGTGCTGGGCTTCGACCTGCTCGGGGACCCGGTTCGAGCCGAGGCGGTTCGGCGCAGCCAGAAGCGCCGCGAGCCGCAGATCACCCGGCCGACGTTGCTGGCCGGGCCGGGCCGGATCGGCGTCACGCAGTTCGCACCGGTGTTCTCGAGCGCGCCTGGGCCCGGTGGCCGTCCGAGGCTGGCCGGCGTGGTCGGCGCCGAGCTCTCCGGCGGTCTGCTCGCGCGGGCGGTCGCGCGCCAGGTCGATGGCGACTTCACGATCTCGGATGGCAGGGTCCTGGCCTCGGCAGGGGCCGTTGGAGGCGGCGAGACCACGAGCTTTCCGGTCGGCGGCCGGACCTGGACGGTCGCGACCGATCCGGTTGGCGGCGCATCGATCCTCCCGGCTCTTTCGGTGGTCCTGCTGGGCCTGGTCCTGACCGGGCTGGTGGCCGCCTTCATGGTTGAGCAATCGCGGCGCGAGCGGCGGCTGGAGGAGGAGCGGGCGGCGGCCGAGCAGGGTGCCGAGCGGCAGCGGGTGCTGGCGCGGACCGCCGACGCGGTGGAACAGCACATCAACGTCGAGGACCGCCTGGAAGCGCTGGCCGAGACGCTCGTGCCGTCGTTCGCCGACCTCTGCATCGCCTACGAGGTGGCCCGCGACGGCCGCCTGCACCGCGCTGCCGTCGCGGCGCGCTCACCCGAGCTGGCCGATGCGGTCCGCTCCTCCGAGGGGCTCGGGCGGGCGGTGACCGACGCCGTCGACTCCGGGCAGGCGCAGTTGCTGGCGGCCGAGCGGCTGGATCCGATGGTGCTCTCCCCCGCCGACGCGGAAGCGCGGCGCCGGATGGAGCCCAGCTCAGCGATCGTCGCCCCTCTGCCCGGGCGGCAGCAGGTGGTCGGGGCCCTGACGCTCGCCCGGCTGGGGGCGACGCGGCGCCCCGACTTCAACCGCGGCGAGCTGGAGCTTGCCACGGAAATCGCCGAACAAGCCGCCTACGCGGTCGAGAACGCGCAACTGTACGAGCGCGAGCGCTCGATCGCGACGACGCTCCAGCGGGCGCTTCTGCCCGGGGCGCTGCCGCGGATCCCCGGCGTCGACCTCGCCGCCTCCTACCAATCCGGCGAGGCGGGGAACCGGGTCGGCGGCGACCTCTACGACGCCTTCGAGTCCGGCGCCGAGATGGCGCTGCTCGTCGCCGACGTCTCCGGCAAGGGAGCCGAGGCGGCGGCGCTCACGGCGCTCGTCAGGCACACGTTCAAGGCGTCGCTGCGCGACGACCCCGCCGGCGCGACCGCGGCCGTGGACCGCGCGGTCCGGGCCGAGGGGCCGGACAGCTTCTGCACACTCGCGGCTGTTCGCCTGTCGGCCCCCGCGGACGACGGAGTCGGAGGCCTGGCCTGCGTCGCCGGCCACCCCCCGCCGCGGATCCTTAAGACCGGCGGGGGCGTCGAGGCCCTGCCCGGGACGGGTCCCCTGGTCGGGGTCGTCGAGGACGCCCGCTTCGACAGCGTGCCGTTGCGCCTTGGGCCCGGCGACGCGGTCGTCCTGTTCACCGACGGCCTGGTCGAGGCGTCGGGACCCGGCGGGCGCTTCGGGGAGGAGCGGCTGGACGAGGTGCTCGCCTCCTCCGGAGGCCGCGGGGCGCAGGAGGTCATCGACCGCGTACTCGCCGCCTGGTCGGAGCATGCCCGGGGCGCGCCGCAGGACGACGTCGTCGTCCTCGTCCTGCGAGTCGGCGGCGGGAACGGCATCGGTTAGCATCGCCCCGCTCCGCCGCTCGACGAGAATGGGCTTAGACGCCGAAAATCCCCCCCGGCTCGAGATCACCCGGCGGGTCGACGACGGGGTGGGCGAGATCGCGCTCCAGGGTGAGCTCGACCTGGCCACCGCGGGCGATCTGGAGGCTGCCTTCTCACAGGTCGTCGCCGAGCGTCCCCGGGCCGTCCTCCTCGACCTCTCGGCGCTCGAGTTCATGGACTCGACCGGGATCAAGACCCTTCTCCAGCTCGAGCGCCGCTGCGGCAAGAGCGACGTGAGGTTCGCCCTCACCGAGGGATCCGGAGCGGTGAGCCGGCTGTTCGCCCTGACCCAGCTCGACCGCCACTTCGAGGTCTTCGGTAGCCGCGACGCCGCCAGGTCGGCGCTTGCGTAGAGACCGCAGGGCCCGCAGGGGAAACCGCCTGGCGCGGCTGGGCCGTCTGACCTGACCGGTGTTATCGGGGCGCCCGGATTTGAACCGGGGACCTCACCGACCCGAACGGTGCGCGCTACCAGGCTGCGCCACGCCCCGAGAGACGCTCGATTATGCCAGTGGTCCGCCATGCTCTCGTCAGGAGACCTGGTCGACCGCGGCCAGGATCTCCTCCAGGCCCGGTGAGTCCTGCAGGACCTCGGTCCCCTCCGGTCCGGTGACGATCACCGAGGGCGCCGCCCGCAGGCCGAGGTCGCGGGCCAACTCGTCGCGCCGCTGGAGCTTCTCCGAGATCGGCGATCCCGGCTCCCGAGCCTGCTCGAAGTCCTTGGTCCACTGCTCGACGTCGAGCTCGCCGATCGACGCCGCCAGCGACTCGAGGAAGTCCTGGCCGACGCCCACTCGCTCTGCCTCGTCCTGGCTGGCGAAGAACAGGTAGGCGTACTGCCATCCATAGCCCTGCTCGGCTGCCGCCTCGGCGGCCACGAACCCCAGCTCGACGGGATTCGATCCGAACCCGTAGTGCCGGTAGAGGAGCTTTGCCCGGTCGGGCCTGACCAGCTCGTCCACCAGCGCCGGCACAGTCTCCATGAACTGGTCCGAGCAGTTGCCGCACTGGACGTCGTTGAACACCTGGATCGACACCGGCGCTCCCGGCTCCCCCAGCCGATCGCCGTCCTGGCGCAGCCCGCCGAAGATCCGCTGCGCGTCATTGACGCCGCCGACGTCCACCTTGGGGTCGCCGCCCTCCTGGGTCGACAGCTCGACGATGCCGGCGAACAGGGCGATCGCGCCCAGCAGGAGCAGGGCGAGGACGACCCACCGGCCGCGGGGACCGGTCCTTGCACCCCGGGTGGCGGCCACTAGCCCGCGACCGCCTTGTAATAGCGGACGGCGAGACCCGTCAGCAGAGTGCGAAAGCCCTCCTCGACGCTGATCGCCTCACCCTCGGCATACCGCTCGAGGCCCCGTGCCTCGATCGCCTCGCTGCGCGCGACGACCTCATCCACCAGGTCCGGGTGCTGGTCGCAGAAGAACGCGCCCATTGAATAGAGGTCGGTGTCCATCAGCGACTCGATGAACGAGCCGCGGCCCGCGATCAAGCCGGCGGTCGGGTCTGCGTCTTGCACGCCCACATCGTAGATTGGGCGCGTGGCCGGCCGCGACGACATCATCGGCTTCTGCGACGAGCTGCTGGAGGCGGGTGAATTCGAGGACTACGGCCCGAACGGCCTCCAGGTCCCCGGGGCGGCGGAGGTCTCGAAGATCGCGACCGGGGTCACCGCGAACCTCGAGTTCCTCGAGCGCGCGGTCGCCGCCAGTGCCGAGCTGGCGATCGCCCACCACGGCCTCTTCTTCGGTGACTCCGGCGGCGGGTTGACAGAGCAGCTGGCCCGTCGCCTGAGGACGGCCCTCTGCGCCGACATGTCGGTGGCCGGGTACCACCTGCCGCTGGACGCCCATACGGAGATCGGCAACAACGCCCTTCTCTGCGAGGCGCTCGACCTGGAGCCCCGGGCCCCGTTCGGCGAGGTCAAGGGCAGGCCGATAGGGCTGGTCGCGACCTGCCCGAGTCGACCGACGGCGGCGGAGCTGTCGAAGCGTTTGACCCGGCTGCTCGGGCGAGACCCGCTGCTGATCGAGGGCGGTCCCGAGAGGATCGACCGGGTCGGGATCGTGACCGGAGCCGGCGCCAGCGTTCTCGACGAGGCCGGCGCCCTCGGCCTGGACGCCTTCCTGACCGGCGAGCCGGCGGAGCACGCGCTCGGCGACGCCCACGAGGCCGGGCTGCACTTCTTCGCCGCCGGCCACTACGCCACCGAGACGTTCGGCGTCCGCCGGCTCGGCGAGCTGGTCGCCGAGCGCTTCGAGGTCGCGCGCGAGTTCATCGACGTCCCGAACCCGATCTGACCGGCCAAGCGAGCCGTGAACCTCGCAATTTACGGCTACTTTGTTTGACACATCCGGCGCAAGCGGTAAACATTCCGGCGGGACCAGACAGCGATCGAGGAGGACATTCGTGGCCATTCACCTGACGCCGACGGAGCTCGCCGACGAGATGCACATGAAGCGGCGGGAAGTGATCTCCAAGTGCGTGCAGATGGGCGTTCCGATCTTCAATGGCCGCATCGACAAGACGCTGTTCGAGTCCTCCCTGAAGCAGATCCAAACGCAGAGCGCCGGCCAGGCCTCGCCGGCCTGATCGGGGGGCGGCGCCCTCCGCTCCGGCGCCGGCCGGAAGGCGCGGCGGCCCTGCCACCCGCATAGAATCTCCTCCCTGGGCGCGCGAGGAACGCGCGTCGTCATGGAGGAGGATGATGGAGCAAGCAACAGCGTCCGCCGCCGTCCGGCAGGACGCGGGGCAGGGCACCGGGTCGAAGACGGTCGCCGACCTGCTGCCCCGGGCCGCCGATCAGTACGGCCCGAAGGACGCGATCACCTACAAGGAGGGGGGCACCTGGGTCCACCGCACCTTCGAGGAGGTGCGCGACCACGTTCGCGACCTCTCGCTGGGGCTGATCGACCTGGGTGTCGAGAAGGGGGACAAGGTCGCGATCCTCGCCAACACGCGACCGGAGTGGACCTACTTCGACTTCGCCGCGCTGTCGGCGGGGGGGACCGTCGTGCCGATCTACCAGACGAACTCGGCCGAGGAGTGCGAGTACGTCCTCGGGAACTCCGACTCGAAGGTGGTCGTCGTCGAGGACGAGGAGCAGCTCGAGAAGGTCCGCCAGGTACGCGAGCGCCTGCCGAGGCTGGAGGTCGTGATCATGATGACCGGCGCGGCAGAGGACGCGATCGCCGCCGCGGACGTCGTCGAGCGCGGGCGCAGCCGCTCGCCGGACGAGTGGGAGGAACGCTGGTCCTCGGTGACGAGGGAGGACATCTGCACCTTCATCTACACGTCGGGCACGACCGGGCCGCCGAAGGGCTGCGTGATCTCGCACGGCAACTACCGGGCGATGCTGGACATGGTCAACCAGACGAGCGTGATCGAGGAGGGTGACGTCTCCTACCTCTACCTGCCGCTCGCGCACTCCTTCGCCCTGCTGATCCAGTTCGGATCATTCGACCTCGGCGCGACGCTCGCCTACTGGGAGCGGGACCCGCTCAAGATCGTCCCCAACCTCGCCGAGCTCAAGCCGACGTACTTTCCCTCGGTGCCGCGGATCTTCGAGAAGATCTACACCGCCGCCACCTCCAGCGTCGAGAAGGAGGGTGGCCTCAAGAAGCGGGTCTTCGACTGGGCGATCGGCGTCGGGCAGAAGATGCGCGAAGCAGAGCGCAGCGGCGAGGAGCCCGGGTTCCTGCTCCGCAGGCAGTACGAGATAGCCGACAAGCAGGTGCTCGCGAAGATCCGCAACCTGTTCGGCGGCAGGCTCCGGCTCGCGGTCTCCGGCGCGGCCCCGATCAATCCCGAGATCCTCCGCTTCTTCGACGCCGCCGGGGTCCTGGTGCTCGAGGGATGGGGAATGACCGAGACCTCCACCGCGGCGACGATCTCGACCCCGGAGGACTTCAAGATCGGCACGATCGGCAAGCCCTTCCCGGGCTGCGAGGTCCGGATTGCCGAGGACGGCGAGATCCTCGTCAAGGGTCCCAACGTCTTCCAGGGCTACTACAAGAACGAGGAGGCCACCCGGGAGACCCTGGTCGACGGATGGCTCCACACCGGCGACATCGGCGAGATGGACGCCGAGGGGTTCATTACGATCACCGGCCGCAAGAAGGACATCATCATCACGGCGGGCGGCAAGAACATCACGCCGGCCAACCTGGAGGCGGAGATCAAGCAGCACCCGCTGGTCTCGCAGTGCGTGGTGGTCGGCGACCGGCGCCCCTACCTCGTGGCCCTGGTCACGCTCGATCCGGAGGAGGCCGTCAAGTACGCCGGGGAGCATGGCCTGCCCGAGGATCCTGCGGCCCTGTCGGAGAACGCCGAAGTACAGCGCCAGATCGAGGACCACGTCGAGAAGGTCAACGAGAGGTTCGCCCGCGTCGAGCAGGTGAAGAAGGTCAGGATCCTGCCGCGGGACCTCTCCCAGGAGGGGGGCGAGCTGACGCCGACCCTCAAGGTGAAGCGGAACGTGGTCGCCGACAAGTACTCGGCCGAGATCGACCGGCTCTACGCAGGAGGCGCGGGGTGAGGGGATTGGCCTCCCCGAGCCCGGGTAGGCGCCGCGCGTGGAGAGCTCCGAGCGGACACTCGCGTCCCTGCCCCCCGAAGCCAGCGAGCGGATCCGCGCGTTCCTCGAGCGGGGGGAGGAGAGGTCGTGCATCGAGCTCTCCGAGCTTGACGAGCTCGCCGCGGACCTGGGGCTCGACGACGAGCAGCTCGGCCTGGTCTGCGAGGAGATCAAGGCGCGCCGGATCGAGCTCAGCGACGACTGCGGGCAGGAGGCGCCGGACACCGAGTACACGAACGCCGAGCTCGCCAACACCACGACCGACGCGCTCCAGCTCTTCATGGGCGAGGTGCGGCGCCATCCGCTGCTGACGGCCGACGAGGAGGTCGACCTGGCCCAGCGGATCGAGCGCGGCGACCTCGCCGCCAAGGACCGGATGGTCAACGCGAACCTGCGCCTGGTCGTCTCCAACGCGCGTCGCTACGAGAACCTCGGCCTGCCGCTCCTCGACCTGATCCAGGAGGGGACGCTCGGCCTGATCCGCGCCGCCGAGAAGTTCGACTGGCGCAAGGGCTTCAAGTTCTCCACCTACGCGACCTACTGGATCCGGCAGGCGATGACACGGGCGCTGGAGACCAAGTCGCGGACGATCCGCCTCTCGAGCGAGATGGCCCAGCGCGAGCGCAAGGTGGCGATCGCCGAGCGCAAGCTCTGGACGAGGCTGGGGCGCGACCCGTCGATCGAAGAGATCGCCGCAGAGGCGGAGCTCTCTCCCGTCCAGGTGGCCGCGATCCGCGACGCGCCGCGCACGGTGACCAGCCTGGATCGGCCGGTCGGGGAGGAGGGCGGCGCCGAGCTCGGCGAGTTGATCGCCGGCGAGGGACCGACCCCGGCCGAGGAGGCAGAGGTGAGCCTGACCGAGGCGGCGATTCGCCGGGCCATCGACGAGCTGCCCGAGCCCGAGCAGGAGGTCGTCCGGCTTCGCTACGGCATAAACGGCGACGAGGCGACCACGATGACCGAGGTCGGCCGGCGGCTCGGCCTGTCCCCCACGGCGGTCAAGGAGGTCGAACAGCGCGGGCTCGCCCGCCTGGCCGAGCGGCGTGAGATCGCCGCCCTCCGCGGGCCGCCGGTCTAGCTCAGGCTCCCTCGGTCTCGCGCAGGAAGAGCTGGGTGGCGCCCTCCGCGACGGCGCGCGGCAGTCTCTGGCCGGCTCAGCCCGCCGGCTCGAGCCTGAAGAGCTCCACCGACCAGGGCGGCTCCATGATCATCCGACTGGCGAAGCTGTTGACGCGGCGGCCGGTGGCCCGCTCGATGATCGCCGTGAAGGTGGGCGCGATCGCCTGTTGGAAGGCCTCCCGCGTGTTCTGCACCGACTCCTCGCGGCCGGCATGGACCAGTGTCTGTTCGTTCTTGGCCAGCTCGACGTCGATGATCACGACAACGAGGTTCTCGCTCACCTGGACGTCGATGTTCGATGCGCCGGCGCCGTAGGACTCCACGTGGACCCGCTCTATCTCACGGGCGATCTCGTCCTGGACCTGCTTCGCCGTCGGCTGGGCATCAGCCATCCTCGACCTCCTCCGGCTCGAACAGGAAAAGCTCGACCGCGAGGTCGGCGTCGATGTCCACCTGACTGATGACGACGTGGACGGAGCGACCCGTGACGGTCTCGACGACCTCCCGGAACTCCGGCTCCACCGCGGCCTGGAACTTCAGCCGCGTGTCCTGGACGTGCTCCGTCGAGCCGGTCTGGATCAGGGTCCTCTCGGCCGTGGTGAAGATCTCCTCGAGCACGCACATCGCGTAGTCGCGATGCAGATAGCTCCGGGCCTTGGTCGGGCCGCGGCCGTAGAGGCGCGCATGAAGGCGGACGATCTCGCGCGAGATCTCTGAGACCAGCGCGCCTCTTTCAGCGCGGCTGGGCGGGGGATCGGGATGATGATCCAAGGGAGCGGCTCCCATCTTTGAGCGTGTCGGTGAACGCCTGTCACGGCAGAACCCGGTGGCTCCGCCCGTTCCTGTCGTCCTGAGCCGTTTGCGCCGGCTTCGAGATCTGTTCGCGACCGTGCTGCCGGACCAATATCAGGTCCGCCTGGAATTACGCACGCGCCGTCGGCGCACTCAAGCAGCCCCAGCGTACCACCGGGGCCGCGGGTCCTTCGAGCGGCTAGGACGCCTCGCCCGACTGGCGCAGGAGCGCCGACGTCGTCTGCTCGAGCACCCGCCGCCAGGCCGAGACCTGTTCGGCCTCGTCCTCCTCGGCCTGCTTGATCACCCGGCGCACCCGCCGTCCCGAGATCTCGATGCCGTGCCGCTCGGCGATCTCCTCGTAACGCCTGTAGTCCTTGGCCAGCGCCTGGGTGACCGACTCGAAACCGTGCCGGGCGACGGCCAGGCGCTGAGAGTAGTCCATGACCGAGGTCCCGAACATCAACTCGTCGTTCGGCTCGGGCTCGATCAGGATGATGTCGACCCCCGGATACTTCTCCTGCCAGAACGCCACCGCCTGGTGCAGGCGGGCGTGGGCAATCAGCTTGAAGGTCTGGTTGGCGATCGCCGGCAGGCCCATGTCGGAGACCCGGCGGACCCTGGTCCCGAAGACCGTCGGGATCTGGCGCTTGAAGTCGTTGACGTACGGGACGAGGGGATTGACGACGACGATGAACTTTGCGCCGCGCTCGACCGCGATGTCGACGTTGGTGGTGGAGCGGATGCCGCCGTCGATGAGGTGGCGGCCCTTGAGCTCGACCGGCTCGTAGACGATCGGCAGGGCGGTCGAGCACTCGACGGCCTTCGAGATCGGCACGTCGGCCCAGTCGCCCTCCCCCATGACGATCCGCTCGCAGGTGTCCAGGTCGGTCGCCGTGAGGTAGAGCTCGCGCTCGAGCAGGCGGAAGTCATTGGTCCGGTCCGGGTCCGACAGGACCTCCTCCATGTAGCCCTGGAGCCTGCGCCCGGAGTAGATGCCGGTCGGCAGGTTCTCGGCGAGCCCGACGCCGATGTCCATGGCAGAGAACTCGCCGATCTTCGGCGCCAGGTTGCGGAGCAGTCCGACCAGGCGCAGCGGCAGGATCGCCGCCCGCTCGACGTAGCCGCGATAGTTCGGCCGCAGGAGGGTGCCGAGGTCCATGTCGTCGATTGCCGACGGGAGGCGCTTGTTGAGGACCCGCATCATCTCCTCGGGCGTGACGCCGTTGGCGAGCAGGGCGGCGACGAAGGAGCCGGCGCTGGTACCGACGTAGACGTCGAACTCGTTGACGGTCCGGTTGACCGCCAGCAGGTCGAAGGCGCGCAGCGCCCCGATCTCGTAGACGCCGCCGGTGAAGCCCCCGCCGCCGAGGACGAGAGCGCTCTTGGAGCGGCGCCGACGGGCGCTCCTTCGCCCCTTCGAGGAGGAGGCCTCGAGCTTGACGACCTTGCCCATGGCGCCGCTGAGTATGCCAGGCTGGCCGGGCAGCCAGGCCGGGTGCCCACGCTTGGCACCGCTCCCTTTCCTCTCTCCGGTGTTCTCTTCCCGATGCGCCTAATAGCCCTGGCCGCCCTCGCCACCGCGCTCGCCGTACTCGCGCCCTACGCGCAGGCGTCGCCGCCGTTCAGCGGCCCGGACCTGCCCTCCGCGACTCCGGTGCTCAGGCACGGGCCCGCCACGCGAACCGCCTCGATCTCGGCGACCGGGCTCTGCGGGCGGCTGCGGGCGCTGGCGCGGCGCGGCGGCAGCCGGACCGGCCTCTTCGTGCTCGACGACAGCGCTGACCGGGTGGTCTGCCGCAGGGCCTCGCGGACCCGCCGATCCCTTGCCTCGAACATGAAGCTGTTCACGACCGCGACCGCCCTCGCCCGCTTCGGGCCCGACGACCGGATCCCGACGAGGCTGTTTCGGCTCGGCGCCCTCGACGGGGCGACGCTGCACGGGAGCCTGTACCTGGTCGGCGGAGGCGACCCGGCGCTCGGCAGCCCCGCCTTCTACGACCGCTACTACGCCGGCCTGGGCACCGACCTGTACGCGCTCGCGCGGTACGTGCGCGAGGCCGGCATCAGGCGCGTCACAGGTCGCGTTTACGCCGACGAGTCGATGTTCGACGCCCTCCGCGGCGTTGCCGACTCCGGCTATGCCACGAGCCCCTACATCGGCCCCCTATCGGCGCTCTCCTTCAACACGGGCTTCTCGGCGCCTCGACCCGGCGCCTTCTCCTCGAACCCCGCCCGGCTGGCCGCGGTCAAGCTCGCCCGCGTCCTGAGCCGGCGCGGCGTGCGAGTCACGGAACGGGTCGCCGTGCGACCCCTCCCCGATGGGCCGGGCCCGCGGGAGCTGGGCAGGGTCCTGTCGCCGCGGATGTCGCGCCTGGTGGACGCGACCGACGTGTACTCCAACAACTTCTTCGCCGAGATGCTGATCAAGCGCCTCGGGGCGCGGTTTCGCTCGCGCGGCTCGACCGCGGCCGGCGCTTCGGTCGTCGAGCGCTTCGCCGCCGACCATGGCTCCGGCGTCCACGCAATCGACGGGTCGGGGCTGACCCGCGGCAACCGGGCCTCGCCGGCCGAGGTCGGCCGCCTGCTCCAGGCGATGCGGGCGGGGTACGCGGGCGACCGGTTCGCCGGCGCGCTTGCGCTGGCCGGACGCGAGGGGACGGTCGCAGACCGGATGCGCGGCACCCCGGCGGAGGGACGCTGCCGGGTCAAGACCGGCACGATCATCGCCGTCAGCGCGCTCTCCGGCTACTGCTTCAACCGGTCCGGCAAGACCATGGTCTTCTCGGTCCTCATGAACGGCGTCTGGGACCTCGACCGCGCCCGCCGCGCCCAGGACCGGATCGCGGCGCTGGTCGCGCGCTACTAGCCGCCGCCTTCCACCGCGAAGAGGCGCCACTCCCCGGGCACGCCCTTGAGGGTCGCGGCGCCGCGGTCCTCGAACTCGATCCCCGACCCGACGACCAGGTCCCTGACCGTCTGGGAGACGAGGACCTCTCCCGGGCCCGCCTGGGCGCTGACGCGGGCGCCGATGTGCACCGCGATGCCGCCGAGGTCGTCCCCGATCCGCTCGCACTCCCCGGTGTGGACCCCCGCCCGGACCCCGAGGTCGAGCGGACGCAGCCGGGCGCGCAGTTCGACGGCGGCCTGGATCGCGCGCGCCGGCCCTTCGAAGGAGGCCAGGAGCCCGTCCCCGGTGCTCTTCACGAGGCGCCCGCGCTGCCGCTCGACGACGGCCCGGGCGAGCCTGTCGTGCTCCTCGAGAAGCAGGCGCCAGCGGCGGTCACCCTCGGCGGCAGCCCGCTCGGTGGACCCGACGATGTCGGTGAAGAGGACCGTCGCCAGCGTCCGCTCGGCCGGCTGGGCAGCCCGCTGCCCGGTCAGGAACTCCTCGACCTCCCCGATCAGGCTCTCCTGGTCGCCGGCGATGAACAGGTGGGCGTCGCCGTCGAGCTCGACGCCCTTGGCGCCCGGCACGGCCTCCGCCATCGCCCGCGAGAGGGGAGGCAGGATCAGGCGGTCGCCGCGGCGCCAGAGCACCAGCGAGGGCACGGTGATCGAGGGCAGCACCGGACGGACGTCGAGCTTCTCGTACATCTCGAAGAGCCCCCGGACCCCGGCCGGGCTGGTCCCCGCCCGAAGAAGCCGGCCCCACCACTCGCGCCAGGCCGGGTCCCGTGACTCCTCGGGAGCGAAGAGCGGGAGGGAGTCGGCGCTCCCCCAGGTCTCGACCATCCGTTCGCAGAACTCCCTGATCCGCTCCACGGGCAGGCCCGCCGGGTAATCCGGTGCCCGCGAGGTCCTGCCGTAAGTCCCGTACTGGACCAAAGCGGTCGCGCGCTCGGCGTGGGTGCCGGCGAAGAGCGCCGCTGCGGGGCCCCCCTCGGAGACGCCGAAGACCGCGGCGCGCTCGATGCCGACCGCGTCGAGCACCGCGGCCATGTCCTCGGCGACCGCCTCGATGGTGTAGTAGCCCGCTCCCCGGTCGGACAGGCCGAAACCGCGCTTGTCGAACAGCAGGACCCGGCAGAACGAGCCAAGGCGGTCGAAGAAGCGACGCGCCGCCGGCAGCTCCAGCGCGATCTCGAGGTGCCCGACGAATCCGGTCACGAAGATCAGGTCGACAGGGCCGTCGCCGATCACGCGGTATGCGATCGAGACGTCGCCGTTGCGCGCGTAGCGGATCCCGGGGTCCTGCACGGCGGCCATTCTGACCCGAACGCGGCGAGACGCGATGACCGACCCGCCCGGTCGGGATTAGGGTACCCTAATGCGCCCACGCACCCCACCCCAAGGAGACCATGAGAAGCGTTCTCGCAATCACCGCCGCTTTTCTCGCGGTCGCCGTCGCGGCCTGCGGCGGCGGTGGCGGAGACGATGAGCTGACGATCTACTCCGGCCGCGAGAAGGAGCTGATCGGGGAGCTGATCGACGAGATCGAGCAGCGCCAGGGCGAACCGATCGCCGTCCGCTATGGCGAGACCCCCCAGCTCGCGGTGACGATCATCGAGGAGGGAGGCGATTCCCCCGCCGACATCTTCTTCTCCCAGGACGCCGGCGCGCTGGGGGCGCTCGACCAGGAGGGCCTGCTGATGCGCCTGCCCGACGACGTCCTCGCCGAGGTGCCGGCGAGGTTCCGGGCGAAGGACGGGCGCTGGATCGGGACCTCCGGGCGAGCCCGGGTGATCGCCTACGGAGAAGACGTGAAGCGCAGCGACCTCCCCCCGTCGGTCCTCGGCCTGACCGATCCGAAGTGGCAGGGCCGGATCGGCTGGGCGCCCACGAACGGCTCATTCGAGGCCTTCGTCACCGCCATGCGAGTGACCGAGGGCGAGGACACTGCGCGGAACTGGCTCGAGGGCATGGTCGCCAACGACGCGCAGGAGTACCCGGACAACTCGGCGATCCGCGACGCGATCGCGGCCGGGGAGATCGACGTCGGGCTGATCAACCACTACTACGTCGCCCAGGCCAAGAAGGAGGACCCGGACTACCCGGTCGACATCTACTTCCCGCCGAACGACGTCGGCTCGATGATCAATGCCGCCGGCGTCGGGGTACTGAAATCGACCGAGCACGAGGAGCGGGCCCTCGACTTCGTCCGCGATCTCCTGACCAGGCCGTCGCAGAAGTACCTCGCCGAGGGCGAGCTGGAGTACCCGCTGGTGCCCGGCGTGCCGACGGACCCGGCGCTCGTGCCCCTCTCCCAGATCCCCGACCCCGGGGTCGACCTCTCGAGCATCGGCGACCTGGAGGGCACGCTACGGCTCCTCCAGGAGACGGGAGCCCTGTAGCGGGCGCCGCCACAGGGACTGTTCGCGGCCTGCGTGGCGGGCTCAGGGACGCTCGCGGCCGCCCCCTCCCGATCGGCCTCGTCCTCGCCGGGATCGCCGTGGCCGTCGCCACGGCGATCCCGGCGCTGTATCTGGGGATCGCGATCGCCGACAACCTCCCGAGCGCCTGGGACGCGCTTTGGCGGTCGCGCACCGCCGAGATGGCCATTCGCAGCCTCGGCCTGGCCGCGACGGTCACCGCCACCGCGGTCGCGGTGGCGGTGCCGCTGGCGTGGCTGACGACCCGGACCGATCTTCCCGCCCGCCGGCTCTGGGCGACCCTGACGACACTGCCGCTGGTCATCCCGAGCTACATCGGCGCCTACCTCTTCATCGCCGCGCTTGGGCCCAAAGGCGCGCTCCAGGATCTTCTCGAGCCACTCGGCGTCGACCGGCTGCCCTCCCTCTACGGGTTCCCCGGCGCCTGGCTCGTGCTGACGCTCTTCACCTACCCGCTCGTGCTGATCACGGTGCGTGCCGCCCTCGCCCGGCTGGACCCGATGCTCGAGGAGGCCGCCCGGGGCATGGGGCGGTCCCCCGCCGAGGTGTTCAGGACCGTCGTCCTCCCCCAGCTCTTCCCGGCGATCGGCGCCGGGGCGCTCCTTGTCGCCCTCTACGTCCTCAGCGACTTCGGCGCGGTGTCGCTGCTTCGCTTCGACTCGTTCACGCGGGAGATCTACATCTCCTACACCGCCAGCTTCGACCGCACCGGCGCGGCGGCGCTGGGCGCGCTCCTGGTCGCCATGACCGTCGCGATCCTCTGGCTCTACGGACGGATGCGGCGACGGCTCGAGTATCACCGTGTCGGCCCCGGTGCGGCGCGGCCACAGCGCGCCGTGTCGCTCGGCCGCTGGCGCTGGCCCGCACTCGGCTTCTGCGCCATGGTGACCCTCGTCGCGCTCGTGATCCCCGTGGCGGTCCTCGTCTACTGGGCGACGAAGAGCCTGTCCAGCGGAGTCGATGCCTCGACGCTCGTCACGAACGCCGGCCACTCGCTGCTCGCGGGGACGCTCGCGGCGGCGGCGGCCGGCACCTCCGCACTGGTCGTGGCCCTACTGGCGGTCAGGGGAGGGCGGTTCGGGACCCTGGTCGAGCGCCTGTCCTATTCGGGCTACGCGCTGCCGGGCATCGTGATCGCCCTGGCCCTCATCTACTTCGGCATCCGCGTCGCGGAACCGCTCTACCAGACCCTCGCCATGCTCATCTTCGCGCTCAGCGTCCACTACCTGCCGCTCGCCGTCGGAGCGTCGATCGCCGCCCTCCTCCAGGTCTCGCCGCGCACCGAGGAGGCCGCCCGCCTGCTCGGCCGGGGGCCGGTCGCCGTCTTCAGGACGGTGACGACGCCGCTGGTACGCGGCGGCCTCCTGGCGGGGGCCGCTCTGGTCTTTCTCCACGCGATCAAGGAGCTGCCGGCGACCCTCCTGCTGGCACCGATCGGCTTCGACACCCTGGCCACCGAGATCTGGAACCAGACCGGGTCAGGATTTTTCGAGGCGGCGGCGATCCCATCGCTGGTCCTGTTGGCGGTCGCGGCTCCGCCGCTCTACCTTCTCAGCGAGAAGGGAGTCGCCTCCTGACCGAAGAGCGCACAGAAGTCAGCCTCGCCCTGCGCGGGCTCAACAAGTCCTTCGGCCCGGTCCGGGCCGTCGATGGACTCGATCTGGAAGTCCCCCGCGGCACGACCTGCGCGCTGCTCGGTCCCAGCGGCTGCGGCAAGACCACGGCGCTGCGGCTGATCGCGGGCCTGGAGCGGCCTGACGGGGGGACGGTTTCGCTGGCCGGCGAGGTGATCAGCGGACCGGCGAGGTTCGTCGCCCCAGAGCGCCGCCGGATCGGCATGGTCTTCCAGGATTACGCGCTCTTCCCTCATTACGACGTCGCCGGCAACGTCGGCTACGGGCTCGGCCGCCGGCCCGATCGGACCCGCATCGCCGAAGTGCTGGAGCTGGTCGGGCTGGCAGGGCTGGAGCACCGCTCCGTCCACGACCTCTCCGGTGGCCAGCAGCAGCGGGTCGCACTGGCGCGGGCCCTCGCCCCGACGCCCGAGTTGATCCTCCTCGACGAGCCCTTCTCGAACCTGGATGCCGGGCTCCGCGAGCGCCTCCGGGAGGATGTCCGCGAGATCATCCAGGCAGCCGGCGTCACCGCGCTGTTCGTGACCCACGATCAGGAGGAGGCCCTGAGCGTGGCCGAGACGGTCGCGGTCATGCGCGAGGGACGGCTCCAGCAGGTCGGGACGCCTGAGGAGGTCTACTCGCGTCCCGCCTCGGCCTGGGTCGCCGGGTTCCTGGGAGAGATCGAGGTCCTGCCCGGTGAGGCCCGGGAGGGCACGGTCAGCTGCGAGCTCGGCAGCCTGCGTGCCAAGGCGCCGGCCGATGGCCCGGTCGAGATCCGGGTCCGACCGGAGTCGCTGGCGGTCGGGACGGGCGGGCCGGCGCCGGGGCGTCCGGCGACCGAGGCCGTTGTCATCTCGCGTCGCTTCTACGGCCACGACCAGCTCCTCGAGCTGCGCCTGCCGTCGGGCCGCACGGTCCGGTCGCGGAGGCTCGGCTTCCCCGCCTGGCACCCCGGTGACAGGGTCAGCGTCTGGATCGACGGCCCGGCCGACGTCGCGCTACCCGAAGCCGCCGCGCGCTGAGCGTCAGCCGACGAGCTCGCGCAGACCCGGCTCGTCGATCACCTCGACTCCGGCCTCCTCGGCCTTCGCCAGCTTCGAGCCGGGGCTCTCGCCCGCGACCACGTAGTCGGTCTTCTTCGAGACCGATCCGGTGACCTTCCCGCCGGCCCGCTTGATCAGGGCCGTCGCCTCCTCGCGGGTCAGGCTCGGCAGGGTGCCGGTCAGGACCAGCGTCTTGCCGGTGAGCGGTCCGTCGGCGGAAGGCCGCTCGGAGCGGTCCTGATGAAGACGCAGCCCGCGGGACCGCAGCCGCTCGGTCAGCTCCCAGGTCCGCTCGTCGCCGATCGCCTCGGCGATCTGCTCGGCCATGATCGGCCCGACGCCCTCGACCTCCTCGATCGCGGCCGGATCAGCGGCGCGGAGCGCGTCGATGCCGCCGAAATGGTCGGCCAGCGCCGCTGCGGTCACGTACCCCACGCCGGGCAGCCCGAGCGCGTAGAGCACCCGGTTGAACGGGGTCCGCTTGGACCCCTCGATCTGGCCGATCAGGTTGCGCGCCGAGACCTCGCCGAAGCCCTCCAAGGCCGTCAGCCGCTCCTCCGTGAGGTCGTAGATGTCGGCGACGTCGGCGATCAGGCCTTCCTCGAGGAAGCGCTGGGAGAGCTGCTCGCCGAAGCCCTCGATGTCCATCGCCCCACGGCTGACGAAGTGCTTGACGTGCTGGAAGACCTGGCCGGGACAGCCGGACCGGTTGGGACAGATGGTGAAGACTCCGTCCTCCGGCTTCACCGTCAGCGTCCCGCACTTCGGGCATTCCTTGGGAGGCTTCGGACGGCGCAGGCCCTTCGGGCGGCGCTGGATCAGCGGCGAGACGACGGCGGGGATGACATCGCCTGCCCGCATGACCACCACCTCGTCCCCCTCGCGGACGTCCTTGCGGGCGAGGTCCTCCTCGTTGTGGAGGGTCGCGGTCGACACCGTGACGCCACCCACGTGGACGGGCTCGAGCATCGCGAACGGCAGCATGTTCCCGGTCCGCCCGACATTCCAGACGATCCTGTTGAGCCGGGTCGTCGCAGTGGTCGGGGGGAACTTCCAGGCGATCGCCCAGCGCGGCTCGCGCCCGACGACGCCGAGCTCGCGCCAGAGGGCCCGCTCGTCGACCTTGACCACGACGCCGTCGATCTCGAAGTCGAGCTCGTCGCGACGGTCCTGCCAGGCGCGGCAGCGGGCGACGACATCGTCGACCTCCTCGTGGTGGGCGGTATCGGGGTTGACCTTGAAACCGTGTTCGCGCAGCCACTCGAGCTCGGCCGCGTGGGTCGGCAGGCCGAGCTGATCGGCCGCGCCCAGGCCGTACATCCAGACCGAGAGCGGGCGCGCGGCGGCCACGCCGGGGTCGAGCTGGCGGATCGATCCGGCAGCGGAGTTGCGGGGGTTGGCGAATGCCGGCTCGCCTGCCTCCGAACGACGTTCGTTGAGCTCGGTGAATGCGGGGATCGGCATGTAGACCTCGCCGCGAACCTCGATCCGGCCGGGGGCGGCCTCGATCCGCAGGGGAATCGCCTTGATCGTCCGCAGATTGTGGGTGACGTCCTCGCCGATCCGCCCGTTCCCGCGGGTCGCCCCGCGGACGAGAACGCCGTCCTCGTAGGTGAGTGAGATCGCGAGGCCGTCGATCTTCGGCTCGGTCGTGTAGCTGATCTGCTCGGCGGTGATGTCGAGCCGCTTCAGGAAGTTGCGGATCCTGGCCTCCCAGGCGCGGAGCTCGTCCTCGTTCCGCGCGTTACCGAGCGAGAGCATCGGCTCGGCGTGCTCGACCTGCTCGAAGCGATCGAGCGGCTGCGCGCCGACCCGCTGCGTCGGCGAGTCGGAGGCCCGCAGCTCGGGATTGCGCTCCTCGATCTCGCGCAACTCGTTCAGCAGCCGGTCGTACTCGTCGTCGCCGATCTCGGGATCGTCGAGGACGTAGTAGCGGTGGTTGTGGTGCTCGATGAGGCGCCGCAGGTCGGCCGCCCTCGACTCGTCGCTCATGCCTCCGTGGCCCCGGCCGCTTCGGCCGCACGGTCGAACAGGTCCGGGAGGCTCCAGCCGCGTAGCGTCTCGATGCCGCTGCGGTCGGTGAGGTCGAAGTGGACGGGCGTCACCGAGATCCGGCCCTGCGCGATCGCCGAGAGGTCGGAGCCCTCCTCGTCCTCGAACGAAGGCTCGAAGCCGTAGATCTCATACCGGCGCCGGCCCGAGCCGGACTCCTCGACCATCTTCAGCTCGTCGTTGTAGAGGCGCTTGCCGAGGTGGGTCACCTCGACGCCGCGGGCCTTGCCGGCCGGGCAGTTGATGTTGATCAGCGTGCCCTGCGGCATCGTCTGCCCCGCGAGGCGGCGGACGAGCTCGGCGGTGAACCGCGCGCCGACGCCGAAGTCGAAGGTCCTGCCGTAGCGGAAGCCCATCTCGCCGCGGGCCGACTGCTGGGAGACGGCGATCGCGGGGATGCCGAGGACGATGCCCTCAAGGGCCGCTGCGACCGTTCCCGAGTAGGTCACGTCATCGCCGAGGTTGGCGCCGTGATTGATGCCCGAGACGATCAGCTCGGGCTTCTCCCCGAGTAGACCGAGGTCGGCGAAGCGGACGCAGTCGACCGGCGTGCCGTCGGTTGCGAAGCCGCTGGCGCCGTCGTCGAACTCGATCTCCTGGACCTCGAGCGGCGACCGCGTGGTGATGCTGCGGGCCGTCGCGCTGCGGTTGGAGTCCGGAGCGATGACATTCACGTCGACGCCGTCGACCTGGCCCAGGGCACGCCGCAGGGCGTGCAACCCCTCGGCGCCGATGCCGTCGTCGTTCGTCAGGAGGACCCTCACCCCGGCGATTCTAGGACCGTCCGTGGGGCGTCCACGGCCGCCGCACCCGGCAGGGTGAGCACGACGGCCGCAGACGACTCTGCGGCACGCTCACATCTCCGGCAGGCGCCTCCCGACGTCCTGACGCCCTCCTTGGCCGGAAATTACCCCTGCTCGAGAAGCCGTAAACGTCGCTACGAAGCCGTTTGCGGGTACGCGACCGAGACCAGGTAGAGGCCGTGCGGGGGGGCCGTGTCACCGGCCTCGTCGCGAGGCCGCCCCTCGAGCAGGCGCTCGAAACCGCCGACGTCGCGCCGCCCGACCCCCACCTCCAGCATCGTCCCGACCAGGACCCGGACCATGTTGCGGAGGAAGGCGTCGGCGGTTACCCAGAAGGAGATCACTCCGCCCGTGTCCTCGCGTCCGGGCACCGGCGGGGACTCGTCCACCCATGCAGCTTCGAAGATTCGGCGCTCGAAGCGGACGTGTTCGGTGCGGGTCGGGGTGAAGGCGGTGAAGTCGTGTTCGCCCACCAGCGCCGCAGCGCAGGCGTCCAGCGAATCGCGCTCGAGCGGAGACGGGAACCACAGGGAGCGGCCCTGCTCGAACGGGCTAGGCGCGGCGCGGGCGAGGACGCGGAAGCAGTAGGTCCGCGAGAGGGCGTCGCGGCGG
>DATFPK010000061.1:0-1664 GCA_035264885.1 Solirubrobacterales bacterium
ATCGGACGCTGCATCAGCTACCTCGCCTACGTCTCGCCGAGCTTTTGTGACCGCCTCAGATTGCTGGACTCGACTCCGGTGCCCTGCGGTCAGTCGCGCGAGACCGCGCGCCGCTCGGAGTTCGCCGGATCGGCCGGTTACGGCTACTGCCGCAGCCACAGCCGCTGGTTCTGGGGCTTCCGGCTCTACCTGATCTGCTCAGGCGACGGCATGCCGATCGGCTGGGAACTCGCCGCCGCGAACGTCGGCGAACGCATCGTCGCCGCCGAGATGCTCGACCGCGTCCCCGTCGCCGGGCACACCGTGATCGCTGACAAGAACTTCTCCGGCGCCGAGTTCGAGGCGCTCATGGCCGACCACGGCGCCAGCTTCCTCAGACCCGACCGCAAAGACGAACCGCGTCGCCACGGCAGCCTCGGCGCCATCCGCCAATGGATCGAATCGACGTTTTGGACCTGCAAAGGCCAACTCGGCCTCGAGCACCACGGCGCCCGCACCCTTACCGGCCTCGGCGCCCGCATCGGCCTCAGACTGCTCACCCTCGCCGCGGGCATCTGGCACAACCACCTCACCGGCCAACCCGCCCGAGCCCTCGCCGCCTACGGCCGCTAACAGTTACGCATCAACCATCTCAGGCCGCCGGCCGGTAGCCCCGAACGGCCCTGACCTCGCCGAGCTTCGGATAGGCGACCGGATCGCGGTCCGGGCCTGCGGGGAACTCGAAGAGGTCGACCATGAGCTGCAGGGGATAGTCCATGCGCTGGTGGACCGTGCGGACCGGCTGGTCGTCGACGAAGAAGCGGATCCGCTCGGGCGTCCACTCCGCGGCGTAGCTGTGCCAGTCGGTGGCGTCGAGCTCGAGCGCCACCTCCTCCATGTCCCAGAAGAGGCGCGGGTCGGCGTGCGCCTTGACGCCGATCCGCACGCCCGAGCGCTCGGGCCCGATCGCGTGGCCGAACAGCTCCGCGACGCAGATCTCCCCGGACGCCTCGGGCGACTCCTCGAACCCGACCAGCCAGAAGGCGAGCATGCAGGTGGGGTCGGGCCTCGCGCGCATGACGGCCTCGGCCAGGCCGCCGGACGGCGTGTAGAGACGGCGCGTGGGCTGCGGTGTCGTGACGGTCAGGTCCTCCCGGTGCCGGTGCTGTCCGACCGAGGAGCCGGCCGGTCCCGAGAACGTGCCGGTCTGCAGGTTCGAGACCCGCATCTCGCCGTCCTCGACGCGCCACGCGGGCTGGTCGGCGTCGATCCTGAGCCGCAGCAGCCCGGGGCCCAGCTCGTAGCGGGCGGCGGAGCGCTCGGGCGTCGTCCACTGCGGGAGGTAGTGCGCGACCCACCGCTCCGGGTCCAGCGCCCCGCGGGTGAAGTTCTCGTCGAACTCGAGGTCGAAGCCGCTCCGGTCGAGCACCCCGCGGCCCTACCGCGCGGCGCTTGCGGCCAGGCGCCGCGGGCTCGGGACCTCGACCGGCTGCGCCTCCGCCACCACGTCGAGCGCCTCGAGGATGTTGCGGAGGTTGACGATGAGGGCGCCGGAGACGGGCCAGAAGCGGTCGGGCAGCTCGTCGACGGCCAGCGCGCCGGCGAACGCGTCGAGGTCGCGGCGTACCGCTTCGATCGCTTTCACGTCGGCCCCGCTGACGGCGGCGCCCGCCCGCCGCAGCAGG
>DATFPK010000062.1:0-8046 GCA_035264885.1 Solirubrobacterales bacterium
AGCAACGCTTGCGGTCCGCACGGAGATCGTCGCCGAGCGGCCCGGCACTGGGCTCGAAGGTGACGCGGCCGGCAGCGGCATCCTCGGGGCGGCGCGTGACGGCCTCGCCGCCTTCGGCGGGATCGCCTCTCACCGCGACTCCCGTCTGGTGATCTCGCTCGCCGGGCTGCGGGCGATGATCCGGGGCGCCTGGCTCGGCCTGGCCGTGCTGGCCGCGACCGGGTTCCTCGACATGGGGCGATCCGGGTTCGGCCTGCTTGCCGCGGCGGCGGGGGTCGGAGCGACCCTCGCGATCCCGGCCGGGTCCCTGCTCGTGGGCTCGAGAAGGCTCGCGGCGGCTCTCGGGGCGAGCGTCGCGGTGATCGGACTCGCGCTGGTGGGCGTCGCTGTGGCGGGAACGGCCTCGGCCGCACTGCTGCTGCTCGTCGTCTGGGGGGTCGCCATGGCCCTCGCCGACCTCTCCGCCACCGCGGTCCTCCCTCGGATCGCCGACGCACGGCGCCTCGGGCACATGACGGCCATCACGGAGTCCTTCAAGCAGTCCATGGAGGGGACCGGCTCGGTCGTCGTGCCGCTGCTCGCCGCCATCCTGGGCGTGCGCGGCGCGCTCGCCGGCCTCGGCGCGCTCGCGCCTCTGGCTGCGCTCGCCGCATGGCGAACCCTGGCCCAGGTCGACGCCGCCGCCGGTCGAAGGGTCGAGCGGATCGACCTGATCCGCCGGGCGCCGCTCCTCCGGACGCTGCGAGTGGTCGAGCTCGAGGGCGTGGCCTCGGCGGCGCAACCTCGCCGGTTCGCCGCAGGGGACGACGTCATCCGCGAGGGCGACCGGGACGCGCGAGCCTTCTTCGTCATCGCCAAGGGCGAGGCGGACGTGCTGGTGGAAGACCATCGTCTGCGCACCCTGGGGCCCGGAGCGTCCTTCGGCGAGATCGCCCTCCTCCACGGGATCCAGCGAACCGCCACTGTGCGGGCCCAGACCGAGCTGGAGCTCCTCGAGCTCGACCGCTCCGACTTCATCTGGGCGGTGACCGGGAGCGAGCAGTCCGGGCTCGTCAGGCGTCAGGCGCCGTCCGGGTCCGACCTCGTTGACCGGCCGCTCCAGGACGCGGTCAGCTGCGTCCCTTGGATCGCACGCCTCGACTCGGCGGTGATCGACCGGCTGGCGGAGCAGGCGCGACGCGATTCGGTCGGCGAAGGCGACGTGCTCTGGACTCAGGGCGCCGAGGGCGACACCATGGCGATCCTGCTGTCCGGTGAGGTCACGGTCGAGCAGGGCGGGCGCGTCGAAGCGACGATCGGGCCGGGCGACTGGGTGGGAGAGGTCGCACTCCTCCATGACGTGCCGCGGACCGCCACGGTGCGGGCGAACACGCCGGTCACCTACTGCGAGCTGCAGCGCGACCATGTCCGCGAGGCCTTCTCGGTGAGCGACGAGAGCCCGGCAGAGCTCGTCGAGCAGCTCGCCTGAGCGATCAGCCGGCGAGCACCTTGGCCGTGCCGGCGCCGTTCGCGGCGGGATCGCCCGGTCCGGCCCGGGCGACGGCATGCGCTCCGCCGTCCACATGGATCAGCTCGCCGCTGATCCCGCGGGAGGCGTCGGCGAACAGGAAGCACACGGCACCGGCGACCGGAGACGGGTCGGAGGTATCCCAGCCGAGCGGGGCCGCGTCGTCCCAGCCGCCTGCGAGCTCGTCGAAGCCCGAGATCCCGCTCGCGGCGGGGGAGCGGATCGGACCGGCGGAGACGAGATTCGAGCGGATCCCGCCGGGGCCGAGCTCGCGCGCGAGGTAGCGGTTGACCGCCTCGAGAGCCGCCTTCGAGACGCCCATCCAGTCATATGACGGCCAGGCGACGGAGGCGTCGAAGTCGAGCCCCACCAGGCTGCCCCCGTGCTCCATCAGCGGCGCCAGATGGCGAGCGAGGGCGGCGTAGGAATACGCGCTCGTCTGGAAGGCCTGCATCGCGCTCTCGGGCGGGGTCTGGAGGAACCGACCGCCGATTGCGTCCTCCGGAGCGAACGCGATCGCGTGGAGGGCACCGTCGAGTCGGCCCCAGCGGCGCCCCAGCTCGTCCGCGAGGCCCGAGAGGTCGTCCTCCGAGTTCGCGTCGAGCTCCAGGACGTCGGGAGGGTCGGGAAGCCGGGCGGCGGTGCGCTCGGTCATCCGCCGTGCTCGCCCGAAGCCGGTGAGCAGCACCTCGGCGCCCGCGAGCTGCGCCTCGCGGGCGACGGCGAAGGCGATGCTCCGGCGGGTGAGGACACCCGTGAGCAGGAGCCGTTTGCCTTCGAGGTTCACGCCAGCAGCCTCCCGTCCTGAATCGGCGAGAGCTGATCGCCGGAGGCCTGACTCGCGGCGGCTCCGGATGAGTCCGCCGCGGGCGACCGCTCGGGCTGCTCAGGGGTCTGGCGCCGCCAGAGCACCACGATCTCCATCCGCGCCACCAGCTCGTCCTGCTGGTTCACGATCCGGACGGCCAGGGTGACCAGGCCGGCCTCGTCACCCAATGGACGCAAGCCCGCGACCTTCGCGCGAACACGGATCGTGTCGCCGAGGCCGACCGGGCGCTTCAGGACCGCCCCGTCCATCGAGCGCAGAGCCATCACGACGCGCGGATCGATCGGGAGGAGGCCGAGCGCGTAGGAGATCACCAGCATCCCGTGCGCGATCCGGCGGCCGAAGGGGCTCTCCGCCGCCCAGGCCGCATCGGCGTGCTGCGGGTGCCAGTCGCCGGTGAGCGAGGCGAAGGAGACGACGTCGTACTCGGTGATCGTCCGCCCCGACGACTCCATCGCGTCTCCGAGCCGCAGGTCGTCGAAGTAAGGCGGCGCCTCGCGCCAGATGCCGTCGCGATCTCGGTCAGGCGGCGCGGAGGTCAGATCGCGGGGCGGCGCGGCGGTCTCGGGGTTCACGGGTGGCTCCTTTCGATTCCTGTCGTTCCAAGCACGGAGAGCGCCCAGACCAGGCGCCGGCGGGTGTCGCTGGGCGAGATCACCTCGTCGACGTCCCCGGCGCCCGCGGCTACCTCGGCCCTCAGGTGCAGATCCGCGTACTCCTCGGCCAGGCGGTGGTGCTCGGCGACGGGGTCCTCGGCCTCGGCGATCGCGCGGCGGTGGACGATCCCGACGGCCTGGCGCGCGCCGAGGACGCCGATCTCGGCGGTGGGCCACGCCAGAGCGAGGTCCGCGCCCAGCCGCCGTGAGTTCATCGTGATGAAGCCGCCGCCGTAGGCCTTCCGCAGCACGACCGTCACCTTCGGGACGTGAGCGCTCGAGAAGGCGTGGAGAAGGCCGGCGCCGTGGCGGATCACCCCCATCCCCTCCTGCTTCGTGCCCGGCAGGAAGCCGGGCGTGTCGACCAGGACGACCAGCGGCAGCCCGAAGGCATCGCAGCGGCGGACGAAGCGGGAGGCCTTTTCCGAGGCGGCCGAGTCGATCGCCCCGCCCAGGTGGTGCGGCTGGTTCGCGATCACGCCGACCGGGTCGCCGTTAAGCCGGATCAGGGCGGTGACCATGTTCCGCGCCCACCGCGGAGACAGCTCGAGCATCGAGCTGCGGTCGGCGACCCGGCGGATCACCGAGCGGACGTCGTAGACCTTGCGGGGGTCGGTTGGGACGACCTCCCCAGGGTCGCCGCCGAGCGGCTCCTCCGGCAGGATCGGGTCGGGCGACAGGGCCGTGCTCTGGGGCAGATGGGCGACCAGCTCGCGCGCGAGCTCGACCGCTGCGGGCTCGTCCTCAGCCACCAGGTCGCAGACGCCGTTGCGGGAGTGCACGCGCGTGCCGCCGAGCTCGTCCATGGAGACTTGCTCGCCCATCACCTCCTCCACCACGCCGGGTCCGGTGAGGAAGAGGCGCGAGCCCTCCACCATCACGACGAAGTCGGTGAGCGCCGGCGAGTAGGCGCCGCCGCCGGCAGAGGTCCCGGTGATCACGCTGATCTGAGGGACGCGGCCGGAGAGCGCCACGTGGGCGCGGAAGATGGCGCCGTAGCCGCCGAGGGCGGCCGCCCCCTCGTCGATCCGCGCGCCGCCCGAGGCGATGAAGCCGACCACGGGGGCTCCGGCGCGGCCGGCCAGCTCCAGGACGCGCACGATTGTCTCGGCCTGGGCCGTGCCAAGGGAGCCGCCGGCGAACGATTGGTCCTGCGCATAGCAGTAGACCGGGCGCCCGCCGATCTGCCCGGCGCCCGCCGCGACCCCGTCCCCGGGCGCCGAGCGCGCCGAGCGAGAGGCGATCCCGGTGCGGACGAGCTCCAGGGAGCCAGGGTCGCAGAGGCTCTCGAGCCGTCCCTCGGGAGTGAGCCGCACGGGCTCAGGAGCGGGCTCGTGGACCCGGGCGGGCGCCGGAACCTGGTCGCGGGTGGCGAGGGCGGGCCTCACGCCGACCACCACCAGCGGCGGCAACGAAAACCGCCGCCGAATCGATCTCGGCGGCCGCTCACGCGGCCGCCTCGATGCAGAGCACGACGTTGTGGCCGCCGAATCCGAAGGAGTTTGAGATCCCGACGGCCGGATGGCCGTTGAGCGGCAGCTCCTTGCACTCGAGGGGGACGTAGTCGAGATCGAGATCCTCGTCCGGCTCCTCGAGGTTCAGCGTCGGCGGTGCGACCTTCGCTCGCAGCGCGCCCAGCGTCGCGACCGCCTCGACGGCACCCGCGGCCCCGAGCAGGTGCCCGATTGCGGACTTGGTCGACGAGGTGGGAACCGTTCCTGCGTGCTCTCCGAGCGCGGTCTTCAGGGCCTCGGTCTCGGAGCGGTCGTTGAGCGGCGTGGACGTGCCGTGAGCGTTGACGTAAGTCAGATCGCCGGGCTCGACCTCGGCGTCGGCGAGCGCCTTGCGGATCGCACGCGCCGCGCCCTCGCCGCTCGGCTCCGGCGCCGTCATGTGATGGGCGTCGGCGGTGGACCCGTACCCGGCCAGGTAGCCCAGGATCTCGGCACCGCGCAGCTCGGCGGTCTCGGCATCCTCCAGCACCAGGACGGCGGCCCCCTCGCCCATCACGAAGCCGTCGCGGCGCCGGTCGAAGGGGCGGGAGATGCCGGTCGGCGAGGTGGCCCCCATCTCGGCGAAGGCTGCGGTGGCGAGGTCGGTGATCGCGGCCTCGCTGCCTCCGGCGACACAGGCGATCGCATCGCCGTGCTCGACCATCCGGGCCGCGGCGCCAATCGCGTGGGCCCCGGCGGCACAGGCCGAAACCGTCCCGTAGCACTGGCCGCGGAGCTCATGCTCGATCGCGAGGGCGCCGGCGGCCGAGTTGGCCATCATCTGCGGCACGCAGTGGGGCGAAACGGCGCGCTGCCCCTTCTCGCGCAGCAGAATGTGCTCGCTCTCGATCGTCGAGAGCCCGCCGATTCCCGTCCCCATCACAGAGCCGATCTCGGCGCGGTCATATGGCGCCTGATCGAGCCCGGCCTGGGCGATCGCTTCCCCAGCCGCGACCAGTGCGAGCTGGGTGAAGCGGTCGGTGCGACGGACCTGGCGGCGCGTCAGATGATCCGTCGGCTCGAACTCCGAGCAGCGGCCGAGGCCGTCGTCGATGCCCGATTCGCCGGCCTCCCAGCGCTCGCTGAGCGCCCCGGCCCCCACCCCGAGGGGCGTGACGGCGCCGACTCCGGTGATCGCGACGCGGCGGCTCATGACTGCCGTGCGACGACGAAGTCGACGACGTCCTGGACGGTGACGATCTGATCCATGTCCTTGTCGGTGATCTCGACGCCGTACTCGTCCTCGATCACCTGGGAGAGCTCGACCAGATCGAGCGAGTCGATGTCGAGGTCCTCGAACCGGGACTCCGGCTTGACGTTCTCCGGCTCCTCGCCGAACTCGACCAGCGCCGTGATCACCCTCTCGGTGAGCTGGTCCTTGGTTGCGGTGGTCATTTGGTGTCTCCTTTCGTTCGAGTTTCTGTGGGGGCCTCAGGCGGACATGCCGCCGTCGACAGGAAGCACGACGCCGTTCACGTATGCCGCCTCGTCGGAGGCCAGGAAGCGGATGCAGGCCGCCACCTCCTCCGGGCTGCCGGGGCGGCGCGCGGGGATCGAGCCGAGCAGGCCGTCGGTGCCGTTAGAGGTGATCTCCCGGGTCAGCTCCGTCTCGATCAGGCCGGGGGCGACGGCGTTGACCGTGATTCCACGGCGCGCGACCTCGGCCGCGACCGTCCGGGTGAGCGCGATCAAGCCCGCCTTGGCGGCCGAGTAGTTGGCCTGGCCGGGATTCGCGCGCAGCCCGACGACCGAGGAGACGTTGATCACCCGGCCGAAGCGCTCGCGCATCATCGGCCCGAGCACGCCACGGGTGAGCCGGAAGGCCGCGGTCAGGTTGACATCGATCACGTGATTCCAGGCCTCGTCGCCGAGGCGCATCGAGAGGCCGTCGGCGGTGACGCCGGCGTTGTTGACCAGAACCAGCACGGGACCGAGCTCGCGCGCGACCGCCGCGAGCATCTCGTCGGCGTCCGCATCCGCCGATACGTCGGCACCGAGGGCGAGGGCCCGGCCTCCGTCACTCTCGATCGAGGCGACGACGGACTCGGCGCCCGCCCGGTCGCGGCTGTAGTTGACGCCCACCGCCCAGCCATCCGCGGCGAGAGCGCGGGCGGTGGCAGCGCCGATGCCGCGCGAACCGCCGGTGACCAGGGCACACCCGGTCTCTTGCTGCGAGACGCGCTCGGACTGTGCGTTCTTCGTCGCGGCAGCGGTCATGCCGTTCCCTCCCAGTCCACGATGCCGGCTCCCCAGGTGAAGCCGGCGCCGAAGGCGCACAGGAGCAGCTTCGAACCAGGCCGCAGCCGGCCCTCCGCCGCCGCCTCGGAGAGGGCGATGGGAATGCTCGCGGCGGACGTGTTGCCGTACTCGGCGATGCAGTCGATCACCCGGTCGCCGGGCAGGCCGAGCCGCTCGCCGACGGCGCCGATGATCCGCGAGTTCGCCTGGTGATAGACGAACAGGTCGATCTCGTCGAGGGCTAGGCCCTCGTCGGAGAGCACCTCCATCGTCACGTCGCTCATCGCCGCGACGGCGGCCCGGAACGTCGCGCGGCCATCCATGCGGATCAAGCGCTCCTCGTTCGAGGCCTTGATCAGCTCGGCGCCCCGGGCATCCGAGCGCAGCGCGATCTGTCCGATCCCGCCTGGCCCGCCGGGGGCGAGCACTGCCGCGCCGGCGCCGTCGCCGAACAAACCGGCCGTGCGGCGGTCGTCGTAATCGATCACCCGGCTGATGACCTCCGCGCCGACCACCAGTGCGGCGCGTGCGCTCCCGGCCTCGATCTGGGCCCGCGCAAGGGACAGGGCCGAGAGAAAGCCGGTGCAGGCGGCGCCGACGTCGATCGCCGCGGCGCCACTCGCCCCCACCCGCGCCGCGACCTGCGGCGCGGCGTTTGGCAGCAGCTCGTCGGGCGTGAAGGTCGCGACCAGCACGAAGTCGAGCTCGCTTGGATCCATCCGTGCGAGCTCGAGGGCGCGGACGCCCGCTCCCGCCGAGAGGTCGACCAGGGTCTCGCCGGAGACCCGGCGGCGGCGGCGGACGCCGGTGCGCGAGGCAATCCAATCTGAGTCGATCCCCAGGGGAGCGGCGATCTCATCGTTCTCGACCACCCGATCGGGGACGGCCGCCGCGATGGACGCAATGCCCGGTGAGTTGGTCGGCTGTCCGTTGGTGCGAGCGCCCGTTGCCCGGGCGACCAGGCCCTCTGGGTCGACCAGAGAGGCGTCCACCTCGAAGTCCTGAGGGAGCTCAGGCAACGGCCCGCTCCCGCCTCGACAGCGTCTCGATCTCGACGCCGTCGATCGTCTTGCGGACGAGGCCGGCAAGGACCTTGCCCGGGCCGACGTCGAGAAAGCGCGTCACGCCCAGGTCGCGGAGCTTGCGGGTGAGCGCGGTCCACCGGATCGGGCTGGTCAGCGAGGCCGCGAGCGCCTCCCGTGGGTCCTCGCTGAAGAACTCCGCCGTCGTCGAGGAGAGGACCGGGGCGTCGGGGTCGCGGAGCTCGACCCCGTCGAGGGCAGCGCGGAACGGACCGACGCCGGACTCCATCGCCGGGGTGTGGAA
>DATFPK010000063.1:0-67264 GCA_035264885.1 Solirubrobacterales bacterium
CAGGAGCAGCAGCACGCGACTGCTCCGCCGCCCCCGCAACCAGAGCCGCCGCCCGCTGCGCAGTCAGCGCCTCCCCCGGCGCCTCTTCCGCCGGCGCCGGAGGCGCCGCCGGTGGCGCCCGACCCGTCCTATCCGCCGGCCCCGGAGCAGATGCCCGCGGCGCCCCAACCCCAGGCCCCCGTTCCGCCGCCGCCCGCCCCCGTACCGCCGCCGCCCGAGCAGCCATCGGCCCCGCCGCCGCCCGAGCAGCCATCGGCCCCGCCGCCGCCGGCCGCCCCGGCCCCGCCGCAGCCGGCCGCGCCACGGGCCGCCTCAGGCGGCACCGGCACGCTGAATTTGAACTCCGCGACCTTCGAGCAGCTCCGCGACCAGGGGCTGTCGGTGACCCAAGCGACGCGGGTCCTGGCATTCCGCGAGCGGCTCGGCGGCTTCGGCGCCGTCGACGATCTCGACCAGGTCCCGGGCTTCCCCGCCGAGTTCCTGGTTCAGCTCAAGCAGAAGGTCACGGTCTGACGCGGGCGGGCCTCAGAGCCCGTACTCCTCGATCAGCTTCAACCAGACCTCGCTGCGGCTGGGATACGACGGGACGGCGTGGACGAGCCGCTCGAGGGGCACCTCGCCGACAACCGCCACGGACGCCGCATGCGCGAAGTCGGCGGTCTCGAAGCCGACGAATGTCGCGCCGACCAGAACCCCGCGCTCCTCGTCGACGACGAGACGCGACGTTCCTCCGGTGTCCTTGCCCTGGAAGCTTCCCCCGGCCGTGGCGTCGGTGGGGACATCGATGACGCTGACCCGCACTCCCTCCTCCTCGGCCTGGGCCTGTGTCTTGCCGACCGCAGCGACCTGGGGATCGGTGAAGGTGACTCGGGGGGAGCCGAGTCCCTCGGCGATCGCGGCGGCGTCTTCGCCCGCGACCACGTCGCCGGCGACTCTCCCCTGGTACTTGCCCATGTGCGTCAGCAGGGCCCGCCCGTTGACGTCGCCGACCGCGTAGAGCCATTCGCTGCCGCCGACGCGAAGGCGGTCGTCGGTCTCCAGGAACCCGCCCTTGCCCGGCTCGACCCCCACGGAGTCGAGGCCGATGCCGGCGGTGCGCGGCTTGCGACCGACGGCGACGAGGATCTCCTCGGCCGTGATCTCACCCCGACCGTCGTCGGGCGTCCCGATCACGGTGGCGCCCTCCCGCCGCACCCGCTCGAGCCGGCAGGCACAGCGGACCTCGACCCCCCAGGTCTCGCGCAGCGACTCCTCGACTTCCTGGCCGGCGAAGGGCTCCTCGCGGGGGAGCAGGCCGCGGTCGCCCTCGACGAGGGTGACCCGGGTCCCGAGGGTGGCCCAGGCCTGGGCGAGCTCGCAGCCGACGGGGCCTCCGCCCAGGACGATCATGCTCTCGGGCACGCGCTTCGACGTCGTGCCCTCGCGGTTGTTCCAGGCGCCGACGGAGTCGAGGCCCTCGATCGGCGGCATCGCCGCGGCGCTGCCGGTCGAGACGACGACGGCGCGGCGCGCCGTCAGCACGTCGTCGCCGACGACTACGCGGTGCTCGCCGTCCAGGCGTCCCTCGCCCCGGAAGAGCTCGATGCCCATGTCCTCGAGCCAGGGGAGCTGGCTCGAGTCGTCGAGGTCATGGACGACCTCGTCGCGCCGCGAGAGCGCGCTCCCGGGGTCGAGCTCACCGGTGACGGCTTGGGCGACCCCCGGGACCCTCCGAGCCTCGGCGAGGAGCTCCGCGGGTCGCAGTAGGGCCTTCGAGGGCATGCAGGCGTAGTAGGAGCACTCGCCGCCGACGAGGTGGGACTCGACGATCGCCGTCGCGAGGTCGTGCTTGCCTGCGGTCCGGCCGGCGCAGACCTCGCCCGGGGCGCCGGCGCCGATCACGACGACGTCGAACTCGCGGTCACTCACCCTCGCAATCTATCGGGCAGTTCCCTCCGGTCAGCGGGACCGAAGCCAGAACCCTCGTACAATCAGGGCACATAGCACGGGGACGACAGGCTTCGACGTGGCCGATCCGTGCGAACGGTTGCAGGCCGAGGTTCCCGGAGGCCTCGTGAAACACCGGGAAAAACCAATACGTGCGGACCATGAGTTCGCCCTCGCCGCTTAGTTAGTAGCTAAGCGATGAGAGTCGGCCCTTCCTCGCCCGCGGGAAGGGGTTCCGGCTTCAGCAGCGGGATAGCCCAGGCGGATCGCCCCGTCCGCCGGGGGACACTTCAGAGGGCTTTGCTTCCCGTAGTGCCCGCCGGCTCGGACCCCGGGAAGCGAGATTCAAGAGCCGGCTAAGCCTGTAGACGCCATTCGCCACGCGGCCGCGGACGTGGGTTCGATTCCCACCGTCTCCATCAATGGGTGGTTGCTTCGGTCGGGTCCGTCGTTTGGGCCTCTTCCGAAGCCGCCCAACTGGCGAGCAGGGTGAACGATTCCGCGGACTTCGAGCCGGGCTCGGCGGTGTAGGCCACAACAGCCAGTCCGGAGTCCGCCGGAAGCTCGATCCGGTTGTAGTGGAGGTCCAGTTCGCCGACGAGTGGATGGATGTAGCGCTTGTCGCCATGCGTGTGGAGCCGGACGTTGTGCGCGGCCCCAGTGGCCGCGGCGGCATCGTCTCCTCCCAGGCCGTCATCTCAGGTGCGTTCTCGATGACACGCCAGTGGTGGGCCAGACGCAGGGCAAGCTCGCGCTCCAGGTCGCCTAGCCGAGGGCCTCGGGCCCCGGACGAGTGAGCCTCATCGGTCTCGGTGCCTGCACCCCGGCCAGCAACATGGCCGGCGCTGGCCTTCCTCCAGCTCTTCCCGTGTCCGGCGGATGCGGCGTTCTCGGGTCGCCTGCCGCTTGGCGTCCTCGACCCAGCAGATGAACTCGTTGCGCGCCAGGGGCGTGATGTCCTTCCAGGCATCGAGAGCCGTGGTGCTGGTGATCAACACCTCGCGCAGGTCTGCCGGCAACGAGTGGACCACCCCGCCGGGGAGTCGCTGGCTGCTCACAGCGCAAAGGTAGCGGGCCGAGATGAGCTTCCGGGGAATGGGGGCATGGGGCGGGAGGCACGTGGCTGACGAGTCGGGTGTGGCGCGAGTGGTGCGCGGGTAACGACGGTGGGTGGCCCCGCCGGACACCGACTTGACCGTCGCCGTCACCGGCCCGACCGGCACATTCGGCTTCGGGCTCCTGCCGCTGCTCCAGTCCGACTCGCGGGTCGCCCGGATCATCGGCATTGCGCGGCGTCCGTTCGATCCGGACGAACACGGCTGGACCAAGATGGAGTACCGGCGCGGCGACGTCCGCGACCCCGAGGCGCTGCGGGAGGCGTTCGAGGGCGCCGACGTCGTCGTCCACCTCGCCTTCCTGATCACCGGCAACGCCGCGCGCGAGACGATCCGGGACATCAACATCGAGGGAACGTTGAACACGTTCCGGGCCGCCGCCGGCTCCGGCGCCTCCCGCTTCGTCTACGCGTCTTCGGTTGCCGCGTACGGCTTCCACCGCGACAACCCGGTGGGAATGACCGAGGAGTGGCCGGCACGGCCCGCGGACAGGCTCTTCTACGCCCAGGAGAAGGCGGAGATCGAGCGGTTGCTCGATGATGCCGCCAGGGCCAATCCGGAGCTCGGGCTCTACCTGCTTCGCCCGCCGATCGTCCTCGGGCCGCACGCGGTGGGGGCCAAGGACGTCCTGCCCGGCGGCCTGGACCGGGTCTTCGCGCCACTGGTCAAGGGACTGGCGGGCCGCCGCCTGCCGATTCCCGTTGCCGCACCCGACCTGCCCGTCCAGTTCATCCACGAGGAGGACGTCGGCCAGGCCTTCGTCCAGTGCATCGTCGGCGCCGGACCGCCGGGCGCCTACA
The DNA here is from genome assembly GCA_035264885.1 of Solirubrobacterales bacterium. Taxonomy (GTDB): domain Bacteria; phylum Actinomycetota; class Thermoleophilia; order Solirubrobacterales; family 70-9; genus DATFPK01. The sequence goes on from DATFPK010000063.1 coordinate 3,842, forward strand.
ACATCGCCGGCGACGGGGTGATGAGTGGCGTCGAGGTCGTGCGCGAGCTGGGCCTGCTTCCGGTTGCGATACCCGGGGCGCCGGTCCAGGCCGCCGCCCGAGCCGTCGCCTCGCTGCCGACGCCCCCGTTTTTCCCGCCCGCGACGGAGTGGGTCGAGGCGATCAGCCATCCCGCGATCATGGACACCGAGAAGGCGAAGCGCCGCCTCGGCTGGCGCCCTCGCTACACCGGGCCCGAGGCGCTCCGCGACACGCTCCACAGCGCGGGCAGGGCTTGAACCTGCCGACGAGACGCGCACGACCTGCTGAACGATCGGGCGGTTGGTCCCCCGCGTCGTGTCGGTCGCGGCGATAATCGACTCGTGAGGCGCCCCCTGCTGATTCTCGCGCTCTCAACTGCGGCGACGGCCCTCGCCGCTGGCACGGCGGCGGCCCAACCCCTCGGGCTGGACGACTGCGGCCCCGCACATGGCATCTACCAGTGCCACGGCCTCGTCCGCACCTGGGACGGGATCCCGCTCGACACGACCGTCATCCTGCCGCGCGAGGGTGCGCGGCGGCTGCCGCTCGTCGCCGAGATCCACGGCTTCGGCAACAGCAAGTACGAGTACCTCGATCCGGGCGAGACCGCCTACACCGACAACGCTTTCGCCTGGGCCCGGGACGGCTACGCGGTGCTCACCTACACGGCCCGCGGCCTCTGGGGATCGTGCGGGACCCCGGAGTCGCGCACGGCCAACCCCGGTCCCTGCGCCGATGGCTACATCCACCTGGCCGACGTCCGCTACGAGGTGCGCGACACCCAGACCCTGATCGGCCGCCTGGTCGACTCCGGGTACGTCGCACCGCGCCGGATCGGCGTGACCGGTGACTCCTATGGCGGCGGGCAGTCCTCGATGCTCGCCGCTTTGAGCGACCGGACGATGCTGCCCAACGGTCGCCTCGTGCAGTGGCGCAGCGCGGCCGGGACGCCGCTGCGGATCGCCGCCGCCGCGCCGGTGATCCCCTGGACGGACCTGATCTACGCGGTCGCCCCGAACGGCCGGACGCTTACCCACACGGTTACGCCGTGGAAGGCGGACACCTCCCCCGTGGGAGTCGTCAAGCAGAGTGTCGCGAGCGTGATCTTCGCCGCCGCCCAGTTCGCCACGGGCCCGGGGCAACCGGTGGGGGAGCCCTTCGTCCCGGGGCGGCCGATGGGCTATCTCGCGCCGCCAGGGACGAGCTTCGAGTCCGACGTCAGCGCCTGGCTCTCGCGGGCGACCGCGGGCGAGCCCTATGACGACGCGTCGGGCCGGGCCACGGTGGCGACCCTGCGCCGCTACCACTCCGCCTACTACGTACCGCCCACTCGGCGTCCGCCGCCGCTGTTCATCGCCGCCGGGTTCACCGACGATCTGTTCCCTGCGGACGAGAGCATCCGCTTCGTCAACCGGATTGAGCGGCGCTGGCCGCGGCTGCCAACCTCGCTCTTCCTCGGCGACTTCGGGCACCAGCGCGCCGCCAACAAGCCGCGCCAGCGCGCTCACCTGCTTCGCGCCATCCACCGCTGGTTCGACCACTACCTCCGCGGCCGCGGGAAGGCACCGGCCGAGGGCGCCCTCGCCTACACCCAGACGTGCCCGCGCCCGGCGAGGTCCGCGGCGCCGTTCCGCGCCCCCGCTTTCGCCCGCCTCGCCCACTCGGAGGTGCGGCGGGTCTTCCGCGGCGTCCGCACCGTGACCTCTGACGGCGGCGATGCGGGCGCCGGCGCCGCCACCGACCCGGTGAGCGGCGGGGGCGATGCCTGCGCGGTCGTGCGCTTCCCCCCAGCCGAGGGCACCAGCCGCGGCTCGATCCTCGCCCGGAGGCCGTTCACCCTGGTCGGCGCTCCTACCCTGACCGCGCGCCTGCGGGTGGACGGCCAGCCCGGGATCGCGCAGCTGGCCGGCCGTCTCTGGGACCTCGCACCCGATGGGGGCCGGATCCTCGTCGCTCGCGGGTTCTACCGGCCCCACGAGGGCGCGAACGTGTGGCAGCTCCACCCGGGCGCGTGGCGCTTCCGTCGCGGTCACCGTGCCCAGCTCGAGCTGCTCGGGCGGGACGCTCCCTTCGGCCGCCCCTCGAACGCCCCCTTCGAAGTCCGGGTGAGCCGCCTCCGCCTGCGACTTCCCGTCCGCGAGCGACCGGACTGCCGGCTCCGCCGCCCTCCGAGGCCCTTGCCGGTGCCGAAGGGACAGAGTCCCGCTCCCGGCGTCCGCCGGTTTGTCGCCCGGGCGCGCGAGTGCGGCCGCTGATCGGCCTCTATCGGCCCCGTGGCCCACCAAGCAATGCTCGACCGGCGCGACCATCTCATGGGCGAGTTCTCCGCCGCGGACTGCCTCGCCTATCCGTTCCTCAAGTACGCGGCCGGCCGGCCCCCGGGCGACGACGAGGACTCATTCCAGCGTGTTCTCGACGACCACCAGACGCTCGGGGACGAGCATCCGCGGCTCGCGGCGGGTGAGCCGGCGGCCCGGCGCGTGCGCATCCCCTTAGCGGGGGATAGGGTCCCCAGAGGCAGGAGTCACCGAGACGATGGCAGCCACGCAAGAGGCAGTGACGGGGATCGTCGACGCGGTCGCGCTGCGACGCCTGCTCGACGGGGAGAACCGCGAGATCCGCGAGCACGTCCGGGCCGTCGTCTCCCGGCCCGAGTTCAGGAAAGGCGAGCGGCCGCCACCGACGCAGGAGTACCGCGAGCAGGTGCTCGAGTGGACCGAGAAGCTGGCCTCGACCGGCGGGACAGCGCTCGGCTTCCCGTCGGAGTTCGGGGGCATGGACCGGGTCGGGGGCGCGATCGCCGCCTTCGAGATCCTCGGTCACAGCGACCTCTCCCTCCTCGTCAAGTGCGGCGTCCAATTCGGCTTGTTCGGCGGGGCGGTCCTCCACCTCGGCACCCGCAAGCACCATGAGCGCTACCTGGCCGACCTGGTCTCGATGAAGCTGCCCGGCTGCTTCGCGATGAGCGAGAGCGGACACGGCTCCAACGTCCAGAAGGTGCGGACCACGGCGACGTACGACCCCGACACGCAGGAGTTCGTCGTCGACACGCCCGATGACGAGGCGCGCAAGGACTACATCGGCAACGCCGCCGACCACGGCCGAATGGCTGCGGTCTTCGCGCAGCTGGTCGTCGGGGGCGAGGACCGCGGGGTGCACGCGCTGCTGGTTCCGATCCGCGACGAGTCGGGCCTGGTGCTCGACGGCGTCCGAATCGAGGACTGCGGCGAGAAGCTCGGCCTTAACGGCGTCGACAACGGCCGGATCTGGTTCGACGGGGTTCGCATCGACCGCGATGCCCTCCTCGACCGCTACGCCGAGGTCACCCCCGAGGGCGTCTATTACAGCGAGATCGAGAATCCGAACCGGCGCTTCTTCACGATGCTGGGCACCCTCATCCAGGGCCGGATCAGCGTCGGCGGCGCCTCGGTCAGCGCCGCCAAGTCGGCGCTGACGATCGCCATCCGGCACGGCCTGCGCCGTCGCCAGTTCGGCCCGCCCGACTCCGACGAGGAGGTGCCGCTGCTCGACTACCGCGTGCATCAGAGGCGGCTGCTGATCCCGCTGGCCGCGACCTACGCCTTTCACTTCGCCCAGGAGGGCGTGGTCGCCGAGTTCGACCGGATCTTTGGCCGCGGCGAGGACGACGAAGAGTCGCGACGGTCGCTCGAAAGCCGGGCCGCCGGACTCAAGGCTCTCGCGACCTGGCACGCGACCCAGACGATCCAGACCTGCCGCGAGGCCTGCGGCGGCGCCGGATACCTGAGCGAGAACCGGTTCGCGGAGCTGAAGGCCGACACCGACGTATTCACGACCTTCGAGGGCGACAACACGATCCTTCTTCAGCTCGTCGCCAAGGGGATGCTGACCGGCTACCGCGACGAGTTCGGCGAGCTCGACCCGATCGGGACGGCCGGTTTCGTCGCCAGCCAGGTCTGGGAGACGGTCGTCGAGCGAACCGCCGCGCGGGAGATCATCCAGCGGCTCACGGACGACCTCGTCCCGGGCCGCGAGCGCGACGAAGACCTGCTCGACCCCGAATATCACCTCGGGCTCTTCCGCTGGCGCGAGGAGCACATGCTCTCCGGCGTCGCCCGGCGGCTGAAGCGCGGCATCGACAACGACGGCGACCCGTTCCTGGTCTTCAACGAGTGCCAGGACCATGTCGTCGCGACCGCCCGGGCCCATGTGGAGCGCGAGGTGCTGGAGGCGTTCGGCGAAGCGGTGCGGCGCTGCCCGGACGACGCCCTGAAGCTGACCCTCGGCACGCTCTGCGACCTCTACGCCCTCGCCTGCATCGAGCGCGACCGGGGCTGGTTTCAGGAGCACGGCCGGATCTCCTCCACCCGGGCCAAGGCGGTGACCGGGACCGTCAACGACCTCTGTGCGCGGCTGCGGCCGCACGCGTGGGACCTGGTTGACGCCTTCGGCATCCCCGACGAGCTCCTCGCCGCGCCGATCGGGCTCCCCGGCGGTCCGGCGAGCCGCGACAGCGCGGCGGAGATCGGCGAGGAGCTGCCCGACGCGCGAGTGTTGGCGGAGTCAATCGGGTAAGAGCGCGCGCATGAACGACTCGAAGCCGCGCCGCGCCGCCGTCCTCGGCGGCAACCGGATCCCCTTCGCCCGCCAGAACGGCCCCTACGCGCAGGCGTCGAACCAGGACATGCTCACCGCGGCGCTCGACGGGCTGGTCGGCCGCTTCGCCCTCCAGGGGGAGCGGCTCGGCGAGGTGGCGGCCGGCGCCGTCCTCAAGCACAGCCACGACTTCAACCTCACCCGCGAGTGCGTGCTGGGCAGCGCGCTCGCCGAGCAGACGCCGGCCTACGACGTCCAGCAGGCCTGCGGGACCGGCCTCGCGACGACCCTTCACGTCGCCAACAAGATCGCCCTCGGCCAGATCGAGAGCGGCATCTCGGGCGGCGTCGACACCACCAGCGACGCCCCGATCGAGGTAGGCGACGACCTGCGCCGCCTCCTCCTCGACCTGAACGCGGCGAGGTCGGCGACCGACCGCCTGCGGGTGCTGAGCGGATTGCGGCCGGGGCAGATCGTGCCGAGGATCCCCCGCAACGAGGAGCCCCGGACCGGCCTTTCGATGGGCGAGCACCAGGCGATCTCGGCGAAGAAGTGGGGCATCGGCCGGCGCGAGCAGGACGAGGTGGCGGTCGAGAGCCACATGCGGATGGCCGCCGCCTACGACGCCGGGTTCTTCGATGACCTGGTGACCCCGTACCTGGGCCTCGAGCGCGACCAGAACCTGCGGCCCGACTCCACCGTCGAGAAGCTCTCGAAGCTGAAGCCGGTGTTCGGCGAGGGACCCGACGCGACGATGACCGCGGCGAACTCGACCCCGCTCTCCGACGGGGCCTCCACCGTGCTGCTGGCGAGCGACGAGTGGGCCGAGGCGCACTCGCTGCCCGTGCTCGCCCACCTCGTCGACGCCGAGACCGCCGCGGTCGACTTCGTCCACGGCGAGGACGACCTCCTCGGCGCGCCGCTCTACGCGGTGCCGCGGCTGCTCGCCCGCAACGGGCTCGCGCTCGAGGACTTCGACTTCTACGAGATCCACGAAGCGTTCGCCTCGCAGGTCGTGATGACGCTGAAGGCGTGGCGCGACCCGGCCTTCTGCGCCGAGCGCCTCGGCCGCGACGAGCCGCTCGGGGAGATCGATCCGCTGAAGCTGAACGTCCACGGCTCCTCGCTCGCGGCCGGGCACCCGTTCGCCGCGACCGGCGGGCGGATCGTCGCCACGCTGGCCAAGCTCCTTCACGAGAAGGGGTCGGGCCGCGGCCTGATCTCGATCTGCGCCGCCGGCGGCCAGGGCGTCACGGCGATCCTCGAGAAGGAGGCGGAGGGATGAGCGACCGCTACCAGAACATCGCCAACTCCTCACTCGGCGGCATGGTCACGCGGCGCTTGGGGCTGCCCACGCCACCGCGGCTGGAGCGCCACAAGCCGGGCAGGGCGGTGGTCTCCGGGCCGGTGGCGCTGGGGTCCGCGCACGGCGGGCGCCTCGAGGGGGCAGCGCGCGAGGTCATGCGCTCGATCGGCGCCCACGTCGGCGAGGGCGACGGCGAAGAGGCCTACGCCGCGCTCGTCTACGACGCCACCGGGATCGACGGGAGCGCCCGCCTGCGGGCCCTGTACGACTTCTTCCACCCGCTGATCCGCCAGACCCCTCCCAGCGGCCGCATCGTCGTCCTCGCTTCGCCGCCCGACGAGGCGGGGTCTGAGCCGGCGCGGGTGGCCCAGCGGGCGATCGAGGGCTTCTTGAGGTCGGTCGGCAAGGAGGTCGGCGGCAAGGGCGTCACCGCGCAACTGGTCGAGGTCGGCGAAGGCGCCGAGGGAGCGATGGAGTCGACCCTGCGGTTCCTGCTCTCGGCTCGCTCCGCCTATGTCTCGGGACAGGTGATCCGGCTGGCCGCGGTCGAGCCGGAGGCACTCTCGATCCCGGCCGACTGGGATGCGCCGCTGGACGGGACGGTGGCCGCCGTCACCGGCGCGGCTCGCGGGATCGGCAAGTCGATCGCCGAGACGCTTGCCCGCGACGGGGCCAAGGTCGTCGCGATAGACATCCCGCCGGCGGGCGAGGCGCTGAGCGCGGTCGCCAACGAGATCGGCGGCGCGGCCGTGCAGCTCGACATCACCGATCCGTCGGCGCCGGATCGGCTGGCCGAGTTCGTCGCCGAGCGCCACGACTCACTCGACGCGATCGTCCACAACGCGGGGATCACCCGCGACAAGACGCTGGGACGGATGAGCGAGGACCAGTGGGACCAGGTCCTTGGCGTCAACCTGATCGCGCCGGAGATGATCACCGCGCGGCTCCTCGAACGGGAGCTGATCGGAGTCGGCGGCCGGGTGGTCGGCGTTTCCTCGGTCAGCGGCATCGCGGGGAACCGGGGCCAGACCAACTACGCGACCAGCAAGGCCGGGGTGGTCGGCCTCGTCCAGTCCCTTGCGGCTCCCATGGCGGCGCGGGGGGCGACGATCAACGCCGTGGCGCCCGGCTTCATCGAGACGGAGATGACAGCGCGGATGCCGCTCGGCACCCGCGAGGCCGGCCGCCGGACCAACAGCCTGGTCCAGGGCGGTCAGCCGGTCGACGTCGCCGAAGCGGTCGCCTGGCTCGCGGCCCCCGCGACCGGCGCGGTCAACGGGAACGTCGTCAGGGTTTGCGGCCAGGCCCTGATCGGCGCCTGATCGGGGGCGCCCGTGGAGACGCGCCGGCTCGACTCGCTCCCGGGGCTGACGCCGCTCTACGGCAAGGCGGTCCTCGGGCTGCTGCCGGGCACGGGGGGGGACTCGCTGCCCGACCTCCAGATCGAGGCCGGCGGCGTCCAGGTGGACCCCGAGCACCTCTCCGAGTACTGCCGGGTCTGCGGGTTCACCATGCGCGACGCCCTGCCCCCGACCTACCCGCACGTCCTCGCGTTCCCGTTGGCCATGGCGTTGATGACCGACGGCTCATTCCCGTTCCCGCTGATGGGGCTGGTCCACATCGCCAACCGGATCGAGCAGCAGACGCCGATCCCGATGACGACGCCGCTGACCCTCAGGGTCCGGGCCGAGGACCTCCGCGACCACCCGAAGGGTCGCCAGCTCGACGTGGTCGGCGAGGCCGAGCACGACGGAACGCTGCTCTGGACCGGCCGCAGCACCTACCTGCGGCGCGGCGGCGGGTCCGGCGAGGGCCGGTCCGAGGGCGGGGGGGACCCGCTCGAGGGAGCCGCCACCGCAGCGGTGTGGAAGGTGCCCGGGGACATCGGCCGCCGGTACGCCGCCGTGTCCGGTGACCGCAACCCGATTCACCTGCACGGCCTCGCCGCCAAGCCTTTCGGCTTCCCCGGCGCGATCGCGCACGGGATGTGGATGAAGGCCCGCTGCCTCGCCGCGCTCGACGGCGACCTCCCCGAGACCCACGCCTCGGAGGTCGAGTTCCGGGCGCCGCTGCGCATTCCCGGCCGCGCCCGGTTCCTGCTGCGCTCCGGTGACCCGGCTGCGGGTGCGAACCGCCGCTGGGCGTTTGGCCTCGAGTCGTTCGACCGAGAGCACCGGCACCTGAGCGGGACCGTCGCGCCCTTCTAGCGCTCTGCCTCATCCCTGCGGCGGGCGCAAGATCGCTTGCGGCTTATTGGACACCACCCGGCGCGGCGGGACCGCCTGACTAGCCTGGCAGCGCGGTCCAGGCCGCATCTCCATGCCCAATTCGCGACCAAACAGGAGATTCGCGACCGCCTGCGCGATCCTCGGGTGCACCCTGTTCGCGGCGCTGCTCGCGGGGCCGGTTGCCCCTGCCCAGGACCTCCAGAGCCGGCTCGAGGAGAAGCAGCGGAAACTCGACCAGGTCGAGCGCCAGCAGGAGTCACTGGCGGCGACGATCGAGCGCCAGAACGCCGAGGTCAACGCCGTCCTCGGCGAGGTTGCGGCGCTCAAGGCGGAGGAACAGGCAGTCGAGGCCGAGCTGGCCGCGAAGCAGGCCGAGCTCGACCGGACCGAGGCAGCGCTCGAGGCCCAGCGGGACCGTCTCGAGCAGGTCCGCCACCAGCTCAGCCGCGCGCTCAAGGTCCTCCGCCAGCGTGTCGTGGCGATCTACATGAATGGGCAGCCGGACACGGTCGCGGTGATCCTCGCCTCCGACGGGTGGGCGGACGCGATCACGACCAGCGAGTACCTGAGCCGGATCGAGAGCTACGACGAGATGGTCGCGGGCAGGGTCAAGGACCTTCGCGATCGCACGCGGGACTCGGTCGATCGCCTGGCCGACGCGCGGGATCGGATCGAGCATGCGCGTGACGAGATCGCCGCCCGCGAGCGGGAGCTGGCCGGCGCCCGGGCCGAGGTCCAGGCCCGCTACGACGAGCTGAACGCGCTCAAGGCCGAGCGCGAGGCGACCCTCGCCGCCCTGAACGAGCGCGGCGTGGGCCTCGAGGGTGACCTCGCCTCGCTCGCCGACGAGGTCGCGGCCGAGCGGCGTGAGGCCGAGCACACGGGGGGCGAGGCCGCCCCGCTGCCGCCGCCTCCTCCGGGCTCGACCGCGACCCTCCTTCCCGATGGCCGCGCCGTGCCGCCGGCCGGCGCGCCTCCGGCCGTCGCCGCGGCGATCGAGGCGGCCAACGCGATCGCCGACACGCCCTACGTCTGGGGCGGCGGCCACGGTTCCTTCGATGACTCCGGCTACGACTGCTCGGGTGCGGTCAGCTTCGCCCTCCACGGGGGCGGGTTCCTCGACAGCCCGCTCGACTCGACCGGCCTGGCCTTCTGGGGCGAGGCGGGCGCCGGCTCCTGGATCACCGTCTACGCCAACTCGGGCCACGCCTACGCGGTGATCGCCGGACTGCGCTGGGACACCTCCGGCGGAGCGGGCCCCCGCTGGCACCCGGACATGCGCTCCTCCGGCGGGTTCGCAGCCCGCCACCCGAGCGGCTACTAGCGCCTAGGCCCGCCCGGCCTCGAGCAGCCGGCGCAGGAACCGCTTCGTCTCCGGCGCCTGCGGGTCGGAGAGCACCTGCTCGGGCGGGCCTATCTCGAGCAGCCTGCCCTCGTGCAGGAAGCCGACCCGGTCGGCGACCTCGCGGGCGAAGCTCATCTCGTGGGTCGCGAGCACCATCGTCACGCCCTCGGACTTGAGCTCGCGGACCGCGCGCAGAACCTCGCCGACGAGCTCCGGGTCGAGGGCGCTGGTGACCTCGTCGAGGAGCATGGCGCGCGGCCGGGTCGCCAGCGCCCGGACGATCGCGACTCGCTGCTGCTGGCCGCCGGACAGCTCGTCGGGCCGGTCCAGCTCCCGTCCCTCGAGCCCGAACCGTGCCAGCAGCGCCCGCGCCTCGACCTCCGCCGCCGGCCGGTCGAGCCCCTGCCCCCGCCGCATGCCGAGCGTCACGTTGTCGAGCACGTTCAGGTGCGGGAAGAGGTTGAACGCCTGGAAGACGAGCCCCAGCCGGCGGCGAACCGACACCGGGTCCACTGACGGGTCCGTGATCACCGCGCCGTCCAGGAGGACGTCGCCGTCGTCGATCTCGACCAGCAGGTCGATACACCGCAGCAGGGTCGACTTGCCCGAGCCCGAGGCGCCGATGATCGCGACGGCCTCGTGCTCGGCAACCGTCAGGTCGACGCCCTTCAGGACCTCGCGCTCCCCCCAGGCCTTGGTCACGCCGCGGATCTCGAGGACGGCGCTCACGAGTGGACTCGGCCGCCCTGGCCCTTCTCCCAGTAGTCGAGCAGCCGGGCCAGGGGAATGGTGATCGCCAGGTACAAGAGCGCCGCGGCGACCAGGGGCGTGTAGTTGAAGTCCGACGCCGTCTCGACCTGCGCGATCCGGAACGCCTCCTGCGGCCCGATGATGGAGATCAGCGCGACGTCCTTCTGGAGAGCGATGAAGTCGTTGAGCAGCGGCGGCCCCACCCGGCGCACCGCCTGGGGGACGATCACGTGGCGCAGCGCCTGGGTCTCGGTCAGCCCGACGGCGAGCGCAGCGGCGCGCTGGCTGCGGTGGACGGAGTTGACGCCCGCCCGGTAGACCTCGGAGACGTAAGCGCCGTAGGAGAGCGCCAGCGCCGCGCCGCCGAGGAAGACGGGGTCAACGAAGAAGCTGTCGTTTGCGATCAGCCCCAGCGCGGGGACGCCGAAGCCGACCAGGTAAACGAGCAGGATCGTCGGGATCCCGCGGAAGACGTCGGTGTAGACGGTGGCCAGCAGCCGCAGCGGGAACAGGGCGGGAGACGGCACCGTCCGCAGCAGGGCGACGAGAAGCCCGAGGATCAGCACAACCACTTCGACGACCAAGAAGACCTTGACGTCGAGCCAGAAGCCGCCGAGCACGTCGGGAAACGACTCCTCGAACTGGCTCGTGGAGAAGAAGGTGTCCCGGACCTCGTCCCAGCCGGGGCTGGTGGCGATCAGGGCCGCAAGGCCGCCGAGGACGATCGCGGTCGAGATCGCCGCGATCGCCTGGGCGCGGCGGTCGCGGCGCCGCCGCGCCGCGCCGCGCTCGGCCCGCCGGTCGGTTCCCGCCGCGGACCTCGCAGTCATCTCCGCTTCTCCCAAGCCGGCTTCCCGGCGGGGTGGCCCAGACCTAGTCGAGCACCGGCGCGCCGGCCGCCTGGCTCATCCAGCGCTGCTCGATCTTCGGCAGCTCGCCCGAGCTCTTCAGCTCCTCGACGGCCTTCGAGACGCAGGCGGTGAGGGGAGAGTCCTTCTCCAGCAGCGCCCCCCAGGTGTCGCCGCCCGGCGCCGAGAACTGGCCGGCGACGGTGGCCTCAGGAACCTGCACCGCGGTCAGGTAGAGCGCGGTGGGCACGTCGACGACGACCGCGTCGACCTGCCCCTGCTTGAGCGCGCTGATCACGTCGTTGGAGTTGTCGTACACCCGCGCCTCGGTTGACGGCTGGACGACGTCGTTGACGGCGTCGAGGCTGGTCGTCCCGATCTGGACCCCGAACCTGGTGTCCTTGAGGTCGTCGAGTGACTTCGCCTTCGCCGCGCCGGAGCCCTTCAACGCGACCACCGCCTGCTCTGCCTCGTAGTAGGGCGTCGAGAAGTCGACCTGCTTGGCACGGTCGGGCGTGATCGAGATCTGGTTGACGTCGAAGTCGAAGTCCTTCGGGCCCGGCGCATAGGACGCGTTGAACGGCACGACCGTCCACTTGACGTCGCCGCGCTGGTAGCCGAGCCGGCCCGCGATCGCGTAGGCGACCGCGCTCTCGAAGCCCTTGCCGTTGGTGGGATCGTTGCCGACGAAGTAGGGCGGGAAGGCGGGCTTGTCGGTTCCGACCGTGAGCGTCCCCTCTTCGGCGGTCTGGAGCTGCGCCGGCTTGCAGCCGGACGCGGTGGCGGCGGAGTCGTCACCCGAGTCATCGGAGTCGTCCCCGCAGGCGGCGAGGGCGGCGGCGAGGGCGAGGAACGCGAGCAGGAGAAGGACGCGGGTTCTGGACACGGCTGGGTTCACCTCGGGCAGGGAAGGGCGGGGCCGGCGCAATCCTACGCGGAAACGCGAACGGCGCGCCCGGTGGGCGCGCCGTCGCGAAGGCCCGCTGCGGCTTCTAGCCGGCGAGGCGCTTGCGGAGTATGTCCTTGCCCTGCTCGGCGCCCTTGCGGCTCTCGCCCTGGGCACGGCGGAAGAACCCGGCGAGGTCGCTGTCCCCGTCGCGCTCGGCGTCGTTCGCGTACTGCTCGAGACGGAGCACGTTGCTCAGGCACTGCTCCGTGAACCAGATGATGTTGTAGTCCTTGTCCTTCGTGCCGGTGACCTGACCGGTCTCCTGGGCGGAAGCCTCCATCGGCGCTCCTTTCGGATCTTTTTCTTGCCTGCGTCCGGCGGCTACCCCGCAGCGGTCCCGCCTAACCGACGACAGTCCTCAGGGCTTGAGCCGGCGGCCGGTCGCGAAGAGGTACTGCGACCAGGCGGCGAGCGCGGCGGCCAGGACCCCGAGGACGGCGAAGGAGACGGCCGCCGCCACGTCGGCGCTGCCGAGGAACCCGTAGCGGACCGCGTTGATCACGTAGAAGAGCGGGTTTGCGTGGGAGATCTCCTCCCACGGCGCGCCCAGGCTGTCCACCGAGTAGAAGACGCCACCGAGGAAGGTCAGCGGCAGGATCACGATGTTGTTGATGAACGTGTGGTGGTCGAACGTCTCGGCGTAGATCCCGACGATGGTCCCGAGAAAGCCGAACACCACGATCAGGAGGAGAAGGGCGACCGCCAGCGCGAGCGGATGCTCGACCGACGCGCCGGTCAGCGGCACCGCCAGCGCCATCAGCGCCAGACCGATGACGAGCGCCCGGAACGCGCCGCCGATGCAGAGGCCGACGTTCATCTGCCAGGTGCGCATCGGGGCGGCGAGGATGTCGTCGATGTAGCGGTCGCTGCGCGCCTGGAAGACCGAACTCGAGTTGTTGGAGTAGGCGGCCTGGGCCATCGCCATCGCGATCAGGCCCGGGACGATGAAGACCTCGTAGTCGACCCCGTCGATCTGGTTGATCCGGCCACCCAGGGAGAGGCCGAAGACGACGATGAAGAGGACGGAGGAGACGACCGGAGCGAGGGTGGTCTGCGTCCAGAGCTTCAGCACCCGCAGGCACTCACGCGCCGCGAGCCAGCCGAACCCGGTCCAGGGACGGGGCGCCGCCGGCTCTGCCGCCGGGAGGGTCATGCCTCCCGGGCGGCGAGCCGCCCGGTGGCCACCGTCTTCAGGTAGACGTCCTCCAGGGTCGTCGCGTCGTAGCGGCGCTTGAGGCCGTCGGCGTCGTCGAGGGCGACGATCCTGCCGCGGCTGATCAGGGCGATCTCCTCGCAGAGGGCCTCGGCCTCCTCGAGGTAGTGCGTCGTGAGGAGGATGGTCGTCCCCTGCTCGTGCAGGCGGCGGATATAGCGCCAGAGCTCATGGCGCAACTCGACGTCGACTCCGGCGGTCGGCTCGTCGAGGATCACCAGGCGCGGCTCGTGCAGGAGGGCGCGGGCGAGCAGCAACCGCCGACGCATGCCGCCGGACAGCTTCGGCGCCCGCACGTCGCGCTTCGCGCGCAGGTCGAAGACGTCGATCATCTGATCGGCGCGCTCGGCGGCGGCGCGGCGGGGCATCCCGTAGTAGCCGCCGTGGTAGAGCAGGGTCTCCCGGACCGTCAGGAAGCGGTCGAGGTTCGGCTCCTGCTCGGAGACGCCGATCAGCCGCCGCGCCTCGAGGCTGCCCCCGGGCAGGCCGAAGACCTCGATCTCGCCCGCGGTCACGCGGATCAGGTTGCAGACGGCGCTGATCAGCGTCGTCTTGCCGGCGCCGTTGGGCCCGAGCAGGCCGAAGAAGCTCCCCGAAGGGACTTCGAGGTCGAGGCCGTCGAGGGCGACGGTGCCGTCGCCGTAGCGCTTGCCGAGGCCGCTGATCCGGAGGGCGGGTTCCACGCCCTCAAGCTAGCGGGAGCAGGGGCCCCTCAGCCTTCGACGCCGGTGGCCTCGTGCGGTGCGCCGACCGGCTTGCTCTCGGGGGAACCGCGCTGGCGCAGGTACACGGCGAAGATCGCGAACGACCCGACCGCGAGGAACTCCGACTGCCAGTTCTGGAGAGTGCGGTTCCAGAAGTCACCCGTCCCGAGGTAGGTGACATAGGAGACCGTCGACTGCATGTGTTCGCTCTGCTCGGCGTTGTAGGCGGTCCAGCCGGTCACGGACTGGGCGAACCAGGCGCCGGCGAAGAGGAGCCCCATCAGGGTCAGCAGCGAGTTCGCGTAGAGGAAGTGGATCGCGCCCCGCGTCTTGGCCGGCCAGGGCGATTCCTCCTCGTCCGCGTGCGGACCGACCTTCTGCTCTTCGTCGGACTCCAGCCCCTCCTGGCCGGGTTCCTTGGACTCGGGTGACCCGCGTTGGATCAGGTAGGTCGTCGCCATCATGAAAAGGAGGAACTGGAGGTACTCGGACTGCCAGTTCTCCATGACGTCCTGGGCGAAGGACGACGAGGTGACGTAGCGGCCGTAGGAGAGCTCCTGCGGCTGCTCGTCCAGGAGTCTGGCGTGCGCCCGTTCCTCCTCGTTGTAGTCCGCGTGCCCGGCGATCGACTGGCCGCCGATGGCGAGCAGGCAGAGCAGCGCGAAGAAGAGGGTCAGCCCATTGTGCTTGAGCACGCTCAGCCTCAGTGGTGGGAAAGCCCGACGACGCTGGCGAGGACGATTCCGGCGACGATCAGGCCGAGATAGAGGAAGAAGATGGCGCGTACGGCTCCCACGCCCGATAAGGGTCGCAAGGGCGGCGGTCGTCAAACCGGCCTGGCGCGCCGATCTTCGCTGGTACCGTGGCGCGCGATGCGGATCGGCGCCAAGCCGGACGGGGCAGTCGAGCGGCTCGGCCTGCTGCTCAACCTGATGCCGGTTCCGATCGGCGAATCGATGTTCGGGATGGCGGTGGCGCGGTCGCTCCAGGTGGCGCAGAAGACCGGGATGCTCGCAGCGCTGGCCGAACGCGCCTACACGGCCGAGGAGCTCGGCCGGGACCTGGGCCTCCAGGTCGAGGGGACAGCGCTCCTCCTCGACGTGCTGGCCGCGCAGGGCCATGTGGAGATCCAGCCCGGCGAGCGCTACGAGATGACCGCCCGGGCCCGCCGCTGGCTCGACCCGTCATCCGACCGCTATGTCGGCGGCTTCCTCGCCGACAACTGGCACTACTGGGAGTGGTGGGCGGGTCTCGAGGACCTGATCCGCGAGGGCAGGGCGGTCGAGCTCCACGACCGGCCGCCCGACGACCCCTACTGGCGCAGCTATATCCGCGGCCAGTACGAGGTCGCCCGTCTCTCGAGCGGCGAGGTGGCAAAGGGCGTCGACCTGGCTCCGGGCTCGACCTCGCTGCTCGACGTCGCCGGCGGGCACGGCGAGTTCTCGATGGCGCTCTGCCGCCGTCACGAGAGTCTGAACGCAACGATCGTCGACCTGGCCGGCAGCGCCGCGATCGGCCGCGAGATCGTTGCCGAGGCAGGCATGGCGGACCGGATCCGGTACGTCGAGGGGGACATGTTCGAGGCGGATTTCGGCGGCCCCCACGACGGCGCGCTGTGCTTCAACATCGTCCACCACCTCCCGCAGGAGCGCGCCCGGGAGCTCTTCGCCAAGATCCGCGGCTCGCTCCGTCCCGGGTCGCCGCTCTGCGTCCTCGAGCTGTTCGACCGGCCGCCCGGCAAGCAGCCCGACTCCGGCGCGCTGATGGGGCTGTTCTTCCACCTCACGTCGGGCGCCGACACGTACACGGTCCCCGAGGTCTCGGACTGGATGACCGCCTCGGGCTTCCGCGCCCCGAAGGCGATCACCTTCAGGACCCTGCCCAGTCTCGCCCTGCTGCGGGGCGAAGCGGCCTAGGGGCCGGGCGGCGCCTCGCCGTCCTCGCCGGACCAGGGGGCCGTCCGCGGCCTCTCGCGCGCGTACATCACATCGGTCCCGGCGAACCGGTCGTGGAAGCCGCGGCGGCGGTCGGAGAAGAGGACCCCCGCGAACCCGAGACCGAGCGGGATAGCGGCGAGAACCAGGCCGACCAGGCGCCGCAGAGCCACTCGGGCCCCTAGCCCCGGAGCCCCTTCGTCGGCGATCCGGATTCCCAGCAGGCGCATGCCCGGCGTCTGCGCGGCCAGCGTCCAGAACATGAAGAGGTAGGCGCAGCTCGCCGCGATCCAGGCGCCGACGCCCAGCACCAAGACCGGCGCCGACGCTGCACCCGAGCCGGGGAACAGCCGGTCGGCGATGAAGGTCACGAGCGCGGTGGCGGCGAGCAGGGCCCCGTTGACGATCGCGGCGTCGACGGCGATCGCCAGCATCCGGGTTACGCCGCCGGCGTGATCCGTGGGCGCGGCGCGGCGAGGCCGGCGCACGAGCCGCCGCACAAGCCGCTCGAGCCCGTCGTCGAGCCGCCGCGCCGCGCTGCGCAGCTCCCGTGCGATGTCCTCGAAGAATCCGACTCCCTGGGCGGTCAGGGCGCTGCGTACCTCCGGCGCCTCGGCGATCCGCTCGACCAGCTTCTGGGCCTCGTCGCTCGCCAGGAGCCGCTCCCAGATGCGCTCGACCATCTCGCTGTCCAACGCCTCGACCAGCGCCCGCTCGACGGCCGGGCTCCTGAGCGCCTCGCCGACCGCCTCCTCGACCGCCGGTCCCTGGAGGACCCGCCCGATCGCTCGCTCGACAGCAGTGCTCTCGGTCGCCCGGACGATCGCCTCCTCGAGGGCTCGCTCGGCGGCGGCGTCGAGGCCCGCGACTCCGGCCACCCGCGCCGCGCCTCGCGCCCCGCTTCCCAGCAGCCGCTCCGGCAGCGAGCCGCCGCGCGGGGCGGGGGGATCGGCGGGGGAGGACCTTCTCGATTCCGCCACGCGGGCCAGTCTAGGAATGGGGTCGGCCGACGAGGAGGCGGCCGGCGGAGCAGGGCGCGGGGTTTCGTAACGATCCGCACCCTCTCGTTAGCTGTGTGACGGACAACACACAGCTTTCCTCGTTCTTTCCTAACATGGCGTCCTCCCAAGGGGGAGACAAGCCCGGCGAGCGCAGGGGAAACGCGCTTCACAGCCACCAGGCCGGGCTCGACCAACCTTGCCAGTCGCCGCCCCCGCGGCCCGCCGAGCGGACCCGGAGGGGATCGCCGCGCGCCGGACGCGCCGCGGGCAGGCGATGGGCCGTGAACGGAGCAGATCGAATGCCGAGCAGAAGATCGATTTCGACCATCGCCGTGACGCTGGGCGCGCTGTTCCCGGCCGCCGCGATCGCCGCTGCGGTCGACGCGCCGTTGCCGGGCAGCGGCGAGGGGCGTGCGGACGTCGTCGCCGGGGACGTGCTTGAGCGCCCGGCCCAGCGCCTCCACCAGGCGATCCAGCTACAGGTCCGTGAGATGCGCCGACAGGCCCTCGAGCGCGCCGCGCGCGCCGAGGCGCGCCGGCAGGCCGAGTTCGCCGGACTCGGCGTCTCGACGTCGACCCTCGAGGCGATCGCCGCCTGCGAGTCGGGCGGGGACCCGGCCGCGGTCTCGTCCGACGGGACCTACCGCGGCAAGTACCAGTTCGACTACGGCACCTGGGCATCAGTCGGCGGCAGCGGGGACCCCGCAGCCGCTCCCGAGGGCGAGCAGGACTACCGGGCGGCGCTGCTCTACTCGCAGTCGGCGTCGAGCCCGTGGCCGAACTGCGGCGTCTAGCCGGACCGATCTGCGGCGACCAGGCGGACGGCATTGCGCCTCGGTGAGGCACCGTCAGGCGGCGTCGCCCCTCTGCGGCCTCAGCAGCGCCTCGCGGAAGACCCGCTCCTCCTCGGCGAACAGCGGCCCGAACGTCCGCTCGCGGTCGAGCAGCGCCCGGCGCTTGGTCTCCAGCGTCGCCGCTCGGGGCGCCGCGGCGATCGCCATGGCGACCTCGAGCGCTCGCTCGACGACGTCCCGCGGCGCCACCTCGCTGACGGCCCCCAGCCGGAGCGCCTCCTCGGCGCCGAACACCCGGCCGGTGAGGCATATCTCGGCGGCGGCGGCCGCCGAGAGAACGGCCCGGGCGGCGGCATAGGACGGCGGAATTCCGCGCCGCAGCTCCGGGAACCCGAAGGTCGCCCCGGTAGCCGCGATCCGCAGGTCGCAGAGCAGGGCGAGCGCGAACCCCCCGGCCACCGCGGGGCCGTTCACCGCCGCCACCACTGGGCGCGGGCAGGAGCCGACCGCGTCGAAGGCCGCGGCCGACGTCTCGACGAGCCGGCGCTTATGAGCGGCGTCGCCGCCGAACTGCGTCACGTCCATTCCGGCGCAGAAGGCGCTGCCGGCTCCGGTCAGAACCACGCAGCCGACGGTGTCGTCGTCGCCCAGGCCGGCGAAGCACTCCGCCAGCTCGACCCGAAGGTCGATCGAGAGGGCGTTCCGCTTCTCGGGCCGCTGGAGGGTGATCAGGGCGACCGCTTCCCGCCGCTCGATCGAAAGCAGGCTGGCCACGGTCCGATCGTATCCTCGTGCCCGCGCGGTTCTGGGATGCTGCGGGCCCATGAGGTCCCACACCGCGTATCTGACTTTCCAGACCGAGCGCCGGCGTGAGCTGATCCGGATCACCGATGACGTCCAGGAGGCGGTTGATACCGCCGGCATAGCCGAAGGCATGGCGCTGGTCTCGGCGATGCACATCACGGCCGGTGTCTGGGTCAACGACGACGAGCCGGGCATCCACGAGGACACCCTCGAGTGGCTCGACAAGATCGCACCACCGAGCTGGCAGTCGCCCGCCAACGAGGTTGCCAAGGCCCTGTTGCCGGAGGGTGAGGACTACCGCCACCACCGTGGCGGCGAGGACAACGGGGACGCCCATCTCAAGAACCTCCTCGTCCACCACCAGGCGATCCTGCCGGTCACCGACGGGCGCCTTGACCTCGGGCCGTGGCAGCAGGTCTTCTACTGCGAGTTCGACGGCCGCCGCCCGAAGCGGCTCGTGATCAAGGTCCTCGGCGAGTGACCGGCTAGAGGACCGGCCGATGGAGCCGCTCGGCGGCGGGCGGGAGTGCCGACCCGAGTGGGCGGACTTCGCGTGGCACCAGCGGGTCGTGCAGAGGCCGGACCGGCATGAAGGCCGGCGCGAACCGCTCGAGCTGGCGCTCGATGCATCGCGAGCAACTGCATTCGGGGAGAGTGAGGCCGGTGTTGGGACAGGTGGACAAGGGCTGGGCCGGCGGGGGGAGGAAGCACGCTCAGAGTAGCCACGGGAGCGGCGGCAAAAAGCTGAGAGGATGCGGCTCGTGCGGATCGGCGTGATCGACATCGGCACGAACACGACGCGCCTGCTGGTGGCCGACGTCGAGGGGGAGTCGCTGCGGCCGGTCGCCGAGCGCCGCCAGTTCGTCAGCCCCACCCGCGGCACCGAGCCCGCGCTCGCCGCGCTGGTCGAGGCCGAGGCCCGCCGCGCCCGGGCCGAAGGCGCCGAGGAGCTGGTGGTCGCCGGCACCGGCTCCCTCCGGCAGTACGCGGAGCTGCGCCGCCTCGAGCGCGCCTGCCGCCGGTCCGGCGCCGGTCCGCTGCGGATCCTTTCGGCCGGCGAGGAGGCCCGGCTTGCCTTTAGCGGCGCCACCGCCGGCCGCGACGACGCCGGCCCCTTGGCCGTCGTCGACGTCGGCGGCGGGTCCACCGAGGTCGCGATCGGCAGCCCCGGCGGCGACCCCGGCTGGTGGGCTTCGCGCCCCGTCGGCTCGCGAGTGCTGATCGAACGCGTCCGCCCCAGCGATCCGCCCGCGGCAAACCACATCTCCGCGATGCGCGCCGCGGTCGCGCGGCGGCTTGCCAACCTCGAGCCTTCGGGCCTCCCCGAGGCGACGCTCGCGGTCGGCGGCGGCGCCGCGTCGCTGCGGCTCCTCTGCGGCCCGCGCGCCGGGCCCGGCGAGCTCGGGGCGGCGCTGCGCGCGGTCACCGAGGGCCCGGCGAAGCGGGTCGCCGAGCAGACCGGGATCGCGCCGGAGCGGGTACGCCTCCTGCCCGCGGCGCTGGTCGTCCTCGAGGGGCTCTGCGAGCTGCTGCCCGTGCCGTTCGAGATCGGCTCGGGCGGCGTCCGGGAGGGCCTGGCGCTAAGCCGGGCGGCGGCGCCCGCCGGCGCCGCGGGAGGATCGTGAGCGAGGAGCAGGTCCCGGCGCCGAAGCCGGAGGGACCGTCGCCGAAGCCGCCGCGGGAGGCGATCGAGGAGGCGAGCGTGCGCGCCCCTACCCGCGGCAATCGCCGCCTCGAGGCGTTCCTCGACGCGGTGAACTCGGACGTCCAGGTGAGGACATGGTGGTACCTGGCGCAGGTCCACGCCAAGCGCCTCGGGATGTCGGACCACTCGTGGGTCCACGTCCAGATCGTGCTCAACGTCGCGCTGCGGCTGCTGCGCCTGCTCACCAAGGCGGGTGTCCAGTCGGCCATGGTCTCCGACCACGGGATGCGCGACCGCGACGCCGAGGTGGTCGTCGCCGGTGGCGCCCTCCTCCATGACGTCGGCATGTCGATTCACCGCGCCGAGCACGAGGCGTACAGCCTGTTCCTGGCCGAGGCTGCGCTCGGCAGGCTGCTGGCCCGCCCCTACGAGGAGCCCGAACGCTCGATCGTCACCGGCGAGATCCTCCACGCGATCATCGGCCACCGGCGACAGGGCGAGCCCTACACGCTCGAGGCCGGCATCGTTCGCGTCGCCGACGCGCTCGACATGGCCGGAGGGCGGTCCCGGATCCCGCTCGAGTCCGGGCAGGAAGGCATCCACTCGATCTCGGCGGCGGCGATCGACGAGGTGCGGATCTCGGCCGGCGAGCAGCTCCCGGTCCGGGTCGAGATCGAGATGAACAACTCGGCCGGCGTCTTCCAGGTCGACGACCTGCTCGCGACGAAGATCCGCGGCACGCCGCTCGACGGCAGGATCGAGGTCGTCGCCGAGGTGCAGGGCGAGAGCGAGAAGCGTCTGTTGACCGGGTTCCGGCTCGGCTAGCCGCGCAGGACCGGCGGAAGCCGAGGCGGGGCCGGGGTATCCAGTCGCTCCACGAACGGGACCGGGTCGAGGACGGGCCCATAGGGCCCCCGACCGGCTCGCAGCTCGAAGTGGAGGTGGTTGCCCCAGCACGAGCCGGTGCAGCCGAGCTCGCCCAGCTTCTGCCCGGAGCCGACGCGGTCGCCGGGGGCGACCAGCGCCGGCGAGAGCATGTGGAAGTAGTTGTAGGTGCGGTCGCCGCGGGCGTCGTAGATCGAGACGTAGTTGCCGCGACCGCCGTCGTCCCCCGTTTCGAGGACGACCGCGTCGTCGACCGCGATCAGCGGCGTGCCGGCGGGAGCGAAGAGGTCGATGCCCTCGTGTCCGCGGCCGGCCTCGAGCGCGTCGCCGAACCGGGGCTCGACGCTCAGCGGCAGGACCGGCCGGGGATCGACGTCAACCGGCTTGGGCGGGTCGATGAAGGCCGCGGCCGGGCACGCCGCGACCAGCGCCAGGACGGCGCTTGCGCTGAGGGCGGCGGCTGGACGCCGCCGCGATGTCCCCTTCCGGAACGGCACGGAAAACTCCCTTGGTGGCGTGCTGCGCGCCTGCGGCCGCGCGAAGCGGGCGGCCCTGCGGCAGGCGTGAGCTGGCTACTACAACGGTTGTAGCGGATGTCCTCCGTCCTGTGAGCGGCGCCATACAGGCGCGCAACCGGCGCTGCAGCCGCTAGCCGAGGCGCTCGAGGTCGTAGCGCCGCTGTTCCTTGCGCGCCTCGAGCCGGCCCTGGACCAGCGACAGGACGGTCACGAGGATCGGGAAGAAGAGGATCACGCCGAAGCAGAACAGCGTGATCTCGAGGTCGTCCACCCGGCCCATGAGGCCGATGCCGTCGGCGGCCACGGCGCCCGGCGCGGTGGCCATGAGCACCAGGGCGGCGCTCAGCAGAGCCAGGCGGAAGATGGAGCGGCGGCTCACGGCAGGGAATCTACCGCAGGCGAGAGCCCCGCCCGCACCTGTGAACAACCTGTGAAGACCGCCGGCGGGCAGCGGTGCCGGCTGCCGCTGTCCCTACACTCGCCATTGTCAAGCTCGCGGTGATCGACAACGACAGCGGCTTTCTCACCGTCCTCCGCAAGCGCGCCGAGGCGTACGGGTGGGAGGTCCATGAGCTGGAGGCGGAGTCCCGGCCGGACGATCTCGTGGCGATGAAGCTCGGCGCTCTGATCGTCGATCCGGCGGCCGCCGGGTCCGCCGAGTCGCCGTACCACGAGCGGATCTGCGCAGCCGTGCCCGACCTCACCGTGATCGTCTGCGCCAGGAAGTCGAGCGTCGCCGAGCGAGTCCGGGCCCTGCGGCTGGGGGCCGACGATTGGGTGACCAAGCCATGCCACCCGGAGGAAGTGCTGGCCCGCGTCGAGGCGATCACCCGCCGCCGCCGCGTCCGCGCCGCCGCCACGCCGGCGGTGTTCGGCGAGCTCGAGATCCGTTCCGATCAGTTCCAGGCCTTCGCCGGCGGCCGCAGTCTCGAGCTGACCCGGAGGGAGTTCGAGCTGCTTCAGGTGTTGGCCGACGCGCCGGGCAGAACGATCGAGCGAGAGGTCATCTACGAGCGGGTCTGGGGCTACGCCATGGCGCACGGGGATCGCTCGGTGGACGTCTTCGTGCGCAAGCTCCGCCGCAAGCTCGAGTCCCGCTCCCCTCAGTGGACCTACATCCACACCCACTTCGGCGTCGGCTATCGGTTCGACCCCGCTTCCGACCTCCCGGTCGAGCAAAAAACCGCCGCCGGCCCGCCGCCGAACGATGCGGGGGCGACCGCGCGTTCACAGCAGTTTCACATCGGCGCAACGGCCCAGTAACAACCTCCCGCCTCGCCGCTGAGACGCTCGTCGGGCAGCCATCCGGGCTGCCATGGACGGACAGAAGGAGACTTCGTGAATCTCAGTTCGAAGCGTTGGGCAGTGCTCGTGGCGGCGCTCGCGCTGGCGCTCGGTGGGACCGCATGCGGTGACGATGACGACAGCGGGTCCGGCGGCTCGAGCTCGGGCGGCGGCGGCAGCAGCAGCCTCTCGGGATCGATCCGGATCGACGGCTCGAGCACCGTGGGCCCGCTGACCGAGGCGGTGGCCGAGCAATTCAACGAGGAGAACCCCGACGTTCAGATCTCGGTCGGCCAGGCCGGGACCGGCGGCGGGTTCGAAAAATTCTGCGCCGGTGAGACCGACATCAACGACGCGTCACGAACGATCGAGTCCGACGAGCTCGCGGCCTGCAAGACGGGCGGCGTCAAGCAGGATGAGGTGACGGTCGCCAACGACGCTCTGACCGTCGTGCTCAACCCCAACAACCCGGTCACCTGCCTGACCCTCGACCAGCTCGGGCAGATCTGGGGGGCGGACGCCGTCTCGAGCTGGAGCGACGTGAAGGACCTCGACGCGGACTTCGGCGCCGACATCGCGCGCTTCGGGCCGGGCACCGACTCCGGGACCTTCGACTACTTCACGGAGGCGGTCAACGGCGAGGAGGGCGTGCAGACCAAGGACTACAACAACGTCGGCGAGGACGACAACCAGACCGTCGTCGGCGTCGAGGGGTCCGAGGGCGGCATCGGCTACTTCGGCTACTCCTACTACAAGGAGAACGCCGAGGGACTGAAGGCGGCCGAGATCGAGAACGAGAAGGGCAAGTGCGTCGCGCCATCGGAGGAGAGCGTGCAGGCGGGCGAGTACACCCCGCTGGGCCGCGAGCTCTTCATCTACCCGTCCGAGAAGGCGATGCAGAAGCCCGAGGTGAAGGCATTCGTCGACTACTACCTGGCGAACGTGAACGGGATCGCGTCGGAGGTCGGGTTCATCCCGCTCACCGACCAGCAGCTCTCGCAGTCCAAGTCCGCGGTCAAGAAGATCGGCTGACGGACGGCCGCAGGCATGGAAGCGGGTCAGATCGGAGTCTCCGGACCGGCGCTGAAGCGCCGGCTGGAGGCTTCGAGCCCGCGATACGGCGAGAGGGTCATCTACGCCCTGCTCGCCTCATGTGCGGTCATCTCGGTCGCGACTACGGTCGCGATTCTGGTTTCGCTCCTCGAGCCCGCACTCGAGTTCTTCGGCGAGGTCTCGCTCGGCGACTTCCTGTTCGGAACCGACTGGGGCCCGACCTTCGAGCCTGCGAGCTTCGGCGTGCTCCCGATCGTCGTCGGGACGCTCAGCGTCACCTTCTGGGGACTCCTGTTCGCGATTCCGGTCGGCCTCGGGTCGGCGGTCTACCTCAGCGAGTATGCGAGCCGGCGAACCCGGCGGATCGTCAAGCCGGTCCTCGAGCTCCTCGCCGGCATCCCCACGGTCGCCCTGGGGTTCTTCGCGCTGACGTTCATAACCCCGACCCTGCAGGACGTCTGGCCGGGCCACCTGTTCGGCGGGCCGCCGCTGATCTTCAGCGCCCTCGCCGCCGGTCTCGCGATCGGCTTGATGGTCGTGCCGATCATCGCCTCGATCTCCGAGGACGCGATGACCGCCGTGCCGAACGGGCTGCGCGAGGGCGCCTACGCGCTCGGAGCGTCGAAGTCGCGCGTGGCGACCAGGGTCGTCTTCCCGGCCGCCTTGTCGGGGATCGTGGCGTCGATCATCCTCGCCGTCTCGCGGGCGATCGGCGAGACGATGATCGTCCTGCTGGCCGCAGGAAACACGCCGAACCTGACGTTCTCGCCGGCCGAGTCGATTCAGGCGATGACGGCCTTCATCGGTACCACGGCGACGGGCGACATCGCGACCGGGACGATCACCTACAAGACGGTCTTTGCGGTCGCGCTGCTGCTGTTCGTCATGACCTTCGTCATGAACCTGCTGAGCATTCGGCTCGTCCGTCGTTACCGCGAGGTGTACGAGTGAGCGGCGGCGGCCCGCCGAACCCGCGGGCGAGGCTCGCGGTCTCGGGCGCGAGGGCGATGACCGCGGAGCGGCTCGACAGCCGGCCGCGCGGCGACGTCGTCAAGGGCACGGTCTTCGCGACGCTGCTCTTCCTGGCGATCTCGCTGGCGCTGGTCGGTCTCGCGATCCTGCTCGGGGACGCGATCCTCGACGGCAGGGGCCGGCTCGACTCCGGGCTGATCACGGAAGGCAGCTCGAGTGACCCCGAGAAGGCCGGGCTGCGCTCGGCGATCATCGGCACGCTCTGGATCATCGGGTTCGTGATCCTCTTGATCGCGCCGATCGGAATCGGGGCGGCCCTCTTCCTCGAGGAGTACGCGAACAAGGACAGTCGCCTGGCGCGCCTCGTCGAGGTCAACATCCAGAACCTCGCCGCGGTCCCGTCGATCATCTACGGGCTGCTCGGCCTCGCCTTCATCGCCCGCGGCCCGCTGAGTCTGGGGTTCGTGGTCCTGACCGCCTCGATGACGCTCGCCCTCCTCGTCCTGCCGATCGTGATCATCGCCGCGCGCGAGGCGATCCGCGCGGTGCCCCCGTCGATCCGCGCGGGCTCCCTGGCGCTTGGGGCGACCCGCTGGCAGACCATTCGCCACCAGGTCCTGCCGGCGGCGATCCCGGGGATCGCGACAGGGGTGATCCTCGCGGTCTCACGGGCGATCGGCGAGACGGCGCCGCTGATCCCGCTCGGCGCCGCCACATTCGTGACCTTCGACCCGAGCGGCCCGATGAGCGGGTTCACCGCGATGCCGCTTCAGATCTTCAACTGGGCAAAGCAGCCATCCGACGACTTCCGGGTCCTGGCGGCGGCGGGCATCGTGACGCTGATCCTCCTGCTCGTCCTGCTCAACTCGTTCGCGATCTGGCTGAGAAATCGATACGAGCAGAGGTGGTAGGTGACTAGGGTGAAGGAGAAGGTGACCGGGCAAGAGGAGAGAGGCCTGGCGCGGCCGATCGAGATCGGCGGCGACGGGCACGCGCCGAGCGCGCACCACAAGGGGAAGGTCTTCGAGACTCGGGACCTGTCGGTGGCCTACGGCGGCAAGCCCGCCGTCAAGGACATCACGTTCGACGTCTTCAAGAACAACATCACCGCGCTGATCGGCCCGTCGGGCTGCGGCAAGAGCACGCTGATCCGCTGTTTCAACCGGATGAACGACCTGATCCCTTCGGCAGAGGTCAGCGGGCAGATCCTCTACCGCGGGGAGGACCTCTACGGTCCCGATGTCGACCCGGTACAGGCCCGGAAGCTGATCGGCATGGTCTTCCAGAAGCCGAACCCGTTTCCGAAGTCGATCTACGAGAACGTGGCCTTCGGCCCGAAGCTGCTCAGGCTCGACGACATCGACGACCGGGTCCGATACGCCCTCCAGCGGGCGGCGCTCTGGGATGAGGTGGACAACCGGCTCGCCAGCAACGCGTTCGGCATGTCGGGCGGCCAACAGCAGCGCCTCTGCATCGCGCGGTGCATCGCGGTCGACCCCGACGTGATCCTCATGGACGAGCCTTGCTCGGCCCTCGACCCGATCTCGACCGGGCGGATCGAGGACCTCATGCTCGACCTCAAGGAGGAGTACTCGATCGTGATCGTCACCCACAACATGCAGCAGGCGGCGCGGGTCTCCGACATGACCGCCTTCCTGATCGTCGAGCTCGACGCCGACGAGGACAATCGGTGGGGACGGATCGTCGAATACGACGACACCGAGACGATCTTCACCACCCCCACCGACAAGCGGACCGAAGACTACGTCTCGGGCAAGGTCGGCTGAGTGGTCGAGCACGCGCGCGTGCACTACCAGGAGGAACTCGCCGGACTCGAGGCGCGCGGCCTCGAGGGCCTCGACATGGTCGAGGCGGCGCTGGCAAAGACGCTCGAGGCGGTCGAGCACCAGGATGTCGAGCTGGCGCAGATCGTGATCAACGACGACGACCGGATCGACGGGCGCTATCTCGAAGTCCACCAGAGCCTGATCACGCTGCTGGCGACCCAGTCGCCTGTGGCCACCGACCTGCGGTTGATCTCGGCGCTGCTGCACGTAATGAAGAACGTCGAGCGCATGGGCGACCAGTGCGTGAACGTCTGCAAGCTGATCCCGCTGGCGGGCAACGAGCCGCCGGCCGACGAAGAGATGCTCGACCGGATCCTGCGGATGGGGCGCCAGGTCGCGACGCTGACGAGCCAGGCTAAGCGCGCCTTCGAGCAGCGCGACGACGCTCTCGCCCGCGACCTGGTTCGCCAGGACGACGTGGTGGACGAGCTCAACCGCGAATGCTTCCAGCGCGCGCTCGAGATCGGCGACGACGCGGACCGCCGTGAGTGGGCGATGACGATGATGCTCGCCGCCCGGGCACTCGAGCGCACCGGCGACAACGCCGTCGACGTCGGCGAGCAGGTCGCATTCGTCGTCACCGGTCTCTTCCGGGAGTTCGAGGACGCCTCGCACCCGGGCGCGGTCGGCGCCTGAACGCCGCGCCGGCGCCCAGCGCCGCCTAACATCGTGTCGATGGGGATGCGAGTGAAGCGAGGGGCGCTCGTGACCGCCGCCGCCGTCGCGACCGTGATGGCCATCACCCCGGCTGCGTCGGCGGCGAAGCACTGCCCGCCCCCGGTCGGCGGCGCCTGGCAGCGCGCGACTCCGTCCCAGGCCGGCATGGACGGGCAGAAGCTCCAGTGGGCGATCGACTACGGGAGCACCCAGTCGAGCTTCGCGATCCGCGTCTACCGCCACGGCTGTCTCGTGGGCGAGGACCGCGGCGCCGCGGTCAACGAGCACCAGACCTTCCAGAGTTGGTCGATGGCGAAGTCTGCGGTCGCGCTGGGCTTCATGCGGGCGATGACCAAGCGCCTGATCAGCCCCGAGGACCCGCTCGGCTCACTGATCACCGAGGCCGACCGCAAGCACGGGAAGATCACGATGCGGGACCTCCTGACGATGACCAGCGGCCTGCGCTGGAACGGATTCCGCGATTACAACATCTTCATGCCGGATCGGCTGCGCGAGGCGCTGACAGTCGCCGTGGAGAAGCGCCGCGGCAGCTACTTCGAGTACAGCCAGAGCGGTCCAGCGCTGCTCGCCGAGGCGATCGGCCGCGCGGTGGGAGAGGACTTCCAGGCGTTCACGCAGCGTCAGGTCTTCACGCCGCTCGGGATAGAGCCCGGCTCATGGAGCTGGGGGCGAGACTCGGCCGGCCACACCCAGGGCTTCTTCGACCTTCACATGACCCCGGGCGACTACGGTCGGCTGGGTGAGCTGCTGCGGCGCGACGGGGTCTGGCGCGGCCGGCGGCTGATCTCCCATCGCGCGGTTCGCGCCTCGATCCGGCCCACCCGGACGAACGGCTGCTACGGCTGGTTGATCTGGCTAAACCGGGCAAAGCCGTGCGTCAGCCCGCGCGTCGGCGACCGGCCGGTCACCGACGCCCGCGAGTTCCCAGAGCTGCCCGCCCGGCTCTGGCACTTCTCCGGGCTGTTCGGGCAGCTGGTCGCGGTGTTCCCGCGCCAGGGGATCGTCGTCGTCAGGGTCGGTCACGAGCAGGACGCCGGCGGTGTAACCGGCGGCAGCGACTGGCAGAACGAGCTGTTCAAGCGGATCCTGGCCGCGGTCGAGGACCAGCGGATCGGACGTCCCCGCGACGCCCCCGAGGTCAAGAAGGTCTCGCGGGGGGATGTGGATCGCGGCTTTCAGACGGCGGTGTTCGAGCCCCAGGAGTACGCCGGCGGATTCTTCACCCCGCCGCTGCCGCCGGCGGGCCCGGGCCGGGCGCGCGCCTTCGTCCTCGAGCAGGTGGTCCGGCGGGTCCGGGCCGGCGGCAGGGTGCCGTTCCTCGTCGCGTGCCCGCGGCTGGCGCCGCGGGCCTGCCGGGGGCCGGTGAGGCTGCGGGGCGGGAAGAAGCGGTTCCTGGCGCTCGACCCGGGCCAGGCGCAGAGACTGGTGGGCCAGATGGGCCGCGGGGGCCGACACCGGCTGCGGGACGCCCGGGCCTGGCGGACGAAGGTCTATGCTCGAAACCTCGCCGCACCGATCGGCGCGCGGTCGACGCTGCCGATGACCCTGCTCCCGCCGCGGCGGTAGCCGCCACCCCGTCTGCGACGATAGGGCGGATCCTCCGCGTGCTCTGCGCCGCCATCGACATCGGCTCGAACACGACCCGCCTGCTCGTGGCCGAGCCCGACGACGGCCGGCTGAACAAGGTGATGGAGCAGCGCGCCTACACCCGGATCGGCAAGGCGGCGACCAAGGAGGGGATCGAGCAGGCGAAGATCCACGAGGTCGGCGAGGTCGTGGCGACCCAGGTCAAGCTGGCCGAGGAGATGGGCGCCGACACGACCCGGATCGTCGCTACCGCGGCGATCCGCGAGGCGCGCAACCGGGATGAGGTGGTCCACGCCATCTCCGAAGTTGCGGGAGTGCCGGTCGACGTCCTGTCCGAGGACGAGGAGGGCCGGCTGTCCTTCGTCGGCGCGACCAAGACCCTGGGCCACCCGGTCGAGGGAAAGGTGGGGGTCGTCGACGTCGGGGGAGGCTCCAGCGAGGTGATCCTCGGGACGGTTTCCGGCGGTGTCGAGGAGGTCCGGTCGTTTCCCGTCGGCTCGGGGATGCTCGCCGAGGAGCTGCTCATCAACGATCCGCCGGCGGCGGCCGAGATCCGCCGGGTCAGGGACCGGGTCGAGGAGATCTTCGAGGGGGTGGAGGTCGAATGCCCTGACCAGGCCGTTGCGGTGGGTGGCAGCGCCACGTCGCTGCGCAGGTTGGTCGGAGCGGTTCTCGAGTACGAGACGCTCGAGCGCGGGATCAGGGTGCTCTGCGGAGACCCGGCAGCCGAAGTCGCCCGGAGGTTCGAGCTCGACCCGCGGCGGGTGCGCATCCTCCCGACCGGGATCCTCCTGCTCGAGAAGATCTCCGAGCTGCTCCGCCAGCCGCTTCAGATCGGCAAGGGCGGGCTGCGCGAGGGAGTCGTCCTCGACCTCCTGAACGGCCGATCGAACGGTTCGCCGCCCGAATCCGTCGCCGCCTGAGCGCGCCGTTTCCTCACAACCGGTTCACAGGTCCGGTTCCTCCTCGCCGCTACGATGGTCCCGCCGCTCCCGGGGGAGGCGGCGACTGGAGGCTGAGCCGTGCTGGAAGAGGATCTTCGAGGTCAGGTTGCCGCACCCGAGGAGCGGGAGTCGCGCGACTCCGCTCCCGACCTCGCCGACCCGTCCCTCTACTTCAACCGGGAGCTTTCCTGGGTCGCCTTCAACGAACGCGTGCTCGAGCTCGCCGAGGACTCGACGGTTCCGCTTCTCGAGCGGGTCAAGTTCGGGGCCATCTACGCCTCGAACCTGGACGAGTTCTTCATGGTTCGCGTCGCCGGGCTGACCGACCAGGCGGAGGCGGGGATCGGGTCGCGCGGTCCAGACGGGCTCTCGCCCTCCGAGCAGATCGAGTCGATCCGCGAAAAGGTCCTCGAGCTCGACGAGCGGCTGCACCGCTGCTTCGAGGGCACCCTGCGGCCCGCGCTGGCCGAACACGGCATCTGCATCGTCTCGCTGGACTCGGCGTCTCCGGAGCTGCGCGCGGAGATCGCCGAGCGGTTCCAGGACCAGGTCTTCCCGACCCTGACGCCGCTGGTCATCGGCATGGGCAGGCCGTTTCCCTACATCTCCAACCTGTCCCTCAGCCTCGCGGTCCTGCTCCGCGACAACGAGGCCGGCAACGAGATCACCGCCCGGGTCAAGGTGCCGAAGGAGCTGCTGGGCCGCTTCCTCACGGTGGGCGAGGGGGATTCCACATTCGTCCCGCTCGAGGACGTGATCGCCGTGAACGTGGACGCTCTCTTCCCGGGGATCGAGGTGCTGGACCACGGGTTCTTCCGCGTCACTCGTGACGCCGACTTCGACGTCTCGGACGAGGCCGACGACCTGCTCCGGGCGGTCGAGGACGAGCTCCGCCGCCGCCGTTTCGGCGAGGTTCTCCGGCTCGAGGTGTCCTCAGGCATGAACCCGAAGCTCCGCGAGCAGCTCGTCTCGGCATTGCGCATCGACGACCGCGAGGTCTACGAGGTCGAGGGACTGCTCGACCTCAGCGACCTCGCCGACTTGGCGAAGGTGCCGGGGCACGCCGAACAGCGCTATCCGTCGTGGTCCCCGGTTACCCAGCCGGGGCTCCAGGGCGAGGACGAGCGGCCGGTCGACATCTTCGCCGCGATCCGCCAGGGCGACATCCTGGTGCATCACCCCTACGATTCGTTCGCGACGTCGGTCGAGCGCTTCGTCGAGCAGGCAGTCGCCGATCCCGACGTCCTCGCGATCAAGCAGACGGTGTACAGGACCAGCGACGACTCGCCCTTGGTGCCGTCCCTGATCCGCGCCTCGGAGCGCGGCAAGCAGGCCGTCTGCCTCGTCGAGCTGAAGGCCCGTTTCGACGAGCAGGCGAACATCCAGTGGGCGAAGGCCCTGGAGGAGGCCGGGGTGCACGTCGTCTACGGCATCCCGGGCCTCAAGACCCACCTCAAGTCGCTGCTGGTCGCCAGGCGGGAGGGCGAGCGCGTTCGCAACTACGTCCACGTCGGGACCGGCAACTACCACCCGAAGACCGCCCGGCTCTACACCGACCTCGGACTGTTCACGGCCGACGAGGAGATCGCCGCCGACGTCGCCGAGATGTTCAACTTCCTGACGGGTTACGGCCGGCCGGCCGCGTACCGCAAGGTGCTCGCTTCGCCGATGACGATGCGGGAGGACATCATCGGAGAGATCGAGCGGACCATCGAGGCTCACCGCGAAGGCGCGCGGGCGCGGATCGCGATGAAGATGAACGCGCTGGTCGACGCCCGTTGCATCCAGGCCCTCTACCGGGCATCCCAGGCCGGGGTCCCGGTCGAGCTCAACCCCCGCGGCATCTGCTGCCTCCGGCCCGGTGTCCAAAACGTCTCCGAGAACATCCGGGTCGTCTCGATCGTCGGGCGCTTTCTCGAGCACGCCCGCATCTACGCCTTCGAGCGGGGCGAGGAAACGCGGGTCCTGATGGGCTCCGCCGACCTGATGCCGCGCAACCTCGACAGCCGAGTGGAGCTGGTGGCGCCGGTCGAGGACGAGGCGCTGAAGGCCCAGCTCCTCGACGTCCTGGACCGTTGCTTCGCCGACAACACGCACGCCTGGGAGCTCCAGGAGGACTGCTCCTGGCGCCGTCGCCGCGCCGAGGGGGACGAGCGCCGCGACGCCCAGGAGGAGCTGAGGGAGCTGCACGCCGCCCGGGCATCCGAGGCCCCCTCGCCGGCCTCCGCCTGACCAACGGCCCCCGGCCGGGTCGCCTGGTAGGTTGCGCCGCCGTGGCGCGGATCTCCCTCGTCCCGCAGGATCGGGTGTTCTTCGACCTCTTCTCGGAGGCCGGCAGCAACACTCTCCAGGCCTCCCGTCTCCTCGACCAGATGATGCGCGAGTGGCCGGACGACAGCGGCCACGGGCGCGAGATCCTCAAGGCCGAGCAGGAGGGTGACCGGATCACCCACGCGATCGTCCAGCGCCTGAACTCGACCTTCGTCACGCCGATCGACCGCGAGGACATCTACGCCCTCGCGACGCAGATGGACGACGTCGTCGACTACATCGAGGAGGCGTCCGACTTCCTCGGCCTCTACAAGATCGAGGCGCCGATGGAGCAGGCGATCGAGCTCACCCGGGTGCTGGTCGCGTGCTGCGAGCAGCTTGCCGAGGCGCTCAAGAACCTCCGCAACTTCAAGGGCCTCGAGGACTACTGGATCGAGATCCACAGACTCGAGAACGAGGGCGACCGGATCTCGCGGGACGCAGTCGCGTCCCTGTTCTCGGACGGCATCGACCCCATGGTCGTGATCCGCTGGAAGGATATGTTCGCGGTCCTCGAGAACGCGATCGACGCCACCGAGACCGCCGCCCAGATCCTCGAGGGCATCGTCATCAAGAACAGCTAGGTGCCCTAGGTCGTGGACTCCGACCTGATCCTGGCCATCGTCGTCGCCACCGCGCTGGCCTTCGACTTCACGAACGGGTTCCACGACACCGCCAACGTCGTCGCCACCTCGATCTCGACCAGGGCGGCCTCGCCACGGACCGCGGTCGCCTTCGCCGCGCTGCTCAACTTCGCCGGCGCCTTCATCTCGCTCGAGGTTGCGGCGACCGTGGCGAAGGACGTCGTCAATCCCGAGGACATCACGACGACGGTCGTGTTTGCGGGTCTCGTCGGCGCGATCGCCTGGAACCTGATCACCTGGTACTACGGGCTGCCCTCGTCGAGCTCGCACGCGTTGATCGGCGGGGTCGTCGGGGCGACCCTGGCGGCGGCCGGGACGAGCGCCGTGCTCGGCGAGGGAATCACGGGCAAGGTGCTGATCCCGGCCCTGATCGCGCCGACCCTGGCCTTTCTCGTCGCCTGGCTCGGGATCAACATCACCTACCGGATCGTCGGCCGGTTGTCGCCGGGCCCGGTGAACCGGGGGTTCCGGTCCGGCCAGGTCATCTCGGGCGGGATGCTCGCCCTCGCGCACGGGACGAACGACGCTCAGAAGACCATGGGCGTGATCGCTCTGGCGCTCGTCGCCAGCGGGCACCTTTCGGCCGACGCCGACCCTCCGTTCTGGGTCATCGTGTCCGCCGCCACCGCGATCGCCCTCGGCACCTACACGGGCGGCTGGCGGATCATCCGCACGATGGGCAGCCGGATCATCAAGATGGACGCCGCCCAGGGCTTCGGGGCGCAGGGTGCCGGGGCGGCGGTGATCCTCAGCTCCTCCCACTTCGGCTTCCCCCTCTCGACGACGCAGGTCATCGCCGGAGGGGTGATGGGGGCGGGCGCCGGCAAACGGCTGTCGGCGGTGCGCTGGGGGGTGGCCGGCAACATCGTCTTCGCCTGGGTGCTGACGCTGCCCGCGGCGGCGGCGATCGGCGCCGCGACCTACGGCTTCACCCGGATCTTCGGCACCGGGGCGGCCGGGCCGCTGATCGTCCTGCTGATCGGCGCGGCGCTGGCCGCCATCGCCTTCGTCAGACGGGCCCGGGGCGAGCCGGTGCCGGCGGGGTGAGCCGATGATCGCCACGGTCGTCGAAACGAAGGAGCTCCTCGAC
Source organism: Solirubrobacterales bacterium (assembly GCA_035264885.1). Classification (GTDB taxonomy): domain Bacteria; phylum Actinomycetota; class Thermoleophilia; order Solirubrobacterales; family 70-9; genus DATFPK01. The sequence goes on from DATFPK010000063.1 coordinate 37,771, forward strand.
ACGGTGCTCTATGCGTCGGTGTCGGCCCTGGGGCTCACCCTGGTCTACTCCGCCGCGATCTGGGGCGCAGCGAGGTTCGCGGAGTTCTCCCGCGACGACCGCCCGGTGGCCGCCGGCTTCGCCGCCGCCGTCGGGTTGCTCGGCCTCGCCGCCAGCATCGCGGCAGTGGTGATCGGAATAGTCGTAATGACCTCGAAGTAACGCCGGGGGCATGCTCGCTTCCCGCTCGGGCCGGCACCCGGAGTCCCCACCTTCCGCCGGCCCTCGCTCCCGCGTCCGCTGCTCCCGGACTGGGCCCCGACCGGTTCTACACTCCGATCATCCGGCACGTCAGAAACATCGCGATCATCCTCGTCCTGGCCCTGGGCGTCGCCTTCGTGCCCGGGGGCGGAAACGCCGCCGACACGATCCTGACCGCGCTCGGCATGGGGTTCCTCTGTGGCATCGCGTTCCTGATCTACACGCTGGCCCGCCAGAACCAGCTGACGCTGCTCAGCCTCAGCGACGGCCGCCGCGCGATCCTCTACGGCGCCGTCGGCCTGATCGCCCTGCTGCTGGCCGGAACCGAGGAGTTCTTCGACTCCGGCGGCGGCACGCTCGTGTGGCTGATCCTGCTCGGGCTGTCGATCGCGGCGATCTGGCGCGTCTGGCTCGAGGCAAACACGTATTGAGCAGACGGGTGCGGAAGCCTTGACGCTTCCGCCCTGAAGTCCTTGCCGCGGCGCGCCACCGGCGCGCGGCGGCCGATGAACCTCGACCCGTGGCCGCGGATCGGGAACATCGGGCGCAGGAGGGGACGGCGTCGGTCGAGCTGGTCGCCTCCCTCCCGGCGCTGGTCCTCGCTCTCCTGATCGCAGCGCAGCTCGCCGCGGCCGGACACGCTCTCTGGTCGGCTGGGATCGCGGCTCGGGCGGGAGCTCGCGCGGCCCTGGTCGGCAATGACCCCGCGCGGTCGGCGCGCGGCGCCCTCCCGGGACTGCTGCGCCGGGGGTCCGAGGTCCGCGCCGCCGACGGCGTCAGGGTCACGGTGTCGGTGCCCCGCCTCCTGCCGGGGCTGCCGCCGATCCCCGTCGCGGCGAGCGCGGCTCTGGGGCCCGGTGCCGGTGGGTGATCCGGTGCGCCGGGAGCGCGGCCAGGCGACGGTCGAGCTGGTCGCCGGGTTGCCGGCGTTGCTCCTCGCCGGCGCCGCGGCGCTGCAGCTGTTCGCCGCGGGCTACACGCTGACCCTCGCCGACGGCGCCGCCGAAGCCGGCGCCGCGGCACTGGCCGCCGGACGCCCGGCCCGTGCCGCGGTGGGCGCGGCGCTGCCGGGCTGGGCAGAGGACCGGGTTGCGGTCGAGGTGGAGCGCGGGCGCGTGCGGGTCAGGTTGCGCCCACCGGCCCTCCTGCCGCTGCCCGAGGACGTGCTCGCGGTGACGACGAGCGCGGCGGTCGCGGGGGTGGACCACTGACCGGTCCCCGCGTCGTGGTCGCCGGGATGGCAGGGGCCCGTGGCGCTTCCCCCACCGCCGCTTCGCTGGCGGCGATGACGGCGCTCCCGGGGCGGCCGAGCCTGCTGGTCCGGCTGGGCACCCGCGCGCGGGGACCGGCGCTCCTGGCCTCGGGGGAGGCTCGCGATCTGGAGCGCGCCCTCGCGGGCCTCGATCCGCCACTGCCTCCCGCCGCCCGGGGACGGACCTGCGAGCTTCCGGCACCCGCCGGAGCCGAGGGGGTGCTGCTGGCCGCGGCGGCGGCGCGGCTCCTGCCGCGGGGGGCGGCCTGCGTGCTCGACTGCGACGCCGCGGCGTTCCGCCTGGCGGTGGAGGCGCCGGAGCTGGGAGCGACCGCGGCGCTCCTGCGCGCCGAGCTCCCCAGCAGACGCCCGCTCGCGGCGCTCGCCGCAGGAGAGCTGATCGCGCGCGGCCTGCTCGTCCGCGTCCTGCCGGCCGCGCCCGCATGGGTCCCGCTTGCCGAGCGAGTCGGTCCCTCGGGCCGCGAGCCACGACTCGCGAGGTTCGCAGCCCGATTGGCCGGCGCCGGCGGGCAGGCGCTGCCCCTGGCGCTCGGGGCGATCGCGGTCCTGCTGGTCGGTGTCGCGGCTCTCGTGGCCGTGGCGGGGGCGCTGACCGGGAAGGGCAGGGCTCAACGCGCCGCCGACCTGGCGGCGTTGTCCGCGGCCCGTTCGCTCCGCGACGACCTAGGTCGCCTCCTGGCGCCCGCCCGGCTGCCCGACGGCAGGGCGAACCCCCGCCACCTGGCGAAGCCCGCCTATCTCCGGCGGGCACGCCGCGTAGGCCGGGCAGCCGCGATGGCCAACGGGGTGGCGGCGCGGCGGCTGCGGATCTCCTTCCCCGACGTATCGTCGTTTGCGCCGCTGCGCGCGCGGGCGGTGGTGACGGGGTCCGTGCGGGGCGGATCGACGGCCGTCCGGGCGAGCGCCGTCGCCGAGGCGGTTCCCGGCGGCGGCGCGGGACGCTCGCCGCCGTCCACGGCTTCTGGCGGCGGTTATGCGGGTCCGCTGCTGTACCGCCAGGGCGAAGGCATGAGGCCGGACGTCGCCGCCGCCTTCGACCGCATGTCGGCGGCGGCAGCGTCCGGCGGGGTCCTCCTCGTCGTCACTTCCGGCTTTCGCTCAGATGCCGAGCAGGCGGCCCTGTTCGCCGCCAATCCCGACCCGCGCTGGGTCGCGCCGCCGGGGCAGTCGCTCCACCGCTGCGGGACCGAGCTCGACCTCGGCCCGCCGGGCGCCTACGCCTGGCTGGCTGCGAACGCCGGGCGGTTCGGGTTCGCCAAGCGCTACTCCTGGGAGCCCTGGCACTTCGGCTACGTGGCCGGTCCGCCGCCCTGCTCGGCGGCAGGAGATGCAGTCGCCGGACCCGGAGACGACCGCGGGACGGGCCCGCCCGCCGTGCCCGCGTTCGTGCCGGCCGCCTACCGGGGGCCCGTGACGCGATCCGCCTCTCGCTGGAACGTCTCGGCCGCCGTCCTCGCCGCGCAGCTGATGGCGGAGTCGAACTTCAACCCGCGCGCCGTCTCACCGGCCGGCGCCCTCGGGATCGCCCAGTTCATCCCGTCGACCGCCAGGGCCTACGGCCTCGCGGACCCGTTCGACCCGGTTGCCGCGATCGACGCCCAGGCCCACCTGATGGCGGACCTGCTGGAGCAGTTCGACGGCTCGGTCCCGCTCGCTCTCGCCGCCTACAACGCCGGCCCGGCCCCCGTGGCCGCCTGCGACTGTGTCCCCTCGATCCCCGAAACCACCGCCTACGTGGCCCGGATCATGGGCCTCCTCGACGGCGCCGGTGTTCTGCTCGCCCCGCCGCTGGCGGTGCGCCTGATCGACTAGGCTCGCGCCGTGCCGCTGGCCGAAGCACAGGGGATCGACGGGCTGAAGGAGCTGATCGGACAGCAGGTCGGGCCCAGCGACTGGCGGACCGTCACCCAGGAGATGATCGACGCGTTCGCGGAGCTGTCCGGCGACGACCAGTGGATCCACGTCGACGTCGAGCGGGCCAAGAGCGAGAGCCCGTTCGGCACCACCGTCGCCCACGGCAACCTGACCCTGTCGCTGGTCGACGGGTTCCGCAAGGACCTGATCGCGTCGAGCGGCTTCGCGCTCGGGGTCAACTACGGCTGGAACAAGGTGCGCTTTCCCGCCCCGGTGCCCTCCGGCAGCCAGGTGCGGGCCTACGCCGAGGTCGTCTCCGTCGAGGACGTCGGCGGCGGCTGGTGGCAGGTCGTGACTCGCTTCACCCTCGAAGTAGAGGGCTCGGAGAAGCCCTGCTTCGTCGGAGACAGCGTCGGCCGCGCCCTGCCCGCGAGCTAGAACGCGACCGGCCGTTCTCACCTACTTGACGGTGAGGTTTCCCTCCATCCCGGCCTCGCGGTGGCCTGGGACGTTGCAGTAGTAGACGTACTTGCCGGGCTTGAGGCTGGCCGTGACCGTCGCCGTGTCCTGGCTGATCGTGTCGGAGACCTCCTCGACGCCGTTGCCCTCGATCTCGATGTTGTGCGGGACGGGAGCCGGGTTGTCGAGCTCCACCGTGACCTCGCCGGCCTTGGCCTGGAGCGACGTGGGCTTCCAGGCGAGCTGACCCGTCGAGTCCGCGGTCACCTTGAGGGCGGCCGCGCCACCTCCGCCGCCACCACCCCCGCCGCCGCCGCCACCGGTGGTCGCCGCGCCGGTGTCGCTGGACGTGGTGTCGCTGTCGTCGTCGCCTCCGCAGGCGACCAGGCCGAGAACCGCAACGAGCGACACGAGCAGCACGATTGCTCGCTTCATCCAAAACCCCTTTCGTCGGAGACCGCGGCCCACAATACCGAGGCGCTGGCCTCGGCCCTTGACGCCGGGCATTCGCATCGGAGCCCCGCTCAGGTGCCCTTGAAGGCGGGCTTCTCGCCGGCGAAGAAGGCCGTGACGCCCGCCCGCAGGTCCTCGGTGCCCATGCTGTCGGCGATCCCGTGACGCTCGAGTTGGAGGTGCTCGGCGAGGCTGTTCTCCAGGCTGACCCGGGCGAGGTGCTTCGCCATCCGGACGTAGTGAGGGGCCCGTTCGGCCAGCTCGCCGGCCAGCTCGCGGCTGCGCCCGAGCAGCTGGTCAGGCGCGACGACCTCCGACGCTATGCCTTCGGCCCTGGCCTCCCCGGCGCTCATGTTCGGGTCCTCGAGCAGGATCTGGAGCGCCCGCGACGGGCCCACCACGCGGGGCAGGAAGTACGTCATCCCGCCATCGGGCGAGGCGCCGATCCGGCCGTAGGCGCAGGCGAAGAACGCGCTCTCGGCAACGATCCGGAAGTCGCAGGCGAGCGCGAGGGAGAAGCCGGCCCCCGCGGCCGGGCCGTTGACCGCTGCGATGACCGGATAGGGAATCCGCTGCATGTCGACGATCCCCTGGTGCAGGACCTCGGCGCCGCGGCGCACGTCCGAGGGCAGGTCGAAGTCCTCGGACTCGACCCCCTTGCGGAACCAGGTCACGTCGCCGCCGGCCGAAAAGGCCTTGCCGGCACCGGTCACGACCAGCCCTCGCAAGGGTGCCCGGTCGGCAAACCAGGCGAACGCCATGGTGAGCTCGGCGATCATCTCCGGACTCATCGCGTTGTAGGCGTCGGGCCGGTCAAGGGTGAGGGTGCCGATCTCGCCGTCGACCTCGATCCGCAGCGTTTTGAGGTCCGGTGGGCTCGGGATCTCGGGAGCCATGGGCGGGGAGCCTACCCTTTGCGGGATGGCCGAAGAGAACGGAAAGGAAAGCCGCGAGGAGCGGATCGCCGCGCAGCGACGGGGGCTGCCCGATGCGCCCGGCGTCTACTGGTTCAACGGTGCCGGCGGCTCCGTGCTGTACGTCGGCAAGGCGAGGTCGATCCGCAAGCGGGTCTCGTCGCACTTCTCGAAGCCCCAAGGCACCTGGCTGTCGCAGGTGGCGGCGATCGACTTCCTGGTCACGGCGAACGAGGCCGAGGCCCTGCTCGCCGAGCAGAACTTCATCAAGCGCCACCGGCCGCGGTTCAACATCCGGCTTCGCGACGACAAGTCCTACCCCTACGTCGGGGTGAGCCTGGACGAGGAGTACCCGCGCGTGTACTTCACCCGCGAGCGGCACCGACCGCACCGCGCGTACTTCGGCCCGTTCTCGAGCGCGAAGCGGGTCCGGGAGACGCTCGACCTGCTCGGCAAGCTCTTCCAGTACCGCACCTGCGAGGGGCCCGAGCCCGGGCGCCGGTCCGGAAGCCCGTGCCTCGACTACTACATCAAGCGCTGCGGGGCGCCCTGCGTCGGCTACGTCGACCGGCAGGAGTACCGCCGCAACATCGATGCGATCGTCGACTTCCTCTCCGGCCGCTATCGCCAGGTCGAGCGGCAGGAGGAGCAGAAGATGGACCAGGCGGCGGCCGCCCAGCAGTTCGAGCGCGCGGCCGTCCACCGCGACCGCCTGCGGGCCGTGCGTTCGCTGTTCGAACGGCAGCAGGTGGCCGGCGGGTCGGTGGGCACCGCGGACCTGATCGGGGTGGCGGCCGAGGGCGAGGATGCCAATGCGCAGGTCTTCCAGGTCCGTGACGGCATCCTCGCCGAGCGGCAGAGCTTCTACCTCGAGAACCACGGTGAGCGCAGCCTCGCCGACGTCGCCGAGGAGTTCATCGCGCAGTACTACGGGGCGTCGCCGGCGATCCCGCGCGAGGTCATCGTCGGGCCCTACCTGCGCGACGGAGCCGACCTACTCGCCGAGGCGCTGAGCGAGCGCCGCGGCGGGCCGGTCCGGATCAGGATCGCCGAGCGGGGCGACAAGCGGCGCCTGCGCGACCTGGCCGAGCGCAACGCCCGCCTCGCCCTCGACCAGGACCGCCTGCGCCGGGAACACCGGCGCCAGCGGCGGGTGGAGTCCCTCAGCGCCCTCGCCGGGGCGCTCGCGATGGACGACCTGCCGGTCCGGATCGAGGGGTTCGACATCTCCAACCTGGGCGCCGAGCACACCGTCGCCTCGATGGTCGTGTTCGAAGGGGGTGCGACCAAGAAGGCCCACTACCGGCGCTTTCGCGTCCGGGGAGACTTCGCCAAGGGCAACGGGGCGGACGACTTCTCGGCGATGGAGGAGGTGCTCACCCGGCGGATGAACCGGTATCTGGAGCAGGCCGACCTCTCACCGCACGACGGCGAGCGCGATGAGAGCTTCGCCTCGCTGCCGTCGCTGATCGTGATCGACGGCGGCAAGGGCCAGCTCGCGGCCGGGATGAGGGCGCTGCGGCCGTTCGCCGAGCGCGGCGTCACGGTGATCAGCCTCGCGAAGCGGCTCGAGGAGGTCTACGTGCCCGGTCGTTCGGACCCGATCGACCTCCCCCCGGAATCGGAGGCGTCGAAGCTGCTCCAGCGCGTGCGCGACGAGGCGCACCGGTTCGCCATCGAGCACCACCGCGGCCGCCGGGACCAGGCGATGACGGGCTCGGTGTTCGATGAGCTGCGCGGGGTCGGGCCGGTGCGGAAACGGGCGCTGCTCGCCCATTTCGGGTCGCCTGACCGGGTCCTGGCGGCGAGCCGCGAGGAGCTCGAAGCGGTCCCGGGGTTGCCGGGCAAGGTCGGGCGCGAGATCCACGAGCAGCTCAACAGGACGGGTTGAGGCGATGGCGGACGGCGTCGGCAAGGTCAGGATGGTCGTGATCACCGGACATTCCGGCGCCGGCAAGTCGGAGGCGATCGCCGCCTTCGAGGATGGCGGATATTTCTGCGTCGACAACCTGCCGCCCCGGATGCTCGGCTCCCTGGGCGAGCTGTTCCGTCACGACGGGAGCGGGGTCGAGCGCGCCGCCGTGGTCTCCGACGTCCGCGGCGGCGACTACTTCGACGACCTGCTTCAGGTGCTCGACGACCTCGACGGCGACGGTGTGAAGCCCAGGGTGCTCTTCCTCGAGGCCGACGAGGAGACCCTGGTGGACCGCTACAAGGAGACCCGCCGCCGCCATCCCCTCGCCCCCGAGGGCAGCGTCGTCGACGGCATTCGCGCCGAGCGCACCCTCCTGGCGCCGCTCCGCGAGCGCGCCGACCTGGTCATGGACACCTCGGAGCTCTCCGGTGGTCAGCTGCGGCGACGGATCGCCGAGGAGCTGCTCGGCGACGAGTCGGCGGGGCGGCTGGCGCTGACCCTGCTGACCTTCGGCTTCAAGAACGGGCCCCCGCGCGACGCCGACCTCACCCTCGATGTCCGGTTTCTCCCGAACCCCCACTACGTCGACGACCTGCGCCCGCTGACCGGGCTCGACGAGGAGGTCCGGAGCTACGTCGAGTCCGGCACCCAGGCGGGCGAGTTCTACGGCCGGCTGATGCCGCTGCTCGAGTTCCTGGTGCCCGCCTACGTGGCTGAAGGGAAGTCCCACCTCACCATCGCGATCGGCTGCACCGGCGGTCGCCATCGGTCGGTGACCGTCGCCGACCGGATCAGGCGCGACCTCGCCCAGCGCGAGGACGTCGTCGTCCGGGTCAAGCACCGCGACGTCGAGCTCGACCGGTAGGGCCCGGCCCTAACATCCGCCGGCTGTGGCGGAAGAAGTCATCAGGGTCCGCGGGCTGGCCAAGAGCTACGGCGACCTCGAGGCGGTCCGGGGAATCGACCTGGACGTACGGCGCGGCGAGGTCTTCGCCTTTCTCGGCCCCAATGGCGCCGGCAAGACCACCACCACTGAGATCCTCGAGGGCTATCGCAAGCGGACGGGGGGCCACGTCACGGTCCTCGGCGAGGACCCGGAACGCGCCGGCCGGTCGTGGCGCGAGCGGGTCGGCATGGTCCTCCAGACCCTGAACCCGGATCCCTACCTGACGGTCCGCGAGTCGCTCGAGCTCTTCGCCGGCTACTACCGGTCGGCGCGGCCGGTCGAGGACGTGATCGAGCTGATCGGGCTGGGCGACCGGGCCGACGTCCGCGCGCGGGAGCTCTCCGGCGGCCAGCAGCGCCGGCTCGACGTCGGCATGGCGCTGGTCGGGGACCCCGAGCTTCTCTTCCTCGACGAGCCGACCACCGGCTTCGACCCCTCCGCGCGCCGCCACGCCTGGGAGATGATCGCCGGCCTCCGCGACCTCGGCAAGACCGTCTTCCTCACGACCCACTACATGGACGAGGCGCAGCGGCTCGCCGACCGGGTCGCGATCATCGCCCGTGGCCGGATCGTCGCCACCGGCACGCCCGAGGACCTCGGCGACCGCGAGAGCGAGCCCGCCCGGATCTCGTTCCGCCTCCCCGAGGGAATCGGGCCGGGGGACGTCCCCGCACCGGCCCCCGAAGTCGGGAACGGCGCCGTCGCCTTCCTGAGCGAGGAGCCGACCCGAGACCTAAATCGCCTGACGGCCTGGGCGCTCGACCGCGGCGTGGCCCTCGAGGGCCTCGAGGTCCGCCGGCCCAGCCTCGAGGACGTCTACCTGCGCCTGACCGGCGAGGAGCCGGACCTGTGAGCTCGCTTTCGCTCGCCCTGCACCAGTTCCGCTTCGATCAGAAGGCCTTCTGGCGCAACCCCGCCTCGGTCTTCTTCACCGTCGCCTTCCCGATCGTCTTGCTGGTCATCTTCGCGACGATCTTCGGCAACGACACGATCGAGGAGCTCGGCGGGGTCAAGACCACCACCTACTACGTGCCGGCGATCGTGACGATGGCGGTCGTCTCGGCGACCATGCAGAGCCTGGTGATGACGCTCGTCACGGCACGCGAGAACGGCCGCCTGAAGCGCGGGAGGGGGACGCCGATGCCGGCCTGGGTCTTCATCGCCGGCCGGGTCAACAACTCGATCCTGCTCTCGCTGGTGATGCTGGTCTTGATCACCGCGATCGGACGGGTCGTCTACGGGGTCGACGTTCCCTGGGAGCGGCTCCCTGCGGTCCTGGTGACGCTGGTCGTCGGCGCGGCCGCGTTCTGCTGCCTGGGGGTGGCGTTCACCGCCGCGGTCCCATCCGAGGACGCAGCGGCGCCGATGATCAACGCGGTCCTGTTGCCGCTCTACTTCCTCTCCGGGGTCTTCATCCCCGAGAGCGAGATCCCCGCCGGGGTGCTCCACGTCGCCGAGGCCTTCCCGATCCGGCACTTCTTCGAAGCCTTCTACGCGGCGTTCACGGGCACCTCGGGCAGCGGGTTCGAGCTCGGGAACCTGGCGATCGTCGCCGTCTGGGGTGTCGTGGGGCTGCTGGTCGCGCTGAAGGCTTTTCGCTGGACGCCCCGCGGCGGCTGAGCCGGCCCCCGCTGCGGGTGGCGCGGCGTCGCCCCACGCAGGTAGCCTGCCGCCGGTGATCCACCACGTGATACTCGAGGTAGACGATCTCGAGCGCAGCGCCGCCTTCTACGACGCGATGCTCGGCCCGCTGGGGTGGCGGCGCCATTACGAGAAGGAGCAGACGGTCGGGTGGGGGATCGCCAAGCCGGTCTTCTTCGTCTCCGCCGGCCACGGCGCCCGGGCGGGATTCGGCCTCGTCAGCTTCACGGCCCTGGGCATCGCCGCGGTGAAGGCCGCCCACGAGGCAGGGGTCGCAGCGGGCGGGCAGAGCACGCACGAGCCGCACGGGACCAACGGCCGGCCCTCCGGCTCCTACTCGGCGTTCCTCCGCGACCCGGACGGGTACGACGTGGAGATCACCGTCGGGGCCGACTGACCGGCGCGCGCGCCGCGCTCGACGGCTCCATAAGATCGGGTCCCAACCCAATTCCAGGAGGCGATGCAGCGATGGCAGTGAAGGTCGGGATCAACGGATTCGGGCGGATCGGGCGCAATGTGTTCCGCGCCGCACACGCAGCCGACGCCGAGCTGGAGTTCGTCGCGATCAACGACCTGGTCGACACCGAGACGATCGTCCACCTGCTCACGTACGACTCGGTCCTCGGCCGGTTTGCGGGCGAGCTGAGCGCCGGCGATGGCACCTTCACGGTGGACGGTCAAGAGACCCGGGCGCTCCAGGAGCGCGACCCTGCGGCGCTGCCTTGGAGCGACCTCGGAGTCGACGTAGTGATCGAGTCCACCGGCCTCTTCACGTCCCGCGAGGACGCCGCCAAGCACCTCGAGGCCGGAGCCAAGAAGGTGATCATCACGGCGCCGGCCAAGGAGCCCGACGTGACGGTTGCACTAGGCGTCAACTTCGACGAGGCCTACGACCCCGATAGCCACGATGTCATCTCCAACGCCTCCTGCACGACGAACTGCCTGGCGCCGCTGGCCAAGGTCATCCACGAGGCGGTCGGGATCGAAAGCGGCCTGATGACCACGATCCACGCCTATACCGCCGACCAGCGGCTCCAGGACATGCCCCACAAGGACCTGCGGCGGGCCCGGGCCGCGGCGCTGAATTTGATCCCGACCACCACTGGGGCGGCGAAGGCGGTTGGTCTCGTCCTCCCCGAGCTCGATGGCAAGCTCAACGGATTCTCAGTTCGGGCGCCGGTCGCGACCGGGTCGGTGGTCGACCTCGTGGCCACGGTCTCCCGCCAGACCTCTGCGCAGGAGGTCAACGATGCGGTCCGGGCGGCGGCCGAGGGGCCGCTCGAGGGCATCCTCGCCTACACCGAGGACCCGATCGTTTCGACCGACATCGTCACCGACCCGCACTCGTCGATCTTCGACGCGTCGCTGACGATGGTCGGCGGCGACGGCCGCATGATCAAGGCGATCTCCTGGTACGACAACGAGTGGGGCTACTCGAACCGCTGCGTGGAGCTCGCCGCCAAGGTCCTGGAGCCGGTCGCGGCCGGCGCTTGAGCCTCGGGAAGGCATCGGTCCGCGACGCGGATGTCGCGGCCAGCACGGTGCTGGTCCGGGTCGACTTCAACGTTCCGCTCGAGGACGGGCGGGTGGCCGACGACATGCGGATCCGAGCCGCCCTGCCGACCCTGGAGCTGCTGCGCGAGCGGCGCGCGGCGACGATCCTGGTGTCGCATCTGGGCCGGCCGGAGGGAACCGATTCCGCCCTGTCGATGCGGCCGGTGGGCGAGCGCCTGGCGGAGCTGACCGGCGCTCCGGTCACTCAGGCGCCGGCGGTCGCCGGGGGGGAGGTCGATGCCCTTGCCGCCGAGCTCGGCGAGGGCGACCTCATGCTGCTCGAGAACAGCCGCTTCGACCCGGGGGAGACCGAGAACGACCCGGACCTGGCGCGGCGGCTGGCGGCCCCTGTCGACCTGTTCGTCAACGACGCCTTCGGCGCCTCGCACCGCGCCCACGCGACGACCGTCGGGGTCGCCGAGCTCCTGCCCTCCTATGCCGGCCTGTTGCTGGAGAGCGAGGTCGAGCACCTGACCGCGGTGGCCGAGCGGCCCCGGCGGCCGCTCACGGTCGTCCTCGGCGGCGCCAAGGTCAGCGACAAGATCGGCGTCATCGACCGCTTCCTCGAGATCGCCGACGAGATCCTGATCGGCGGTGCGATGTGCTTCTGCTTCTTCCGCGCCCAGGGGATCCCCACCGGCGACTCGCTGGTCGAGGAGGAGGGGGTCCCGGAGGCCGAACGCGCCCTTCACAGGGCGGCGGCGGCCGACTGCCGGCTGGAGCTGCCCGTGGACCTGGTCCTCGGCAGGGACTTCAACGCGGCGACCGAGCGGCGCGACGCCGAGGGGATCGAGGTATCGGACGGCTGGATGGGGCTGGACGTCGGGCCGCGCACGGCCGAGGCCTACGCGAAGTCCGTCGGTGCCGCCGGAACCGTGCTCTGGAACGGTCCGATGGGGGCCTTCGAGCTGGAGCCGTTCGCTGCCGGCACCCGCACGCTCGCCGAGGCAGTCGCCGACGCGCCCGGCACGACCGTCGTCGGCGGCGGCGACTCGGTCGCCGCCCTGCGCCAGTTCGGCCTCGACGACCGCGTGGACTGGCTCTCGACCGGCGGCGGCGCCTCGCTCGAGCTGCTCGAAGGCAAGCCGCTGCCCGGGGTGGAGGCGCTCCAGGATGCCTGAGCGCCGTCCCTACGTCGCCGCCAACTGGAAGATGCACAAGACGGTCGCCGAGACGCGCGACTTCCTCACCGCCTTCCTCGATGGCCCGAACGGACAGGGGCCGGAGGTGGTGGTCTGCCCGCCCTTCACGTCGCTGCCGGCAGCGGTCGATCTCTGCGCGGGAACGCCGGTGAAGGTGGCGGCGCAGAACGTGCACCAGGAGGAGAGCGGCGCCTACACCGGCGAGGTCTCGCCGGCGATGCTGACCGAGCTCGGAGTGGAAGCCGTGATCCTGGGGCACTCCGAGCGGCGCCAGTCGTTCGCGGAGACCGACGAGGCGCTCGCCGCCAAGGTGCACGCCGCCCTCGCCGCGGGCCTGGAGCCGATCCTCTGCGTCGGCGAGACCCAGGAGGAGCGGGACGGGGGGCGGACCGAGTCGGTCCTCGTGCGACAGGTCGAGGCCGACCTCGCAGGTCTCGACGCCGGCCGCCTGCCGGAGGTCGTGGTCGCCTACGAGCCGATCTGGGCGATCGGCACCGGCCGCACGGCGACGCCGGAGCAGGCGCAGGAGGCGATCGCCTTCATCCGCGGCCTGCTCGGGGCCCGCGGCGAGCGGGCCGAGCGGACGAGGATCGTCTACGGCGGCTCGGTCAAGCCGGACAACGCCGCAGATCTGATGGCCCAGCCCGACATCGACGGTGCCCTGGTCGGGGGCGCCAGCCTCGACCCGGGCGACTTCCGGGCGATCGTCGAGGCGGCGGGGTGACCCTGCCCTCGGGGCCGCAGGGGATGCCGGCACCAGCGGTGGCGCTGGTGATCCTCGACGGGTGGGGCATCGCTCCACCCGGCCCCGGCAACGCCGTGTCGCTGGCGTCCACGCCGGTCTTCGACCAGCTCTGGGAGACCTACCCGCGGACGACCCTCAACGCCTCGGGCACCGCCGTCGGCCTCCCCGAGGGCCAGATGGGCAACTCCGAGGTCGGCCACATGAACCTGGGCGCCGGCGCGGTGGTCAAGCAGGACCTGGCCCGGATCAACGACGCGATCGCCGACGGTGCCTTCTTTGAGAACGAGGCTCTGCGCTCGGCCTGCCGGCGCGCGATCGAGAGCCCTCGCGGGCGCCTCCACCTGCTCGGCCTGGTCTCCGACGGCGGCGTGCATTCGGGCTGGGAGCACATCGAGGCGGTCATCGAGCTGGCGGCCCAGGAGGGCGTCCCCGACGTCGTCTTCCACGCCTTCACCGACGGCCGCGACACCCCGCCGCACTCGGGCCGCGGCTATCTGGCCGAGCTCGAGCGGTGGCTGCGCCGCGCCGGGCGGATGGGAACCGTCTCGGGGCGCTACTACGCGATGGACCGCGACCGCCGCTGGGAGCGGACGAAGCTCGCCTATGACGCCGTCGCCCACGCCGAGGGCCGCCGCGCGGGGTCCTCGGCGGCGGCGATCGACGGTTTCTACGAGGAGGACGAGCGCGGCGACGAGTTCGTCCTGCCGACCGTCATCGGCGGCTACGACGGACTCGCCGAGGGGGACGTGGGCGTCTTCGTCAACTTCCGGCCCGATCGGACCAGGCAGCTCACGATGGCGCTGGCGCATCCCGACTTCGGCGAGTTCCCGCGGGCGGGCGGCCCGTTGCTCGACCTGACGACGATGACCGAGTACAGCGAGGGCTGGCCGCACCCCGTCGCCTTTCCCGAGGCCCGGCCTGAGATCACCCTGGCGGAGGTGGTCAGCAGGTCGGGAAGGACCCAGCTGCACGTTGCCGAGACCGAGAAGTACCCGCATGTCACGTACTTCTTCAACGGCGGACGCGAGGAACCGTGGGACGGCGAGGAGCGACATCTCGTCGATTCGCCGCGCGACGTGCCGACCTACGACAAGAAGCCGGAGATGAGCGCGCCGGCGGCGGCCGGCGCCTTCACGGGCGACTGGTCGCACTCCAGCCACGCATTCGGGATCATCAACTTCGCCAACCCCGACATGGTCGGCCACACCGGGGTGATACCGGCCGCGGTGGAGGCGATCGAGGCCGTCGACGCCTGCCTCGGCCGGGTCGTCGAGACCGTCCACGACCGGGGTGGCGCCTGCATCGTCACCGCCGACCACGGCAACGCCGACAACATGCTCGAGCCGGACGGCTCGCCGAACACCGCCCACTCCCTGAACCCGGTCCCGCTGGTCGCGACCGCGCCCGGCGCCGAGCTCCGCGAGGAGGGGATCCTGGCCGACGTGGCGCCGACCGTGCTCGGCCTGCTCGGCTGGGAGCAGCCCGCGGAGATGACCGGCGAATCTCTACTTGACAAGAGCTGACTTAGATTTCATAATCTCCAGCGCAATAGGTAGTCCCCGCGATTGCAGGAGGGTGTGGACATGGCACTCGTCAGATGGGATCCGGTTCGTGAGCTCGACAGCCTTCAGACCGACATGAACCGGCTGTTCGACGGCTTCTTCCAGGGCCGCAACGGCGGCGAGGGGCATCGCCGCTGGATCCCGGCCATGGATCTGGCCGAGACTGAGGATCAGCTCGTCCTCCGCGCCGATCTTCCCGGCATGAGCGAAGAGGACATCGCGATCGAGATCAAGGACGGCGTGCTGTCGGTCTCGGGAGAGCGCAAGGCCGAGCACGAGGGCGGCAAGGAGGGTTTCTACCGCGTCGAGAGGGCGTTCGGCCGGTTCTCGCGCTCGCTGAGCCTGCCGCGCGGCGTCGACGCCGGGGCCGTGTCGGCGCACTTCGACCGCGGCGTCCTCGAGGTGCGCATCCCGAAGCCCGAGGAGCGCAAGCCGACCCGGATCGAGATCGGCGGCGGACAGGACCCGGCGCTCGAGACGACCGGCCAGGAGAAGTAGTAGCCGTACGGGCCACACGGCGAAGCGGGGGCGCCGGGCGCCCCCGCTTCCTGTTTACGCTCGGCCCGTGAGGTCAGCCCCCGATCGTCTCCGGTTCGAGGTCGGCGCCCGCGACGGCGCCGCCCGCGCCGGCGTCCTCCATACCGCCCACGGCCCGGTCGCGACGCCGGCGTTCATCCCGCTCGCCACCAAGGCGACGGTGCGCGGGCTCGAGTCGGCGGAGGTGGCAGGGCTCGGCTTCGAGCTGGTCCTGGGAAACACCTACCACCTGCTGCTGTCGCCGGGCCCGGAGCGGATCGCCGCGGCCGGCGGCCTGCGCGGGTTCATGGCCTGGGACCGGGCCGTGATCACCGACTCCGGCGGCTTTCAGGTTTTCTCCCTGGCCCACGGCAACGTCACCGACGAGATCAAGGGAAGCGGTCGCCGTGCCGGCGAGACCGGAGCGGTGCTCGAGATCGCCGAGGAGGGCGTCCGCTTTCGTTCCTACCGGGACGGCAGCCAGCACTTCCTCTCGCCCGAGACCTCGATGGAGGCCCAGGGGGCGCTCGGCTCCGACATCGCCCTGGCCTTCGACGAATGCACTCCCTACCACGCCGACCGGGACTACACGGCCCGTTCGACCGAGCGCACCCACCGCTGGCTGGCGCGCTGCCTGGACTGGCACGATCGCCACGGCCCGCCGGCCCAGGCCGTGTTCGGGATCGTCCAGGGGGGTGTCCACGAGGACCTCCGGCGGCAATCGGCCGGCGTCGTCTCGAATGCGGAGGTCGACGGGATCGCGATCGGTGGGACCCTGGGCCGCGACAAGCAGGAGATGAGGGGCGTGCTCGAGATGACCGCGCCGCTCCTGCCCGAGGAAGCGCCGAAGCACCTGCTCGGAGTGGGCGAGGTCGACGACCTGCTGGCCGGCATCGCGCTCGGCCTCGACGTCTTCGACTGCGCCGTCCCCACCCGCCTGGCCCGCCACGGGGTCGCCCTCGTGCCCGACCCCGAGGGGCGCTTCCGCCTCGATCTGCGCAAGTCGGGCTGGGACCGCGACCGCCGGCCCCTGGCCGACGGCTGCCCCTGCCCCGCCTGCGCCCGCCACGACCGCGACTACCTCAGCTACCTCTCGCGGGCGGAGGAGCTGACCGCCGTCCGCCTCCTCGTCGTCCACAACCTGACCTTCCTCGAGCGCCTGATGGCGGGCGCAAGAGCAGCGATCGAGGAGGGTGAATTCGCGGCGTACAGCGAGGCGATCCTCAACGGCGGCGCTCCCTGGGAGATTCCTCAGCAACCCGCCGCGCCCGGACGCGGGAGCGAGGGCCGGCAGTAGATCCGGCTTCTGGAGGCCGGCCCTCGCGGGAGCGAGGACGCGGCGGATTTATCTCGGAGCGGCGGGTGCCCGATCGGCCTGGGTGGCTGCGCTACTGGGTGTTGTCCTCGACGAGCTGACGCAGCTCGCGGGCGACGTCCTGGGCCGTGTCACCGGCGAAGTCCTTGAGCTTGACGCCGGCCGAGTCGTCGGTCGCGAGGATGACTCCGGCGGCGACGAGGGCGGCGATCAGGACCAGCGCCACCAGCGCCAAAACGGCGCGGACGAACCGGCCGAAGCCGGAGCGGCGGCGCGGCGGGGCCGGGCGCGGGGCGGGCGGAGGGGGGGCGGCGCGGCGCGGCGCGGGTCGTCGCGGCGCGGGGGCGCGGTACTCGGTCGCCTCCGTGCGGTCCAGCCGGCGCGTCATGTCCTCCTCGTCATCCGTCAAGGCGGCCGTCGTCTCGTCACCCTCGGTCGCGAGCGTCACGTCCTCGCCGGCCGCGCCCCGCTCGAGCCCGCGGGCCAGCTCCCCGGCGCCCGAGTAGCGCCGCGCGGGGTCGCCCTCGAGGGCACGGAGGACGGCGGCGCTGATCGTCCCGGAGACCTCGTCGTTGTAGGTGTGGGGCGCCAGCGGTCGCTCGTTCTGCTGGCGGACCGCGAGCTCCGCCAGCGAAGAGCCCTCGTAGGGCAGCCGCCCGGTGAGGAACTGGTAGAGGACGACGCCGAGCGCGTAGACGTCGGCTGCGGGCGTCGCCTCCTCGCCGCGGACCTGCTCGGGGGCGAGGTAGGCGGCGGTTCCCACCACCGAGCCGACCTGCGTGATCCGGGTCTGCTCCGCTGCCCGCGCGATGCCGAAGTCGGTCAGCTTGACGGTCATGTCGCCCCCGCCGGCGGGACCGCCGACGATCATCAGGTTCCCGGGCTTGACGTCACGGTGGATGATCCCCCGGCGGTGCGCGTAGTCGAGCCCGAGGCAGGCCTGCTCGGCGATCGCGACGGTCGTGTCCTCCTCGATCGTGCCGTGGCGCTGGAGGAGCTGTGCGCCGGAACGGCCCTCCACGTACTCCATGACGATGAAATGGCGCCCCTCGTCCACCCCGGTGTCGTAGACCTGGACGATGTTGGGGTGGATCAGCTGCGCGACCGCCAGCGCCTCGCGGCGGAACCGGGCGACGAAGCGGTCGTCGTCGGAAAGGTGCTCGGCGAGGATCTTCACCGCGACCGTCCGCTCGAGGATCCGGTCGGTCGCCCGGTAGACGTTCGACATCCCGCCGGACCCGAGCCGGTCGTGGAGCTCGTAGCGTCCGGAGAGCGAACCCGCCTCCATCAGCCGCCACCCCCCGCGGACTGACCCGGCCCGACCCCGCCCGAGGACGGCGGCGGCGTCGACGGGGGCGAGGGCGGCTCGGCGGGCGGAGTCGCCGGGGGCGGCTCCTCGGTCGTCGCCGGGGGCGGCTCCTCGGTCGGCGGCTCCTCTTCCGTCGTCGTCGGCTCCTCGGCGGTGGTCTCCGGGATCGTCTCCTCGGTCGTGGCCGGCTCCTCCTCCTCGGTGGTGGTCGGCTCCGTAGCCGTCTGCTCGCAGTCGTAGGTGCGGACCTTCTCGTCGAGCCGAGCGGTGCCCTCGAGGAGGTTGTCGCGCAGCTCTGGCTCGATCCTGTCGCTCACCTTCTCGACCTCCACCTGGACGTCGCCGACGGCGTCCGCCGCCCCGGCGACCTCGCACTCGTCCAGGAGCTGTTCGACGTCGTCGAGGTTCTGGACGATGTCCGCGGCCGGGCCCTCGGGCAGCAGCCTGGCGTTGCCCTCGTCGTCGCCGCAGGCGACGACGCCGACCCCGGAGGCGGCGCCGAGCAGCAGGATCAGGACGGGGGCGATGGGCCGGAGCAAGGACATTTCGATGCTAGTGACCGACGAAAAGGCGATCCGCCAGATGCTTGGGGAGCCCCGCCTCGACGATCGGCCGGGCCGCGGCGTCGATGTCGTACTCGACACGGTGATAAACCGCCTCCGCCTCCTCGATTTCGAGCTCGAGCCAGGCGGCGCGCGGGTCGCCGTCGCGCGGCTGGCCGACGCTCCCGGGGTTGACGAGCCAGGTCCCCTCGCTGAGGTCGAGGCGGGCCTGGTCCGGCGCCTGCGCGCCCCGGACCGACTCGCGGTTGCGGCCGGCGCCGATGGCTCCGTTCGGCAGGTTGCCGCCCCGGGCGAAGAACAGGGCGACGTGGGAGTGGCCGATCAGGCCGATTCGCCGTTCCTGGATGTCCATGCAGTCCTCGGCCTGGTCCACCGACAGGACGTATTCCCAGACGGGATCCCGGGGCGAGGCGTGAAACAGGCCGATCTCCTCGCGCTCGCCGGCCGGCTTCAGCGCCCCGATGAACTCGGTCGTCCGCTCCTCGCAGTTCTCCGCCGTCCACCTCGCCGCCTCGGCGGCGGCGGAGGAGAAGGCCGAGACGTCGAGCTCTCCCAGTACGGCGAGGTCGTGGTTGCCCACCAGCGTGATCGAGCAGCGCTCCCGCGCGAGGTCGGCGCATTCGTCGGGCTGGGCGCCGTACCCGACCACGTCCCCGAGGCACCAGATCTCCTCGGCGCTCGACCCGTCGATCGCCTCGAGGACCGCCTCGAAGGCGGGCAGATTGGCGTGGATGTCGCTGATCACCGCTACTCGCATGGCGCTGTGAGGGCCGGTGCCGGACGGTCTTCGCCGCCCCTTCCCGCTCGTCCGGCCCGCCCCCGGAGGGTGGCGAGGGGCGGTCTATCGTAGGCGGGATGCCCGTCGCGCGACCGCTCGCCCGGTTCCGCTCCGGCCTGGAGCGCTCGCCGGCGCTGCGGGTCGGGATCACCGCCGTCGCCGCCGTGGCGGTGGCGGAGGCGGCCGTCTGGGTGCTCAGCCCGCGCGGGGATGTCCTCCAGCCCGTCGACGTCAACCCGGCGGACGTCTTCGGCCCGGCCCAGCTCGACCGCGCGGAGTCCTTCCGCGAGGGCCAGCGGTGGCTGGCACTCGGCGGCCTCGCGGTCGAGGGCGCCGTCCTCGGCGCGCTGGCGCTCTGGCGGCCGCCGGCCCTGCGCCGCCTCCTCGACGCCGCGAACCGGCGTCCGGTGCTCGGCGGGGCCGCGGTCGGCGCCGGGGTCTCGCTGACCCTTGCGGCAGCCGGTTTGCCGCTGGGTGCGTGGGCCCACGCGCGGGCCGCCGACATCGGCCTCTCGACGCAGGACCTCGGGGAGTGGCTGGCCGACCAGGGCCGGTATGCGGCGGTCGGCGTCGTCTTCGCGGCGGCGGGGGGTGCCGTGGCGATGGTCATGATCCGGCGGCTCGGCCGCCGCTGGTGGGCGGCCGGGGCCGCGGTCGCGGTCTCCTTCGCGGTCTTCACGACCTGGCTCGCGCCGGTGGTGATCGCCCCGCTGTTCAACGACTTCCGCAAGCTGCCGCCGGGGGACACCCGGTCAGACGTCCTCCGCCTCGGCGAGCGCGCCGGGGTCGACGTCGGCGAGGTCTATGAGGTCGACGCGAGCCGCCGATCGACCGGTCTGAACGCATACGTGAACGGACTCGGGCAGACGAAGCGCGTGGTCCTCTACGACAACCTCCTGCGCCGCGAGGGCCGCGGGGTCGTGAACTCGGTCGTCGCGCACGAGCTTGGGCACGTCGAGGCCAACGACGTCTCCCGCGGCATCGCCTTCGTCGCGATCGTCGCGCCGCTCGGGGCGCTGCTCGTCCAGGTCGGCTCCGGCGCGCTAGCCCGCCGGGCGGGCGACGACCCTCGCTCGCCGGCGGTGATCCCGGCCGTCGCCCTGTCGCTGGCGGTGGCGACGCTCCTGCTCGGCGTCGCCGGGCTCCAGCTCTCCCGCCGGGTCGAGGCCCGCGCTGACACCTTCGCCCTCGAGCTGACGGGCGACCCGGCCGCGTTCGTCGAGCTTCAGGAGCAGCTCACCGAGACCAACGTGTCCGACCCCGATCCGCCCGGCTGGTACCGCCTGCTCTCCGGCAGTCACCCGAGCGCCGTCGAGAGGATCGGCGCCGCCCGCGCCTATGCGGCGGAGCGGGGCAGTCGAGACCGGGTCAGTCCCCCTTCACCTCGGGAAGGCTCTTGATGCCCTCCCTGGTGCTCCACTTCGAGTAGTTGTCCTCGAGCGCGTCGATCAGCTCGCGCATGAAGCGCGGCGACAGCGCGACCCTCGCGACGACGACGCCCGGGATCTCCTCGTCCTCGACCTCGTGGTCGACCCGCGCGAAGGTCACGGTGAACTCGTAGTCCGAGTGGCTGACGTTGGCGAAGTTGGCGTAGACGCCGGCCATCTGCTCCGGCGACGTGTGGATGTTGATGTGGCGCTCGATCGGCTCGTCGGACATGGCCCGGTCTAGTATCGCACCCGCCTCCCGGCCACCCGGACGCGCCGGGCCTCGCGGCGGACTGACTACGGTGCGGCGGTGAAGACGACTCTCCTCACCGTCGGCCGGGCAAGGTCTCCGTTCGCGGACGCCGAGGCGCATTACCGCAAGATGCTCGGCCGGTACCTGCCGGTCGAGGTGATCGAGGCCCGCGATGACGGGGACCTCGAGCGACGGTTGCCCCGGGGATCACTGGTCGTCGCCCTCGACCGTGGGGGGAGGAGCATGGACTCCCTCGAATGGAGCCGCTGGCTGCAGCGCCGCCGGCTCGAAGCGCGCGATCTCTGCCTGGTGGTCGGTGGGCCCGCCGGGATCCCGGAGCCTCTGCTGGCGCGGGCCGACCAGCGAATCTCGCTGGGGCGGCAGACGATGGCCCACCAGCTCGCCCGCGTCGTCCTGCTCGAGCAGCTCTTCAGGGCGGCGAAGATCCTCGCCGGCGAGCCATACCACCTCTGACGGGCGGGTCGCCCCCGGCGTCAGCGCGGTTCGGTGTGCGCGGCGATCCGGGCCGAGCGGGCGTGGCGCCCGAATGGCGGCTGGTAGAAGTCGCGCACGTAGCGCAGGGAGAAGGGGACCGCCAGCCCGGCGGGCGTCCGGGCGCGGACGAAGACCGACTTCTTCCGCCCCAGCGGGGTGCGGACGAACTTGCGGAAGATCCCGTCGCGGTCAGCCCTCGCGGTGCCGATCCGCCGCCAGGCCCTGCGTCCATCCTTGGCCTCGATCGTGACCCGAGCCAGGGCACTGTCCGGCGTGCGGCCCCAGACCCTTACGCCGCGCCTGCTGCCGAAGGCGACGAACGGGAAGCGGAACGCCTTCAGTACCAGCTTCGGCTTGTCCTGGGCGGGGGTTTGGCCGCGAAGGTAGAGCCCGGATTGCACCGTCTCGTTGTGCGGACGGCCGCTGCGGTCGTCGTCGCGGATCTGGTACCAGAAGAAGTTGGAGACGCCGGCAGTCCAGGCCCGGTACATCGCCTCGGCGGTCCAGCGGGCGAGGATCTTCGGCGCGAGGCCGCCGGGATCGGGCGGCCGTGAGTCCCAGCCGAACTCGGTGATCCAGAACGGCACCGGGTGGAGGTCGCTGTCGATCTTGCCGGCACGCTCGGCGGCTCGCAGCAGGCGCGTCATCTCGGGCAGGTCCCCCAGCGAGACGTCGTCCGGTCCGCTCGCCTGGTGGGTGGGACCGCCGGTGGTGTACGGGTTGGTGGCGAGGATGTCGAACCGCGCGGTCGCGGTACAGCCGGGGATCGGCCGAGGGTTCCGCCGACCCTGCATGCAGAGCATCCGGCGCACGAACTCGAGGGGGCCTGTGGAGGCTCCCGGGCGCTCGAGCGGCGCGAACCCGGCCGTCACCACCAGGTTGTCGGCGTGGACGGACTTCACCGCGGCGGCGAACTGGTTGAGGAGGCGCCGGTAGATCTCCGGCGACACCGGCTGGCCGTTCTGGAACTGGGGGTTGAAGAAGAACGAGAGATTGGGCTCGTTCTGGGGCTCCCAGTATCGAACCCGGGGAAGCACGGGGTCGGTGCCGTCGTAGCGGGTCGCCAGGGCCTTCGCGAAATCGGCCATCTTGGCCGGGTCCGGGTCGCATGGGCTGTCGGGCCCGTCGTCGCAGCGCTCGGCCCACCGCGGCGCGTTGTAGATCTGGACCATCGGCTCGAGCCCGGCCTCCGTGGCCTGGGTCACCTCGCGGTCGATCGACGTCCAGTTGTAGTTGGGATCGTCGGGGTCGGTCGGGTCCCAGGAGGAAGGATCGGGCTCGGCCTGGGGCGCGACGACGTGCCAGTAGGCCGTCACCCGCATGAACTGGGCGCCCGCCCGGCGCACCCGGTCGAAGATCACCTGCTCCCCGAGCGCCGCAGCCTCCGGGTCGGAGAGGCCGGTGGCCAGGGGGCGTGCGTCCGAGGCGCGGGGCGCGCCGAGCGCGCAGGCGCAGAGCACCAGCGCCGCCGCGAGCAGCGCCGCCCATCCCCTCCTGAAGTGTCTCGCGTCGGTTCCCATCCGGTTTCGGGGACGCCGCAGCGTAATGGAGCCGCGTCGCCACGGTTCTAACCCGGGTCCGGTCCCTACGATGCGCTGCCATGCCGGCCTCCGATCCAATCGGCGAGATCCGCCGCGCCTTCGACGCCTCCGCGGCCGACCTGCTGGACGGCGGCGCCCTGAACACGCCGGTCTCGCTCGAGCAGCCCCCGCGGCCCGAGCTGGGCGACTACAGCTCGAACGCGGCGATGCTCCTCGCCGCGCCGCTGGCCCGCGCGCCGCGCGAGGTCGGCGAGGACCTCGCGGCGGCGCTGCGCGAGCGGCTGGGCGACGACCTCGGGCGCGCCGAGGTGGCGGGGCCGGGCTTCGTCAACCTCCACCTCTCCGACCGCTGGTTCCGCCGGGCGCTCGCCGGCCTGGCGCGCGGGGCGGGGACGCGGATTCCACCGGTCGAGGCGCAGGAGCAGGTGATCGTCGAGTTCGTCTCCGCCAACCCCACGGGACCGCTGACCGCCGCGGGCGGCCGGCACGCCGCCTACGGCGACGCCGTGGCCCGGCTCCTCGAGGCAATCGGCCACGCCGTGAGCAGGGAGTACTACGTCAACGACGCCGGCACCCAGATCCGCAACTTCGGCGCCTCGATCGCGGCGCGGGTGAAAGGTGAGCCAGTGCCCGAGGACGGCTACGCCGGCGAGTACGTCGGGGAGCTCGCCGAGGCCCTGGCGGCCGAGGGCGCCGACCCCGCCGACACCGAGGCGCTGGCGCGGAAGGGGGTCGAGCTGATGCTGGCGCGGATCAAGGCGACCCTCGAGCGGTTCGGGGTCAGCTTCGACAGCTGGTTCTCGGAGCGGACGCTGCACGGGGCGGGGCGGGTCGAGGAGACGACCGAGACTCTGCGTGCGTCCGGCCACGTCTACGAGTCCGAGGGGGCCATCTGGCTGCGCAGCTCCGAGCTGGGCGACGACAAGGACCGCGTCCTCGTCCGCTCCGGCGGCGAGCCGACCTACCTCGCCGCGGACATCGCCTACCACCGCGACAAGCTCGAGCGCGGTTTCGACCGGTTGATCGACGTCCTCGGCGCCGACCACCATGGCTACCTGGCGCGGATGCGGGCGGCGATCGAGGCCCTCGGTCGCGACCCGGGCTGTTTCGAGGCGCTGGTCATGCAGCTCGTCCACATCGTCCAGGGCGGGGGCCGCGCCCAGATGTCCAAGCGGAAGGGCGAGTTCGTGACGCTCGACGAGCTGCTTGACGACATCGGCGTGGACGCGACCCGGTTCTTCATGCTCCAGCGCAGCCACGACACGACGGTCGACCTGGACCTCGACCTCGCCCGCCGCCAGTCCCAGGAGAACCCGGTCTACTACGTGCAGTACGCCCACGCCCGGATCGCGAGCATCATGCGCAAGGCCGGAGAGGAGGGAGCGACGCCTGCCGGCGACGGCCTGGCGGAGGTCACGGCCCCGGTCGAGGCGGCGGAGCGGACGCTGATCAAGCGATTGCTGGCGATGCCGGCCGAGGTCCGCGAGGCCGCTGACCGCCGGGCGCCCCACCGGCTCTGCGCCTACTCGACCCAGGTCGCGGCCGAGTTCCACGCCTTCTACCGCGACTGCAAGGTGGTCGGCGCCGAAGGCGAGGGGGTCGAGGGCTCCCGCCTCGCCCTCTGCCTGGCCACCAAGGACGCGATCGCCAGGACGCTGGGGCTGTTGGGGATCGGCGCCCCGGAGCGTATGTAAATAAACCGCCGCGTCCTCTTCTCCCGCTCGGGCCGCACCCAGAGCCGGGATCTTCTGCGGCCCTCGCTCCCGCCTCCGGGCGCGGCGGATCGCTGACCGACCGCTCTGACGACGCCTACCGGCTCCCGAAGGGTGGGGCGTAGAAGTCGCCGACGTACCGCAGCGAGAACGGCTGGGACCGGAGGCCGGCCGCGCGGGCCCGCATCTTGAGGGCGATGCGGCGGCGGGGGAGACTGGCCTGGAAGATCCCGTGGCGGTCGGCGCGGAGGACCGCGGTGCGGCGCCAGCGTCCGCGTCGCAGCGCCTGGATCGCGACCCGGCCGGCGCCGCTGTCGGGGGTTCGCCCCCAAACGCGGGCGCCGCGGCCGGCGCGGAGGGCCACGAAGGGGAACCGGAAGGCGCGCAGGACGGGCTTCGCGCGGTCGTTCGCCAGGCGCCCCCCGTTCCGGTAGAGGCCGGACTCGAAGACCCCGCCGAACGGCTGGCTGCTGGCCCGCTCGTCGCGGAGCTGGAACCAGAACACCGTCGTGACCCCGTCCCGCCACATCCGGTAGAGGGCTTCGGCCGCCCACCGCGCGTGCAGCCAGAGCGGCAGGCCGCCGGGGTCGGGTGGCTTCGAGTCCCAGCCGAACTCGGTCACCCAGAACGGGACGCGGTTGAATTTGCTGCGGATATGGCCAGCCCGGTCGGCCGCGCGGAGCAGACGGCGCATCTCGGGCAGATCCCCGATCGAGACGTCGTTCGGCCCGGGCGCCGAATGCGTCGGCCCGCCGGTGGTGTACGGGTTGGTCGCCAGGATGTCGACCCGTGTGGTCGCGCGGCACGAGGGCCGCGGCCGCGAGCGGCCGCGCATGCAGAGCATCGAGCGCATGAAGCGCAGGGGCCCGATCGTCGCCCCTGGCCGCGCCAGCGGCGCAAGGCCGGCGGAGATAACGAGGTTCGACGCTCGCACGGACTTGACACCCGTCGAGAAGGCGTTGAGCATCGCGCGGTACAGCTGCGGCGCCACGAGGCGCCCCCGCCGGTACTGCGGGTTGAGGAAGTAGTCGAGGTTCGGCTCGTTCCAGAACTGCCACCAGATCACCCGCGGCAGTGGCCCGGCGCCGTTGTAGCGGCGCGCAGCGGCGATCGCGAACTGGCGAATCCGGCGGGGATCCGGATCGCATGGGTGATCCGGATCGTCGCTCATGCAGCGCTCCGCCCACTGGGGGGCGCCGTAGACCTGGAGCATCGGGACGAGTCCGCGCCGCGTCGCGACCCGCACCTCACGGTCGATCGCGTCCCAGGTGTACATCAGGTCGGCGGGGTTGGTGGGGTCGTTGACGACCGGCAGGGGGCGGCCGTTCTCGACGTGGCGCCAGTCGACGAGGATGCGGACGTACCGCGCGCCGGCGCCCTTCGCCCGCGCGTAGGCGAGCGAGTGCCCGTTCGAGAACGCGTGGAGATCGACGA
The DNA here is from genome assembly GCA_035264885.1 of Solirubrobacterales bacterium. Taxonomy (GTDB): domain Bacteria; phylum Actinomycetota; class Thermoleophilia; order Solirubrobacterales; family 70-9; genus DATFPK01. The sequence continues at coordinate 63,812 of DATFPK010000063.1, forward strand.
GGCCGGTGTCGAGCTGCCGCCCGGCCCGAGCCTCCGCCGGCAGCGCGAGCGTGGCCAGCCCGAGCAGCAACGCCGCCCGCAGGACCCGGGTTTTGGCGCTCAAATGCCCTTGCCGCTGAACACGTGCGGGATCGTCCGCAGCAGGAGCCTCAGGTCGTTCCAGAGGGACCAATTGGCGACATAGAGGTAGTCCAGCCTGACCATCTCGAAGAGCGGGATCCGCGACGATCCGAGGGTCTGCCAGTGCCCGGTCATCCCCGGAGCAAGGTCGAGCCGGCGCCGGTAGAGGCCTTCGATCTGGGAGTCCTCCTCGGGGATCAGAGGGCGGGGGCCGACCAGGCTCATCTCGCCGCGCAGCACGTTGAGGAGCTGCGGCAGCTCGTCCAGCGACCAGCGCCGCAGATAGCGCCCCACCCGCGTCACGCGGGGGTCCTTGGCGATCTTGAAGAGGCCGTCCGCCTCGTTCATCGAGCGGAGGCTCTCGCGCTGTTCATGGGCGCCGTCGAACATGCTGCGGAACTTGAACATCTCGAACGGCTCGCCGTCCCGGCCGATCCTCCGCTGGCGATAGAAGACCGGGCCCTTCGAGTCGAGCCTGATCGCGAGCGCGGCGAGCAGGAAGAGCGCTGAGAGAACGATCAGCAGGAGCAGGCTGAGCGCAAGGTCGAACCCGCGCTTGAGGATCCGCGATGACCGGGTCATCTCGAAGCTCCTCACGCCGAGCAGGGTCAGGCCGTGGACGTCGTCGAGTTCGACCGCCGAACCATGGACCTGCGGGTTCGCCGGCAGCACGCTGACGCTGACCCCGTGCGCGCTGAGGCTGCGGACGGCGTGAATCAGCGCGTCGTTGTGGAGGCGGCCGGGGGAGAGAACGATCCGGTGGACCTGCTCCTCGGCCAGCACCGAGTCGAGGTTGGCGGGGATGCTGAGCACGGGCGGACTGCCGCCGCCGTTGCCGACCACCTCGGCCGGAAGCCAGGCGACCAGCGCGGCGTTGATCGACCGGTCCATCTCCACCTTCGACCGGAACGCCTCGGCGGCATCGGCGTCGCCCAGCACGAGACAGCGCTCGGGTTGCGTCAGCCGGCGCGCGGCCGACCTCGCGATCGAGCGGAAGACGAGGAAGAGGACGATCAGGAGGCCCCAAATGCCGATCACCTGCCGGCGCCCGATGTCACCGTCGACGATCAGGTCGCCGCAGAGCCAGAGCAGGAGGGCGCTGACGGTGGCCACCTCGAAGATCCCGGGGAGCTCGTCGAGGGTGCTTTTGTGGAGGAGATGCTCGTCGCGGTCGTAGAGGCCCAGCGTCTTCATCACCACGACGACCAGGAGGAGCGCGGCGATCGTGCCCGCGATCGTCAGCGAGTCCTCACCGAGGATCAGTGCCCCGGCCACGAGGGCGACGCCGACGGCGCACAGGTCCGCGACGGCGAGCGCCCTCTTGTAGACGGCCTCGCGGCGGCGAATGACCTCGCGCCGGCGGCGGTCGCGGCTCTCGAGGTTGCGCTCCTCGAAGGGGGGCGCAGGCGGCAAGCCGACAGGGGCGGTCGGCAGCTCGGGCCGAGCCTGGCGCCTGGACAGCAGACTGCCGGACATCTTCAACGCGCTCCCATCGCCGGAATTGCCGCTGGCTCCGCCGCAACACGACGGGCCGGGGAGCTTAGAGACGCGCTCCGACGGCCGCAACCGGACACCGACGGGCGTCCGGCACGGGTCCTGCCGGCGCTCCTCCTGCGTCTAGAGTGGCCTCGGAAGCCGGGGGGCAGCGGTCGCATCGCTCTCCTTTCGTAAAACCCGGGGAGCAGCGAAAGACTCGCCGTGAGCGACAGATGACACCCCCCATCCGGCCGGCCCGCGCGGCGATCCTCGTCGCCGCGGCGGTTCCCCCGGTCGTCCTGGCCCTCGACAGCGGCGGCTTCGGCCCCGTGCTGCGGCAGGAGATCGGCGCGGCGGCGGCTGCCCTGCTGGCGGCCGGCATCGCCGCCGGATTCCTGCCTCGAGGCGCGCCGGTGAGGTGGGTACTCGTCGCCGCCGCCGGCGCCGCGGCGCTCCTCGCCTGGACCGGGCTCTCGCTCGCCTGGACCGAGAGCAGCGAGCGGACCGTCGCCGAGCTCGCCCGGCTGGCCGGCTACCTCTCGTTTGCCGCGATCGCCCTGCTCGGCCTTACGCGGGCGACGTTCCGCGCCGCTGCTGCGGGCCTCGGGATCGCCGCGCTCGGCATTGCCGCCCTGGCCGTCGCCAGCCGGCTCTTCCCCGGAGCGTTGCCCGGCGCGACCGACGTCGCCGACCAGTTCCACGCCGACCGCCTCACCTATCCGCTCGACTACTGGAACGCGGTCGGTGCCTGGTGCGCCATGTCGCTCGCGATCGCCCTCGCCTGGAGCTCCCACGCCCGCAGCCAGGCGGTGCGAGCGGCGACGCTGGCCGTCGCGCCCGTCGCGGGCCTGGGCGTCTACCTGACCTACTCCCGGGCCGGGGTGATCTCCTCCGCGGTCGCCGTACTCGCGGTCCTCGCCCTGAGCCGCCACCGCTGGACGGCGCTGGCCCACGCCGGCGCCGTCGGCGCCGCGACCGGGATCGTGATCCTCGCGGTCCGCGACAACCCCGCGATCGCCGACGCGACGGGCGGCGCCGGAGGCGGAGCGGTGCTGGCGGCGCTGATCGTCGCCGCGATGCTCTGCGCCGCCATGGTGTTCGCGACGGGAGCCGCGCGGGTGGACCGCTTCCACCTCTCGCGGCGGGGCCTTCGAGCCGCCGCGACCGCAACCGCGGTCGCGGCCGGGGTCGCCCTCGTCGTCGCTTGGGGACCGCTGTCCGACGTTTGGTCGGAGTTCCGAAGCGAGGAGCAGGTCGGCGCCGGCAGCGACCCGGCCGCACGCCTGACCGAGGGCGGCGGCAACCGCGATGACCTCTGGGGCTCGGCCCTCGCGGCGTTCTCGGCGCACCCCCTCGAGGGCACCGGCCCCGGCACCTTCGAGTTCTGGTGGAGCCGCGATGCCCGGGATCCCGAGTACGTCCGCGACGCGCATTCCCTCTATCTCGAGACGATGGCCGAGCTCGGCCTGCCCGGGTTGCTCGCCCTGCTGGCCCTGCTGGCCGGGCTGCTCGGCGCGGCGATCCAGGCGCGCACCCGGCTCACCGGTCCGGACGAGGCCGGGATCAGCGCCGCGATGATCGCCGCCTTCGCGGTCTTCCTCGTCAGCGCCGCGGTCGACTGGCAGTGGGAGGTCGGTGCCCTCGCCCTGCTGGCCCTGCTCGCCGCGGCGACCGCCGCCGCCGCGGGAACCGCGGCCCGGGCGTCCGCCGGCCTGGCCGGCCGGCGGGCCTGGGTACGGCCGGCCGCCGCGACCGTGGCCCTGGCCGCAGCGGCGGTACAGGTCCCGGGGATCGTCAGCAACGAGCGTCTGGAGGCGAGCCAGGCCGCGGCGCGGGATGGCGACCTCGCCCGGGCCG
>DATFPK010000064.1:0-2502 GCA_035264885.1 Solirubrobacterales bacterium
GGCGGAGCAGAACGCCAGGCAGGCGCTCGGCAAGGTCCTCGACACCGACGACCCGGGCGCCAAGATCGTCGCTCTGCTCGACAAGAGCATCACCCACATCAAGCCGGGCGAGACCTTCACCTATGAGCAGGACATCGCTCCGTGGCTCGGCGAGAAGGTCGGCCTCTTCGCCACGTCGTTCGCGGAGGGCTCGGATCCGACGATCCTGATCGAGTCCACGAACGACGCGGCGGCGATGGCCTCGGAGCGCAAGGACAGCCGCGACCTCGGACCGGCCGGGAGCTACAAAGGACACCAGTACGACAAGGACACCGATGGCCGCGTGTTCGGGACGGCGGGCGGCTTCGCCATCTACGGCCCTCTCGCGGGTTTCCAGCAAGCGGTCGACGCGATGAACGGGGAATCGCTCGGCGACTCGGACGACTTCAAGGACGCGATCGGGGATCTGCCGGACGACCGACTCGGGACCTTCTACACGATCCCCAAGACCCTGATCAGCGCCATCGGCGAGGGCCAGATCGATCCGAGCAGCCAGGCTCTTCTCGAGAAGAGTGCCGGCGAGTCCCTGGACAAGCCGATCTCCGGCGCCCTGACGGCGTCGCCGAACAGCTTCGACCTCGAGTTCGTGGGCGGCGACAACGGTGTCGAAACGCCGGAGAGCGCGCTGCTCGGAGACGTCCCCGCCCAGTCCTGGCTCGCGCTCGGGATCGGGGACCTCGGTGACGTGGCCAAGCGGAGCCTCGACCAGCTCAAGGGCCAGATTCCCAACTACGACGAGGCGGTCCGCCAGATCGAATCGACGACCGGCTCCTCGCTCGATCAGCTGACCGACGCCTTCGGCGATGCGGCCCTCTACGTCGAGGGGACGACGGAGTCGACGCTCACCGGCGCGTTGGTGGTGCAGGCGAAGGACCCGGACCTGACCGGACGGCTGCTCAGCCAGCTTCAAGGGCTTCTCCAAATCGGCAGCAGCGGCGGGGTGAGGCCGCTGAAGCTCAGCGGCGGCGGCACCGGCTTCGAGATCAACGACCCGTCGGTTGCTCCGGCACCCATCGAGATCGCTCAGCAGGCCGACAAGCTCGTGATCGGGTACGGGCCCAACTCCGCGGAGCGGACCCTGACGCCGACCGACACGCTGGCGGACTCACAGCCCTTCTCCTCCGCCAAGGGCCAGGTCTCCGATCTCGGCACGGACTTCTTCCTCGACTTCCCCTCGGTGTTCCAGCTCGCCGAATCGAGTGGCGCCGAGTCCGACCCGGACTACGTCAAGGCCAGGAAGTACATCGACGCCCTCAGCTACCTGGTGAGCGGCTCGGGCACGCAGGACGACCAGACCGAGCTCAAGGCCGTCCTGGGCCTCAAGTAGCCCCCGGCGCCGCCGGGTGCTGAGCCTCATCCGGGCCGCTGGCCCGGGGGTAGTCTGGCGCCGTGATGGAGGACTGGCTCGAGCCATGTCTTGACGCGGACGAGATGCGGGCGACCGATCGCTGGGCGATCGAGGAGCGTGGCGTACCGTCGCTCCAGCTGATGGAGTCGGCCGGCCGCGCGGTCGCCGAGACGGCCGCTGAGATATCGACCTCCGGCCGGGCGGCGATCGTCTGCGGCAAGGGGAACAACGGAGGCGACGGCCTCGTCGCGGCGCGGGTGCTGCGGGAGATGGGCTTCGAGGTCGAGGCGCTGCTGCTCGCCCCCGGCGATCAGCTCTCCGATGACGCCAGGGCGAACCTCGACCGCTTCGACGGCGCCCGCGAGACGGATGTGGACGGGGTCGCGGCCGCGGTCGCCGGCGCCGGGGTCGTGGTCGACGCCATCTTCGGCACCGGCTTCGCCGGGACCCCGCGCGACCCGGCCGCCTCGGCGATCGACGCGATGAACGAGGCGGATGCGCCGGTGGTGGCCACGGACGTCGCCTCCGGCGTGAACGCCTCGAGCGGAGAGGTCGAGGGCATGGCGGTCGCCGCCGACGTCACCGTGACCTTCCACGCGCCGAAGCTCGGCCACTGGGTCTCTCCGGGCAAGGAGCACACCGGCGAGCTTCGCGTCGCGCAGATCGGGATACCCGAGGGTGCGCCGGCCGATCCGCGCGCCGGGCTGATCGACCCGCGGATCCTCGAGCTCGCGCCCGCGCGAGCCCCGGGCTCGACCAAGTTCACCTCCGGCCAGGTCGTGATCGTCGGCGGTTCCCGCGGCCTCACCGGTGCGGTCTGCCTCGCTGCGCTGGGAGCGATCCGAGCGGGCGCCGGCTACGCCACCGTGGCGGTCCCGGCCGACCTCGAGTCGATCTTCGAGGTGAAGCTGACCGAGGTGATGTCGATCGGCTGCGCGAGTCGCGACGGCCGGCTGCGCCCGGCCGCTTCGGAACAGATCCTGGGCGCGACCGAGCGAGCGGCCTGCGTCGTGCTGGGCTCCGGCATGGGCAGGGAGCAGGGCACGCAGCGGCTTGCGCGCGAGCTCACCGAGCGGATCGACGCGCCGCTGGTGATCGACGCCGACGGCCTCAAC
>DATFPK010000065.1:0-9442 GCA_035264885.1 Solirubrobacterales bacterium
ACGGCGAGCCCGATCCGGAGCCGCTTGCGTGGTCTCACAGGCACGAACACGTCCGTGGAGGGTAGCCGGATGGACAGACCGACGACCCGCGAACCTACAATTGCGGTGATGAGCGACCACCGCCTGCCGGAGCGCGACCGGTCCTGGGTGATGCGGACCTACGCCGGGCATTCCGACGCCCGGCGCTCGAACGAGCTCTACCGCAAGAACCTCGCCAAGGGCCAGACCGGGCTCTCGGTGGCCTTCGACCTGCCCACCCAGACCGGCTATGACCCCGATCACGTCCTCGCTCGGGGCGAGGTCGGCAAGGTCGGCGTCTCGATCGCCCACAAGGGCGACATGCATGCTCTGTTCGACGGCATCCCGCTCGACGAGATGAACACGTCGATGACGATCAACGCCACCGCGGCCTGGCTGCTCGCCCTCTACGTGACGGTCGCCGAGGACAACGGGATCGACCGGTCCGCGCTCAATGGCACGACCCAGAACGACATCATCAAGGAGTACCTCTCGCGCGGTACCTACGCCTTCCCCCCCGAGCCTTCGATGCGGCTGATCGCCGACACCGTCGCCTTCTCGGTCAACGAGGTGCCGAGCTGGAACCCGACCAACATCTGCTCCTACCACCTCCAGGAGGCGGGGGCGACGCCGGTCCAGGAGATTGCCTACGCGCTCTCGACCGGCATCGCGGTGCTCGACGCCGTGAAGGCGCGCGGCCAGGTCGCCGGCGCGGACTTTCCCAAGGTCTTCGGCCGGATCTCGTTCTTCGTCAACGCCGGCATCAGGCTGGTCGAGGAGATCGCCAAGCTGCGCGCGATGGGCCGGATCTGGACGCAGATCGGGCGTGAACGCTACGGCGTGACCGACCCGAAGATGCTCCGCTTCCGCTACGGAGTGCAGGTGAATTCGCTGGGACTGACCGAGGCGCAGCCCGAGAACAACATCCAGCGGATCGTGCTCGAGGCGCTGGCGGTGACGCTCTCCCGAGACGCCCGTGCTCGGGCGATCCAGCTCCCCGCCTGGAACGAGGCCATGGGGCTCCCCCGCCCGTGGGACCAGCAGTGGAGCCTGCGGATCCAGCAGGTGCTGGCGTTCGAGACCGACCTGCTCGAGTACCCCGACCTCTTCGAGGGCTCGAAGGTGATGGACGGCCTGGTCGACGAGCTGACCGAGGGCGCGCGCGCCGAGATGGCGATCGTCGAGGAGCACGGCGGCGCGGTCGAGGCGGTCCCCTACATGAAGGCGCGCCTCGTCGAATCCCATCGCGAGCGCGTGGCCCGGATCGAGCGCGGGGAGCAGAAGGTGGTCGGCCAGAACGTCTACGTCGAGACCGAGGACACGCCGCTCACGGCCGGGGCCGACGGCGGAATCCTCACCCCCGACCCCGAGGTCGAGCGCGACTGCGTCAGGTCGCTCGAGCGCTGGAAGGAGGAGCGCGACAAGGGCGCCGTCGAGCGTGCCCTCGAGGAACTTGCCCGGATCGCCCGGGAGGAGGGCGAGAACATCATGCCGGCAACGATCGACGCCGCCAAGGCGGGCGCGACCACGGGCGAATGGGCGAGCGTGCTGCGCGAGGTCTTCGGCGACTACCGCGCCCCCACCGGCGTCGGCGCTGCCGCCCCCGCAGCCGACCGCGAGCAGCTCGCCGGCCTCCGCCGCCGGGTCGACGAGGTCTCCGAGGCGCTCGGCCACCGGCTCAAGATCCTCGTCGGCAAGCCCGGCCTCGACGGGCACTCGAACGGCTCCGAGCAGGTTGCCCTGCGGGCCCGCGACGCCGGCATGGAGGTCGTCTACCAGGGCATCCGCCTGACCCCTGAGGAGATCGCCGAGTCGGCGCTCCAGGAGGACGTCGACGTCGTCGGGCTGTCGATCCTGTCGGGCTCGCACCTCGAGCTGATCCCGGAAGTGGTCCGGCTGCTCGAGCAGCAGGGAGTGGACGTGCCCGTCGTCGTCGGTGGGATCATCCCGAACGCCGACGCCGATCGCCTGCGCGAGGGCGGGGTCGCCGGCGTCTACACGCCCAAGGACTTCGACATCAATCGGATCATGGGCGAGATCGTCGAGCTCGTGGCCCAGCGCGCCTCCGCCCAGCCGCAGCCGGCCTGATCGCCGGTCGGGGGCTGGAATCCTGCGCCCCGCCCCCTAACCTTTGAACGGATGAGCGAACTCAACGGCGATCGGTCTGCCTGGCTTCGCTGCTACCGCTGCTGGTCGCAGAACCTCGAGGTCCAGATCCACTACGACGGGATCAGGCGAATCGATCCCGGGAGCGGCGTGCCGACCGACGGGATCGAGGAGGTCCAGGAGGCCGTCGTCCAGTGCCTCGACTGCATGCACGACCAGCCCCACCTCGTCCTTCAGGGCGACCACGTCGTGCCGATCGAGGACCGCTGGGAGCGGATGGTCGCCGGTACCCCCTGGGTCGCGTCCTGCACGGTCCGGGTCGACGGCGATGAGGTCGAGACCTGCTCGGGCCCCGAAGCGGCCGAGTCGCTGACCTACGGCGCCTTCGGCGAGCCCGGAACCCGCGAGTTCTTCACCCACGTCCGCTTCCACAAGCACGACGACGAGCAGATCGTCGTCCACTTCCTGGTCGAGCTCTACGCTCGCTCCGCCCAGGAAGCGAGCGACGTGCTCGAGGAGGCCGCCCGCGGGCCGCTGGAGATCACCTCGCTGGCCGAGGAGTCACGCCCCCCGGCCCACGCCTCCGACGAGGCGCACTAGCCCTACTTCGTTCGTGACGATTCCGGGGTATCGGCCGCGGTCGGGTCCGATCCCGTCGGCGCCGCGCCGGTGTTCGCCGGCTTGGCGGGTCCCGGCTCGGTGGCGGCCGGCCTGGCGGGCGCCGGCTTCGGAGTCGCCGGCTGCGGCGTGCCGCCGGCGGGCGCGCCGCCGCCGCCGGACTCCGATCCCTTTCGACTGGGATCCTTCAGGGCGTCCTTGGCCGCCGCCGCCTTCTCCTTCAGGCTCCCCTTGCTCTTCGCGATGTTGCGCAGCTCCTGCATGTCGTCCTTGAGCGCGTCCTTCCCGCCGCGCTTCTCGACCACGTCCTTTGCCCGGTTCGTCAGGCGCTTGAAGTCGACCATCGCCCGCCTCCTATCGTTTTCGCGTTTTCGCGGTCAGGCGCGTCAGCTACCCAGGCGGCTGCGGCAGTAAGCGTCCCGCTGGGGCCGGTAGCCGGGGGTCTCGAACGAAGCGATCGAGCGTGCCCAGGAGGCGGCGCCCTGCTGGATCTGAGAAGCCACCTCGCGCCGCTCGGCCTTGTTCTTCGCCGACACGAGCCGCTCGGCATTGCGCCAGACCTGCTCACGCCATTCGCGCACCAGCTCGAGCCCGGCCGCATCGTCGAGCGGCGTCGCGGGAGAGTTGGTCAGCCCGACCGCGGGGTCATAGCGACGCTCGACCGCCCGGACCACGCGTTCGTAGGCTCGGTCGAGAACGGGGTTCATCGCATCGTGGTCGCGCTTTCGCGAGTGTCCCTTCTCGGAGCGCAGCCCGAGTGAGGCCAAGACGAACGGCATGTCGTTCTGGACGTGCGCGTTGATCCCGAGCAGCATGTCCTGGGCGGCGTTGACCTCGCCGTCGCGGGCCGTCTCGAAGGCGATCCGCCAGGCCGGCGGCACCCTCCGTCCGTGGTGCCAGGCGCGCGCCGCCCGGAAGTAGACGTTGGCGAACAGCGCGTCCTCGCGGAAGAAGTAGCGGGGGAAGCGGAAGTACCGGGGACGGCGGCGGACCGTGGCCAGAGCCTCGCGGGTCAGCTCCAGGTAGGTGGTGGCGAAGACCCCCCGGTGATCACAGCGAAAGCGGCGTTGGAGCGCAGCCAGGCGCCGCGCCTCGACGACGACGCAGCGCACCCTCGCCCGCCGGCATCCGCGCACCGGGCGCGGCTTCGGCCCGGCGGCGCTCGGGTCGGCCGGGAGGATCGCCGTCCAGTTGAAATCGGACGGAGAGTCGGCCGGCGCGGTCGCGACCCCGGCGCAGGTCAGCGCCGCCGTCGTCGCGACGGCGGCAAGCAGCTTTCGCGGACTCGCGAACACCCCGCGGCGATGGTAGTCCCGTTCAGCCGCCGTGGCGCCGGGCGAACCGCCGGATCAGCTCGCGGTAGGCGGCGAACGCCGGCTTGGCGCTGTAGTCGTCGCGAAGCAGGCCGTAGTGCTGCTGGAAGTTCCCCGAGGAGGTGTTGTGGTCACGCAGGTCGAACCAGCGGTAGTCGGTCACGTTGTAGGTGCCGCGGAACCGGTGGACGGCCCCGACCATGCCCCGCAGCGCGTCCTCCTGCCTCTCCTCCGGACGGCCCGGACCGGTCGGCCAGCCGTTCTCCTCGACGTGGATCGGGACCTTCGCCCCGAGCCCGGCGATCGGCATGAAGCAGCGCCGGAGCTGACTCATCGCGGCCACGATTCCGTCGGCCTCGCCGCCGGGTGGCTCGGTCGGGGGAAAGACCGTGCCCGGGTAGGCGTCGAGGCCGACCCAGTCGACGGCGCGGCGAAACGGCCTGCCGCCTGTCGCGAGCTCCTCCCAGAAGGAGCGCTCGCGCCCCGGGTCAGTCCGGTACGCCCAGTTGAACCCGATCTCGAGTTGCTGGTATCCAAGCCGCCGGGACAGCCGGTGGGCGGCGATCACGCCGCGCACGAGCGCTCGGCGAGCGCCCTCGTAGGCGCTGTCGGAGGCATCGGGGGCGATCGGGTAGAAATTCACCTCGTTCGCCACCTGAAGGCCGACGACCCGGGGGTTGCGCCCGAACTTCCGGACCACGTTGCGGACGAAGGCAAGCCAGCGGTCGATCCGCCCCTCCTGGCGGGCGTCGGGGTGATAGCGGAGCTGCAGCTCGACCAGGTAGCCGCGGTTCGTGTAGCCGGTGGCTCGGCGCAGGTACTTGCGGAAGCCCGCCTGGCGCAGGGACCAGAAGAACCTGTTGAGCCGCAGGACGAACGGCCGACGGGGCGCCCGCAGCCGGGCCAGCGCGCGGAGGGTCTCGGCCCGGGTGCCCGGCGTTACCGGGACCGGCGTGCCGAGTGCCCCGGCGGTTCCGGCCGGGGTGATCCCGAAGCGGACGCGCGGGCCCGGGCGCACCGGGACTCCGGCGGCGGAGGTGTCACCGGTGCAGATCTCCTGGGCCTGAGCCGGGCCCTCGCCCTCGGTCAGGCCGGCGAGGGCCACCGCGGCGAGGAGCGCGGCGGCGAGTGTTGCCGGGATGCGTCGCACGGCGAGTACGTTCGCAGCCGGCGGCGCGCCGCACGCCGGTTCGGGGCGCCGCTTAGTCGACGTCGCCCTCGGCCTTGGGCGTCTCCCCGGCCTCGGGCTTGCGCGGCACGAGAACGGCGCGCTTGAACTCCGCGACCAGGGTCCCGTCCTGCTTGTAGACCCGGGTGTGCACCCGGACCACGCCGCGGTCGTCCTTGGACTTCGAGGGCCGGACGTCGAGGACCTCCGACTCGCAGAAGAGCGTGTCGCCGTGGAACACCGGCGCGGGATGGCTGAGCTCCTCGGTGGCGAGGTTCGCGATCGCCTTGCCGGAGACGTCGCCGACGGACATGCCGAGCGCGAGCGAGTAGACGAGCGGCCCGACGACGACGTTGCGGCCCTGCTGGGAACCACCGGCGTACACGTCGTTGATGTGAAGTGGGTGGTGGTTCATCGTGATCAGGCAGAAGAGGTGGTCGTCGGCCTCGGTCACGGTCTTGGCCGGCCAGTGCTTGTAGACCGCTCCGACCTCGAACTCCTCGAGGTAGCGGCCGTACTGCCGGGCGCCGGACGCTTCCCGGGCCGCCTGCTCGGTGACCAGGTCGTGGTTCTCTTCGCTCATGCGGGCGGGCATCTTAGTCAGCGGCCCCCTCGAGGGCCACCTCGGTCCCCTCGAACCTCCCGAGATCGGCGACCTCCCGCTCGATCGCATCGCGGACGTCCCCGGCAAGCGACGGCCACCCGCCGATCGTCGCCGTGACCCTGCCGCCCCTGCGGGAGTAGCGCCAGCTTCCGATCACCCTCCCGTCGCGGACGATCACCGGCCGCAGCCACCCCCCGCCTCCCGCCTTCAGCGCCGCGCGGTGCTCGGACGGAAGGGCGAAGTCACGGTTCGCGTAGCCGAGCAGGTAGGTGTCGAACGCCCCCAGCAGCCGGACCTGGCCGCTGCGGGGCCGGCGACGGTCGTCGGCCGGCATCAGCATCCGCTCCTCGCCGACCCGGACCTCGGCGATCTCGTCGGCGATCGCCCTCAGGCCGCTGCGCACCTCGCGCAGCCCGAGCCCCGACCAGGTCGCCAGGTCTCGGTCCGTGGCGGGGGCGAAGGCACGCAGGTAGCGCCGGGCCAGCTCGGCGAGGGCGCGCTCCCGGTCGAAGGGCGGCAGCTCCCCGAGCCAGTCGCGGCGGAGGACCAGGCAGCTCTGCCGGCCTCTGTCCGGGCCGAGACATGCCATCCCCGAGGTGACGGCCAGCAGCGCCACGTGGAGTCGGGTCTCGGGGGTCAGCTCGAGGCCCTCCGCCGTGACTCGCTCCGCGGCCTCGCTGCGCGTGATCGGCCCCTCGGCCTCGAGCGCGCGTCCGATCGCACGCAGCGCCTTCTCCTGGCGGACCGCCGGAAGGCCGAGCTGCTCGAGCCGCCGCCGCGACCACCTCTCGATCATCGGCTCGAACAAGGGAAGGAGCCAGCCGGCGTCCTCGGTCGGGATCAGATGGATCGTCTTGCGCATCACCCAGGTGCGTAGGAGTGAGCGCTGATCGGTCCGGGCGCGGTGCACATCGGCGGCAGTCAGGCGCCCGTCGCGGGTCCGGAAGGTCAGCGGCCCGGCGTTCACGTCCTGGGCCTGGGCGCCGGCGATCGCGCGGGCGACGTCGGCAGCGTCGCCGCTCGCAGGTGCCCCGTGGATCAGCTGTGACGCCGCGCGGCGGGCCGCGAGGCTGGCGGGGTCGAGGCGCCGGACCGCGGCTACTGGACCTTGCGCAGGCGGCCCCGCTGCTCGTGCCGCTCGATTACCTGCGCGATCAGCTTCTGGACGTTGTTGTCTCCCTCGACCCGGATGTGGCCCTGCTCGTAGGCATCGCGGTAATGGGAGACGCGGCCGTCCTCGGCGAGCTCGTTGAAGTGTGAGCGCGGCATCGAGACCGTCACCCGCGCGTCGTCGGCCACCGCCTTGCTGACCTTAGGTCCCGGCAGCTCGACCCGGAAGATCTGGACGTCGCCGCGGCCGCGCAGCTCGAGCGCGAAGACGAGTTTGAGCTTGGCCAACGCCGGCACCTCCTCCTGGAACCGCCGAACCACGTTCGCGATCAGCTGCGGGGTACTGCCCGACATCGGCGCGATCCTACGCCACTAAGCTGCGCGCGCTATGGGCGACTACGCGAGCTGGGGGCTCGAGGAGAGCGAGGAGATCGTTCCCGGCCGCTTCGCGCTGAAGCCGATCGGCGGCGGCAACCGCTACGAGGTCTATCTCGTCTGGGACGAGCATCTCTACTCGCTCGGGGTGGCCAAGGTGCTGCGTCCCGACCAGGCTGAGGACGAGCGCGCCCTGCGAGATCTGGAGAAGGAGGCGGAAGCGCTCGGCACCCTCGCGCATCCGGTCCTGATCCGCCACTTCGACGCCGTGCTCGAAGGACCGCGGCCCCACATTCTGATCGAGCACCTCGAGGGCCCCTCGCTGCGCCGCCTGATCAAGCGTGGCGGCTCCCTGCCGCTCGAGCAGGCCCTGCCGCTTGCGATCCACGTCGCCGGAGCCCTTCAGTACATGGCCAACGACGGCTACGTCCATCTCGACTGCAAGCCCGACAACATCGTCATGGGGGTGCCCCCGCGCCTGATCGACCTGAGCATCGCCCGCACGATCGAGCGGGCGGCCAGGTCCAAGGGACCCCTCGGCACAGCCGCGTACCAGGCACCGGAGCAGTGCGGCGACGAGCGCGCCTCGGACCCGATCGGACCGCCCGCCGACGCCTGGGGGCTCGGCGCGACCCTCTTTCACGCGGTCGCCGGGCGCAGGCCCTTCAGCAGCGGAGACCGCAGGGCGAGCGGGGCCGAGCGGTACCGCCAGCTAATCGACGAGCCCCGCCCCCTGCCGGACCACTTGCCGAGCGCGCTGCGCGACCTCCTCATCGAGCTGCTGTCCAAGGATCCCGCGTCGAGGCCCACCTGTGCGGAGGCAATCGAGCGGCTCGAGCCGATCGTCGCCGAGCTGCCCAGCCGCATGACGTTCACACCCCGAGGCGTGCTCGGCGGCTAGACCGTTCGTCCAGGAGCGATTTAGGTCGTGATCCTGGCCCGCCGATCGTGTCTACCTACCAGCGCTACAAATCCATCCCCTGCGCTGGGGCGCTCCGGGTCGATGCCCGCGGGTGTGAACGAGGAGGAACCAATGAGGAACAAGATGCAAGCGGGAAGCGCCATTTCGCCGGCTGCCCGCGCGTTCACGAGGCTGCAGGCCGACGACGTCCTGCTGCCCGCGGAGGCCTCGGCGCTGAAGCGCGCGGGTGCCCTCTTCTTCTGCCTGATGGTGCTGGTCTCGGCCCCGCTGTTCTGGGCGGCAAACGCGGCCGGCATTCTCGGTGACGTCCCGAACGCGATCGCCCACAGCGGCAGCAGCGGCCCCGACGACGACGAGGGCCACAGCGGTCCCGGAGGCGGCGACGGCGATGACGGCGACGACAACCACAACGGTCAGGCCACTGCCGGCACCAGCGCGCCGGGCCAGGACACAGCGGGTACGACTGCCGGTGACAACGACAGCAATGGCCAGGGCCATGAGCGGGACAGGAACGACAACCGTCACGGCCACGCCACCCAGGGCACGAGCGCCCCGGGCCACGACACCGCCGGGACCACCGCCGGTGACAACGATTCGAGGAACGAAGGCAACAACGAGAACGGCCGTGACACCCAGGGCACCAGCGCCCCGGGCCATGACACCGCCGGGACCACCGCCGGTGACGACGACAGCAGGGGTGACAACGACCGCTGAGCTGCCGTACCGCTGAGCGAAAAGGGCCGCCGCCGGGGCGGCCCTTTTCTTTGGGCGCAAACGCTGCTTACCAGGGGATCGGCCGGCGGTCCCGGAAGAACCCACCGGAGGGACCGTCGTCCGGCAGGGTCGCGAGCCAGACTGCGGTGTCGGCGCCGTCCTCGATCGAGCGCGGCGCGCTGACGGCGCCCGTGTCGGTCCGGACTCAGCCGGGGCGGACGGCATTCACCAGCACCCCTCGCTCGTCGGCAGACAGGTCCTGGTCAGCGCGTTCAGAGCCGTCGTCGAGATCCGGTACGCGGCCTCGCGCTCCGCGTCCCGCTCGGCGCGTGCGACGCCTTCCTCGGCGGCGGCAGCTGCCTTGCGACCTCGCGCCCGATCCCGCGGTTCGCGCCGCTGACCAGCGCTACCGGCTGGTCTGACACTCAGACCTTGTGGCGCTGCAGGAGCTTCTTGCCGATCACCATCCGCTGGATCTCGGACGTGCCCTCGCC
>DATFPK010000066.1:0-2462 GCA_035264885.1 Solirubrobacterales bacterium
CAGGTTCGCGCCCTGGAGCGCCCGCCGCGCCGCCCTGACGCTGGTCGGCGGGGCGAGGCCGGCCCCGCCGAACAGGCGGGCGGCTGGTGTGGCCAACGCCTCGTCGTGGGCTAGGGCCCACTCCAGATAGGCGGCGGGGGCCCCGTCGAAGGCGACGGTCCCGTCGGCGAGCGCGATCACTCGATCGGCCGCTCCGAGGCAGCGCTCGAGCCGGTGCTCGCCGAGGATCACGGCCACTCCCCACTCTTCGTTCAGGCGCCTGAGCAGCGAGATCAGCTCGTCCCCCGCGACCGGATCGAGCTGGGAGGTGGGCTCGTCCAAGAGCACCAGGCGCGGCCTCGTCGCGAGGGCGGCGGCGAGGGCGACCCGCTGCAACTCCCCCCCTGAGAGCGTGTCGGTGCTCCGGTCGAGCAACCCGTCGATCGCGAGCGCGAGCGCGACCTCCTCGACCGCCCGCGAGCGTGCGGCGGGCCCGATGCCGCGCAGCTCCAGCGGCAGCTCGATCTCCGCCCTCACCGTGGTGCTCACCACCTGAGACTCCGGCTCCTGGGCAACGAACCCGACCAGCTCCGCCAGCTCGGCCGGGCCGTGGTCGTGCAGATCCAGGCCGGCGACCTCGAGCTCTCCCTCCAGCTCACCGCCGTGGAAATGGGGAACCAGGCCGCAGCCCGCCCGCAGCAGCGTCGACTTGCCGGATCCCGAGCGGCCGGCGAGAACCACGAACTCAGCCGGCTCGACCAGGAGATCGACGCCCGAAATCGCGGGGAGCTCCGCCTCCGGGTACCGATACGTCACTCCCTCGAAGCGGAGGACCGACTCAGCCACGGCCCCGCCACCGCCGCAGTCCGAACGGAACGCCCGCCAGCGCGATCACCGCGCCGCTCAGCAGAACGGTCGGCGGGCCGACCTCGATCCGGATGCCGGGAAAGGCCTCGAACTCCCCAAGTCCGGCGAGTGCTGCGGCCGAAGAGAGCACCAGGATCGCTGCGCCCGACATGGCTACCGGCAGCGTGTCGCGGGAGGGCTCGCGGCGCGGACGGGAGCGGGCGGGCAGCGAGTGGCCGCGCAGCTCCAGGGTCGCGGCGACGTCCACCGCGCGATCGAGCGAGCTCTCCACCACGCGCCTCGCCAGCGCCCCCCTCCCCACCGGGGTCGCCGCCGGGCCGCGCAGCGCCGCCGCCTCCCGCAGGCGAGCGCCGTCGGCGACCGCCAGCGGCACCATTCGAGTGACCAGACCGGCACTCATGGCCGAGCGGCGAGCGACCGGGCGCAGCGCGCGCAGTACCCGGTCCGGGTCCACGCAGGCCGAGTAGACGCCGAAGACGATCACCGCGACCACGACGCGCAGGCCCAGGGCTGCTCCCTCGACCAGCGCCTCCAGGGTGACGTCGGTGTTGCCGAGCACGGGCATCTCCCAACCGCGCAACACGACGGTGTCCCCGCGGTGGTTGACCAGCACGTTGACGACGGCCATCACGATGAACAGAGTGAGGCCGAGCCGCAGCGAGGCCACGACCGCGCGGCGCGCCCCGGCCGCGAGCCCGGCCAGAATCGCCGCGAGGCCGGCGGCGACCAGGACCACCGGATTCGGATAGACGAACGCAATCGCCGCCAGGGAGCCCAGATAGAGGATCGACGCGCCCGGCGTGGCGCGGTGCAGCGGGCTCCGCCCCGGGCGATAGGCGAGTGCCGGCTTCATGGGACCGGGACCCCGGCCGTTTCCGCAGCGCCGGGGGACGTCACGAGGGCGTACCGGTCGCGCAGGTGGTCCGCATCGAGGGCTTCCGCACCCGCCGCCACGCCGCACGCATCGGTCCCCGCCACGACCCACGTCGGGGGACCGTCCCCCGGCCTGAGGGCGGCAACCAAGCCCTCGCACTTGCCAACACTCCCGATCGGATCACCCCTCAGGTCAAACGCCTCGAGAAGCGGCTTCTTGCCGGTTCCGACGAAGCGCGCGAAGACTCCACTCTGATCCGGTGCGTTGGCCAGGAGATCGACCGGCGGACGCCGGCGGATTGCGTCCCAGGTCCCCACTTCCACGGTGATCGAGTCCGTAAGCGCGTCCGAGACCCTGGCGCCGGCCGACTTCAGTCGATTGCTGACCGTTGCGCAGGTCGAAGCCCTCGCACGGCAGTCGATGTGGGTGGGCCAGCGGTGGCCCTGGAACCCGTGGACGAAGGGCTCCGGCCAGGAGCCGACCACAGCCGGCACGCGCATCGCTGCCGTCCAGTCGCGGTAGTCCCACCAGATCCGGTCGCCGTCGGAAAGGTCGTACTGCGTCGAACCGATCGGCGACTCGATCCCGTTCACGTAGAAGAACCAGTCGCTGCGACGGCCACCGCTCTGGTCTCCCGCAAGGCCGTCGATCGACTGCACGAACCCGCCGCCGTAGCGGGTGGTGACCTCCGCGTTTCGGTCGAGAACGCGAAGCACGGTGTCCGACTCGTGGATGGAGTCGG
>DATFPK010000067.1:0-6689 GCA_035264885.1 Solirubrobacterales bacterium
ACCCGCCAGCCGCGGACGGCGAGGGCGCGGTCGCGGCACCGGTCCCGCTCGAAGGCGGCTGGCCGCCGTGGTGGGCCCAGCCGTCGAGTTCGAGGACGAGCCGGCGGTCGGGCCAGGAGAAGTCGACCTCGGGACGGTCACCTCGTCCGGGTGGAGCCTCGAGCGATGGCACGTGAGGGAGGGTTTTCTGCGGTGCTGCGTGGGGGCAGTGACGTCGGGTCGCGCGGGCCCTCGGTCGCGGAGCCGCCAGAGCTGAGCCGCGGAGCGATGGCTGAGCGCGGCACCCGGACCAGAGGCGAGAACGGCGGTCATCCAGTCCCCACGCTGGTCAGGACCCGGTGCCCGAGCGCATAGACGCTCCGGTGAAGCACATGAAGGCGGGTGCGGCGGACCCAATGGTCGATGGCGTCCCCGCTGAGCCCGGCCCCATCGAGCTGGTGCCGCGCCACAACTCCGTACTGCCGCCCAGCCAATCGCGAGACCAGCGCATCCACGGGACGCGAGTGACGTTGACGGCCCATGCAGCCGTCAACGTCACGCGCGACCGGTTTCGCCACCGGCCCCTCCTACGCGCCTTCTTTCGCGTCTACCTCTCGCCTACGCGATGACCGCGCGGTTGCCGCCGCGGCGCTTGGCCTCGTATAGGGCGGCGTCCGCTTCGCGGAGGACCTCGTCGGCGGTGATGCCGGGCCGCAGCAGAAGACCGCCGACGCTGGCGGTGGCGGCGACGCCGGGACCGACCGGGAACTCGCGGGCCGAGACCGACCGCAGTAGCGCTTCGACGCGCTCGACCGCCTGGTCGGGGGTCGCGTCGGGCATCAGCACGGCGAACTCGTCGCCGCGGAGGCGGGCGAGCACGTCGACGTCGTCGACCGCCTCGTACATGCGGCGTCCGAGCTCGACGATGAAGCGGTCGCCGGCGGCGTGGCCGTGGAGGTCGTTGACGTGCTTGAGGCCGTCGACATCGAGCATCAGCACGACCCCCCGCCCGCCCGGCTCGGCCAGGTGCCGCTCGAGCTCGAGCAGGAACCGGCGCCGGTTCGGCAGGCCGGTCAGGTCGTCCTCGTTGGCCAGTGCCGCCAGACGGTCGCGGGCCGCCCGCAGCTCGGTGATGTCGCTCGCGACCGCGACCACGCCGCGGATGTCGCCGTTCTCCCCCTTCGTCGGCCGGCCGTTGAAGAACAGGTGCACGGTGTGGCCGTCCTTGTGCCGGGCCGCGACCTCCTGGCGGACCCGGGGGCGCCCCGCCCTGACCTGGGCGAACGCGTGAGCGGCGACGTCGACGTCGGCCGGGTCGACGAACTCCTCGTAGCTGCGCCCGATCAGCTCGCTGGGCTCGTAGCCGAGGATCTCCTCGCTCGCCTGGTTGACGAACGCGATCGTGCCGGTCGCGTCGATCATCACGATCAACTCGGTCGATTCCTCGACCAGGGAGCGGTAGATATCCGGAGGGGTCTCTAGCTGCGGTGTCGTCATCGGCGATCGGATCCTCCAATGCTCGCACCAGCCGGCCCCGAGCGACAACCCATTTCCCTGCCAACAACCGTCCAATCCGGCTGCCGGCGACAGCGTAACCTTGCCAGAAATGGGCAGTCCCTGCGCCAGCTGCGGGACCGAGAACCCCGACCGGGCCCGCTTCTGCATGTCCTGCGGAGCGCCGCTCGCGCGACGCTGCCCGAGCTGCGGCGCCGAGGCGCCGCCGGGCGCCCGCTTCTGCATCGAATGCGGCACCGCGCTCACCGACGACGCCGCGCCGGCGCCGGATCCCTCGGCGCCCGCCGCCGCCCCCGCCCCCGAGCTGCTGCCCGAGGAGCGCCGCAAGGTGTCGGTCCTCTTCGCCGACCTCTCCGGCTACACCGCCTACGCGGAGCAGATGGACCCCGAGGCGGTCAAAGCGATGCTCGACAGCACCCTGCGCCAGCTCAGCGAGCAGGTCACCCGCTTCGGCGGCAGCGTCGACAAGTACATCGGTGACAACGTCATGGCCGTCTTCGGCGCCCCGGTCGCCCACGAGGACGACCCCGAACGCGCGATCCGCGCCGGCCTGGCGATGCAGGAGGCGATGGACCGCATGAACGAGACGCTGCCCGGCGAGATCGCGTTCTCGCTGCGGGTCGGCATCAACACCGGCGAGGTCCTGGCGGGGCGGGTCGGTGAGGGCTACACCGTGATCGGCGACACCGTCAACGTCGCCGCCCGCCTCCAGGGCGCCGCCCGCCCCGGCACGGTCACCGTCGGCGAACCGACGTTCCGGGCCGCCCGCGATGCCTTCGTCTTCGAGGAGCTGCCGCCGTTCGAGCTGAAGGGCAAGACCGCTCCGGTGCCGGCGTGGGAGGCGCGCGAGTCGGTCGGCCCCCGCCCCGCCCACCGTGCCCGGGTCCGCACCGGCGCGCCGCTGATCGGCCGCCGCGAGGAATCCGACCTGCTGCTCTCCCTGGCCGACCGGGTGCAGCGGGAGTGCCGCCCGCACCTGGTCACGGTCATCGGCCAGGCCGGAGTCGGCAAGTCCCGCCTCCTGCGCGAGTTCTCCGCCCGGGTCGCATCCCACGACGCCCCCTCCCCCGTCCGCACCGGCGAGTGCCCGCCCTACGGCGCCGGGATCTCCTACTGGGCCCTCGCCGAGATGATCCGGGCGGAGTTCGGCATCTCGGCCGACGAACCGGCCGACGCCGCCTGGCAGAAGCTGCTCGAGGGCATCACCGGGCTGCTCGCCGAGGACGCCGAGCCGGAGCGCAACGCGGCCGCGATCGCACTCGTCCTCGGCCTCGAGCCGCCCGAGGACCATCACCCGCCCGACGCCGAGGACCCGCAGCGGATGCGCGAGACGCTGTTCAGCGCCGTCCGCGCCCTGGTCGAGGCGATGGCGGCCGAGCGGGCCCTCGTCCTCGCCTTCGAGGACATCCACTGGGCCGACCAGGGGATGCTGGACCTGATCGAACACCTCGCCCGCTGGGTCCGGGGACCCCTGCTCCTGGTCTGCCTGGCTCGCGACGAGCTGCTCGAGCGGCGCTCCGGCTGGGGCGCCGGCCGCCGGAACACGACGACGATCGTGCTCGAGCCGCTGTCCGGCCAGGAGACCCAGCAGCTGGTCGAGGCCCTCTACGGCGCCGACGGCAACGGCGACGCCGACCTCGTCGCCCGGGTCGCGCGCCGAGCCGACGGGAACCCGCTGTTCGCCGAGGAGATCGTCAACCGCCTCCAGGAGGAGGGCATCGACCCCGAGGCGCTCCCCGAGTCGGTGCACTCGGTCCTCGCGGCCCGCCTCGACTCCCTCGCCCCCTTCGAGCGCCGCCTCCTCCAGTACGCGTCGGTCGTCGGTCAGAACTTCTGGGAGGGCGTCCTCCTGCGCGCCTCCGGCGCCCAGCCCGCCGACGTCGCCGAGGCCCTGGCCTCCCTTCAGGACAAGGAGCTGGTCGTCGCCGGCCTCTCCAGCCGCCTCGCCGGCGAGCGCGAGTACGCCTTCAAGCACGCGCTGATCCGCGACGTCGCCTACGGGATGCTCCCGAAGGCCTCGCGCTGCCGCCAGCACTTCGCGGTCGGTGGGTTCATCGAGGAGCGGTCGGTCGACGGTGGCGAGGCGACCGTCGGCCTGGTCGCCGAGCACTACGGCCGCGCCGCCGGACTCGGCGCCGAGGCGGGGATCGAGGCCGACGAGCTGCGGCGGATGCGCGGCAAGGCGCTCCAGTTCCTCGAGGCGGCGGGAGACGCCGCCGCGTCGCTGTACTCGAACTCCGAGGCGCTCGGCCACTACCGCGCCGCCCTCGAGCTCGAGGCCGCGGTCGGCGACGAGGCGAGCGCCCGGATCGGCGAGAAGACCGGCGACGTCGCCCTGCGGATGGGGCGGGTCGACGAAGCCGTCGCCGTCTGGGGCCAGTGCCTCGACTATCACCGGCGGCAGGAGGACCTGGCCGGGGTCGGGGACCTGCACCGCAAGATCGGCGCCGCCTACTGGGACAAGGGCGAGCGCGAGGCCTCGATCGACCACTACCAGAAGGGCATCGACCTGCTCAAGGACGGACCGCCCTGCATCGAGCTCGTACGCCTCTACGAGGAGGCCGCCTCCCTGTACATGCACACCGGCGACAACATGCTGGCGATCTACGCGTCCGAGAAGGCGCTGCGGCTCGCCGAGCGACTCGGCGAGGCCGCGGCCGCGAGCCGCGCCCACGGCATCTTCGGCCGGGTCTTCGGCCGGATCGGCGACGCCGAGAAGGCTCGCGAGAACCTCGAGCGCTCGGTCGAGCTGGCCCGCGACTCCGACAAGGCCGAGGCGGTCCGCGCCCTGCTCACGCTCGGCTTCCACTTCGAGGGCTCGGAGGCCGACTACGCCAGCGCCGGCGACGCCTACGCCGAGGCGCTCTCCCTGGCGGTCGAGGTCGGCGACGTTCCGTCCCAGGTCGAGGTCCACGCCGCCCTCGCCCAGCTCGCGGTCAACGCCGCCGACTGGGAGGTCGCGGAGCGCGAGGCCGAGGCCAGCGCCGGCCTCGCCGAGCGCGAGGGGCTGCTCGGCAAGCTCTGCTTCCCCTATGTGATGCGCGGCGCATTGCGCTGGCGCAGCGGCGACTGGGAGGGGGCCGAGAACCTCTGCCGCCGCGCCCATGAGATCGGCGAGCAGGTGGGCCGCTCCGAGGTCGCCTTCCAGGCGCTCTACTGGCTCGCCGCGACATTTCGCGACCAGGGCCGCTTCGCCGACGCCGAGACGGCCCTTTCGCGCGCGCTCGACATCTGCGAGCGGGCCGGCCTGGTCGCGCAGTCGGTCGAGGCGATCGCCGAGCGGGCGGTCGTCCTCCACCTGGGCGGGCACCCCGAACAGGCGCGCGAGGCCGCCGACTCCGCCGGCAACCTGGCCGCCCGGCTGCACTACCCGGTCGGCGAGGCCGCCGCCCGCGAGGCCCGGGGCCTGACGCTCGAGGACCCCGCCGAGGGTGTCGCGGCGCTGGCCGCGGCGCGCGAGGCCTGGGAGAAGGCGCAACTGCCGATCGACGCCGCTCGCAGTCAGGTCCTCCACGCCCGCCGGCTGGCCGAGATCGATCCCGACGCCGCGCGACAGGCGGCCGAGGAAGCGGCCCGCCGCTACGAGGAGCTCGGCATCCCCCACCGCGTCGAGCCCGCGCGCGAGGCCGTCGCGGCCGGCTGAGCCCGCGCTAGCGTTCCGCGGGTGCCTCACGTCCTCCGCCCCGACGGGGTGTCGATCCACTACGAGTCGCGCGGCGAGGGGCCGCTCGCGGTCCTCGTCCCCTACTGGTCGTGGGTGCCCGGCGTCTACGACGATCTCCTGGCCGGCCTCGCCGCCGACCACCGCGTGCTGACCTGCCACCTGCGCGGCACCGGCTCGTCCACCCGGACCGGCCCGTATGACATGGAGACCGACGCCGGCGACCTCGAGGCCGTCCTCGAGGCCGAGGATGGCGGCGCCGCGGTCCTCCTCTGCGTCGCCGACGCCGTCAACCGGGCCACCCGGGTCGCGGTCAGCCGCCCCGACCTCGTCGAACGGGTTGTCGCGTTCGGCAGCCTCGCGCTCCCCCGCTCGGCGTTCCGCGAGAGTGAGTCGCTGATCTCCTCGGAGACGGTGATCGACGCCTACCTCGACCAGGTCCAGCGCGACTTCCGCGGCGCGCTCCGGGCATCGATGACGGCGACCAACCCCCAGATGACCCAGGCGGAGCTGCAGGACAGGGTGAGCGCGATGGTCGAGCACTCCGACCCCGAGGCGGTCGTCGGGCGGATCCGAAGCTGGACCTACGACGAGCCGCTCGAGCACTCGGTCGCGCTCGGCGACCGGGCGACGATGCTGGTATCCGAGAAGGGCCAGGGGGGCCCCTGGTTCCCCGACTCACCGGAGCTCGAGGCGCTCGTCCGCCGGCTGCTCCCGGAGGCCCGGGTCGTGTGGCTGCCGGACGGGCCGGCGTCGCGGCCCGACGCGGCCGCGGTTGCGGTCCGCGAGGTCACCGCCCGCACCTAGAATCGCCCGATGGCCGCCGCGAAGACCTGGATCCTCACCGGCTCGCTTGAGAACTTCCGGATCAACGTCACCCGCGGGTTCGACCTGATCGGCTTCAAGGAGCGCCGCCGCCGCCAGGCCGAGCAGATGGCGACGGGCGACGAAGTCGTCTTCTACGTGACCGGCGTGCAGGAGTTCGGCGGCATCGCCCGCGTCACCTCGGAGATGTTCGAGGACCACGCCCCGATCTGGCCCCAGGGGAAGAAACGCCAGCCGGAGGCCTATCCGTGGCGGGTCGAGGCCGAGCCGGTCATCGTCCTCCCCGAGGACCGCTTCGTCCCCGCGATCGAGCTCGTCGGCGACCTCGAACACGCCTCGAAGTGGCCGGCCGAGCACTGGCACCTGGCCTTCCAGGGCAACGTCCACCCGCTCGGCGAAGCCGACTTCGACGCCATCGAGGCGGCAATGCGCGCCGCGCGGCCAGCCACCGCCACCCGCTAGGAGATCAGGCCGGGAAGGAGTGACCAATGCGCCAGACGATACCCTGGCAGGACGCCGATACGCCTCACGCGCTGGGCGAATTGGTGCTGGAGCCGCGCCGCACCGCGCTCGTCGTGGTCGACATGCAGTGCTATGGCGATACGCCCCGGCCAGTGCTGGCCAGCAACCTGAAGCTGCGCGACCTGTTTCGCGCGCACGACCTGCCGGTCATCTACTTGCGCGTGGGGTCGTTTCTGCCCGATGCGCG
>DATFPK010000068.1:0-19149 GCA_035264885.1 Solirubrobacterales bacterium
GGCGGGGTCTGTCACGCTCGCACGCGGCTGCGCCCCGGCGGCGCCGAGGTCGTGCTCGACGGACCCGCGGTCGGGATTGCGTCCGGCGGCGTGTCGGCCGACCTGAGGCTCGGTGAGGGCGACCCGGTCGAGGCCGTCTGCGCCAGCGGCGACGCCTGGGGCTGGACCCGCAAGCGCGCCGGCCTGCCGGTCGAGGGAACCGTCCGGGCCGGAGGCCGCGAGTGGCGGCTGGGGGGCGCGGCGGCCGCCGTCGACGATGAGTCGGCCGGATACCACCAGCGCCGCACCAGCTGGCACTGGTCCGCCGGAGTCGGGCGCGCCGCGGCGGGTAGTCCGGTGGCGTGGAACCTCGTCGCCGGCATCAACGACCCGCCGCAGAACAGCGAGCGAGCGGTCTGGGAGGGCGGGCGGTCACGTGAGCCCGGACCGGTGGATTTCGCCGGGCTCGGGTCCATCCGCTTCTCCTCCGGCACGCGGCTCGCGTTCGAGCCCGAGGCCGAGCGCGCGAGGAGCGACAACCTGGTCGTGTTCCGCTCGCGGTACCGGCTCCTGTTCGGCAGGTTCTCGGGATCTCTCGACGGGGTGGAGCTCGCCCGGGGACTCGGGGTCATGGAGGAGCACGAGGCGGTCTGGTGACGCCGGCTGACGTCGGCTCCAGCGTCGACTCGTTCCTCGACGCCTCCGCGGAGTTCTTCCGCAACCTCGCCGAGATCCGCTGGGGGCCATTGGCCATCGCCCTCGCGATGCTGGCCGGGATGCAGCTCACCCGGGCACGGGCCTGGCAGAACGTGCTCGGCGCGGCCTACCCGGGCGAACCGGTTCGCTACCGGGCGATCGCCGCCTCCTATCTGGCCGGCGCCGGGATCAACGCGATCGCGCCGGCGCGCGCCGGGGACGTGACCAAGGTGTTCCTGGCGAAACGGCAGGTCCCGGGCTCCTCGTATCCCGCCGTCACGTCGTCATTCCTCGTGCAGACGATCTTCGACACCACCGCCGGGCTGCTCGTCTTCGCCTATGCCCTCACGCAGGGGCTGCTGCCGCGGCCTCCGGAGCTGCCCGAGCTGCCCGCCTTCGACATCGCCTTCTGGGCCGCCAACCCCCAGCTCCTGATCTTCACGCTGACCGTAGTCGGGGTCGGCTTCGTCGTCGTGTTCGCGGTTCTCGCCCGGCGCGTCGAGCTCTTCTGGCAGCGGGTCAAGCAGGGCGTCGTGGTCCTGACCCAGCCCCGCCGGTACCTCCGCGAGGTGGTCGCCTGGCAGGGGGTCGGCTGGCTGTTCCGGTTCGGCGCCTTCTGGTTCCTGCTCGAGGCGTTCGGAATCGGCGGCTCGGTCGGCAACGTGATGCTGGTGATGAGCGTGCAGGCGGTCTCGAACATCGTCCCGTTCACCCCGGGCGGCGCCGGCGCCCAGCAGGCGCTGCTCGTCGCGACACTCGAGGGACCGTCCCGGGCTGCGGTTCTGTCCTACTCGGTCGGCACCCAGATCGTGATGGCGGTCTGGTCGGTGGTGCTCGGCTTCGCGGCGATGCTCCTGGTCTTCCGCACGACGAACTGGCGTGAGCTGGTCCGCCAGGCCGAGAGCGACCGCGACCGCGAGCAGGGCGAGGGGGTCGGCCTCGGAAGCCCCTCATCACCCGCGGGGTCTCGCGCTTCCCCGTAGGCTCAGGTCGAACGACCGGGGTGGATCCCGGGTATCCGCCAGCGCCAGGGTGGCTCCTCGGCCGGGGGAAAGTCGTAGTGGTTTCGGCCCGGCAGGAGCTCGAGCGGCACGAGGGCGGGGTCGTCGCCGACCAGGACCCGGGTGGCGGCGGCCGCTTCGACGTCGGCGGATGACGCGCGCCGGACGACGCGCTCCCAACCGAGCCCCGGCCGGTAGAGCCAGTAGACGACGGTGACCGCCCCGCCGGAGCGCCGCAGGTCGCGGACCTCGGTGAACGCCGTCGTCCGCCGGCCGGAGGCGGTCAGGTGGAGGCCCTCCGGCCCGGCTCGGGGCACCGCGCAGCTCTCGCGGCGGCAACGGCGGAAGTCGACGGGGACGAGGGGCAGTCCACCGGGACCCGGGCGGGCGACCGGCGCCGGCGCGAGGGCGCGGACGAGACGGGCGATGGGCCAGCCGTACGCGGGGACGAGCGGGTGGTGGTGGCAGGCGTCCGGCAGGTGGGGGCCGCAGGTGATCCGCCGGGCGATCGATCGGGCGAGGTCACGTCCGCCCTCGAGCGGCCCATCGGCGGCGATCGCCGAAACCGCCGCCAACAGCAGCAGCGCAATCAGGGCGACGAGACCGGCGTGCTCGACGGTCGCGGCCCCGCGCTCCTCGCTCATGCCCTGACCGTAGGCGCGTGCCGGTGACCCGGGGGTGACAAGCTGCGAAACTGGTCACATGGAAGGTGGCAATCCCTTCAACCTCTTCGGCGACCCCGACGAGTTCCGGGCCCGGCTCGAGGAGATGGCGGAGCAGATGCAGGACAGCCAGAAGGTCGCCTGGGCGGACAACGCGATCCGCCTCGCGGTCGAGATGACGGTCGCGGCGATCAACCGGCTCAACCTGTCCGGGTCAAGCGACCAGCAGGCGATGCAGGTCCGCGACGCCATCCGCATCGTCTTCCCCGAGGCGGTCACGCTCGTCCGGGAGGCCCGTCAGGGCCTGGCCTAGCCCCTTGTCCCTTCCGGAGCCGCGGGAAGACGGCACGGCGCTGATAACCGGAGCCTCGTCGGGCATCGGCGCCGAATTCGCGCGCGAGCTCGCCTCGCGAGGCATCGGCGTCACGCTGGTCGCGCGCCGCGAGGACCGGCTTCGGGACCTGGCCGCCGAGCTGACCGAGTCACATGGGGTCCGGGCCGAGGTGATCAGCCTCGACCTCGGGGCCGAGGACGGCCGCCGCAGCCTGCCGGGCCGCCTCGAGCGCAAGGCGCTGGAGGTCGACGTCCTCGTCAACAACGCCGGCTTCGGCTACACCGGCGACTTCGCCGAGGCTGATCCCGCCCGCCAGGTCGAGATGGTCGAGCTGAACTGCGCCGTGGTCGTCGACCTGAGCGGCCGCCTGCTGCCCGGCATGCTCGCCCGCGGGAGCGGCGCGATCGTCAACGTCGCCTCCACGGCCGCCTTCCAGCCGATGCCGAAGAGCGCGACCTACGCGGCGACCAAGGCCTTCGTCCTCAGCTTCAGCGAGGCACTGCACAGCGAGCTCGAGAGGACCGGCGTCAACGTGACCGCGGTCTGCCCGGGTCCGGTCAAGACCGAGTTCACCGACGTCGCCGGGATCCGCGGCGAGGAGCAGCTCCCCGGCGTCTTCTGGACGCCGGCCGAGCAGATCGCCCGGGACGCGGTCGAGGCCGCCGCGGCCGGCAAGCGGACGATCGTGCCGGGCCGCCTGAACCACGCCGGCTCGATCCTGGGCCGGCACACGCCACGGGGGCTGTCGCTGCCGATCACGAAGCGGGTGTGGGGCCGGACCGAGTAGGGAAGGTCCCCGGCCCGACGGCGCTGCCCGCGCACGGAGTCGAGATCGCCTGCCGCGACGACGGCGACGGTCCAGCGGTCCTTCTGCTGCACGAGACCGGCGGCTCGGCGCTGGTCTGGGATCGACTGCACGAGGAGCTCGCCGGCGCGGCGCGGGTCATCAGCTACGACCGGCGCGGCTGGGGCGACACGGGCGCCCCCGAGGGCTACGCGCGGACGACGGTCGAGGAGCATGCCGAGGACGCGGTCGCGGTGCTCGACGCTCTGGGCGTCGAGGATGCCGTCGTCGCCGGCGCCGGCGTGGGCGGCGTTGCCGCGCTCGACCTGGCCCTGCGCCGTCCCGGCCTGGTCCGCGCGGGAGTGCTGGTCGAGCCGCCGCTGCTCGCCCTGCTGCCCCAGGCGACCGAGGGCATGTCGGCCGACCGCGAGACGATCGAGGGGGCGGTCCGCGACGGCGGGCCCGAGGCGGCACTCGACGCGTACCTGGCGGGGGCGCTGCCTTTTCTCGGGCCGGGCGCCGGGCGGATCCCCGACGAGGCGGCGGCGCCGGCCAGGCGCCGCCCGCTGAGCCTGTTCGCGGAGCTCGCGGCGGTCCCGTCCTGGGCGCTTCAGGGCCGTGCGCTCTCCACCGCCGAGGTCCCGATCCTGATCGTCACCGGGGCGTCGACTCCGCCGCTCCTCCGCGAGGCGGGCGCTGCGCTCGCGGCGCGGCTACCGGAGTCACGGTCGCTGACGGTGGGCGGCTCCGGCCTTCCGCATATCGACGCCGCGCCGGAGCTGGCCGCCGAGCTGCGCTCGCTGCTGGCGGCCTGAGTCAGCTCGTGCCGAAGGCGCCGCCGCGCCCGGCGATCCACGCGGCGGTCTCGAGCAGCCCTGCGAAGATCGCAACCACCGGGGCCGCGAGCACCGAAACGACCGCGTCGAGGCGGCCCTGCCAGGACCGCCGCGCGGGCACCGCATCGGCCTTGCCGAGCCCGGCCAGGGCCACGTCGTGGCCGAACGTGAGCGAGTTGAGGAGGGTCTGCCACATCAACGCGAACGCGAAGCGCGGGCGGCCCGCCGCGAGGCCGAGCCGGGCGGCGGACCGGGGAGTGTGGAGGTAGCGGGAGCCCGGGCCGATCCCGGCCCAGCCCGAACCGCCGAGCCACGCCGCGAGGCCGGCCCGGTTCGGGACCCGTCCGTCCGCGAGCAGGCGGCGGAGATCCTCGCGGGCATCGTCGGGGTCGCCGGGCTCGCCGGCGACCCCCAGTCCGCAGGCTTCGCAGCGGCGAACCGGCGAACGCGACGCCGGCATCACCGCCCAAGCGAACAGCGGCTCGCCGCAGGCCGGGCAGGGGGGGTTGTCGGGGCCGATCCCGGCTTCGAGCGGCACCCGCGGTGCTGAACGCGCCTCCACCCGCCAATCGTAGGCAAGTGGCTGCGACGCTCGGGCGACGCCCGTTACGCTGCCCGGCGTGCAGCTCCGCGAGATCATGACTGCCGGCGTCGTGACCGCCACGGCCGATGCGTCGGCGCTCGAGGTGGCGCGGCTGATGCGCGACAACGGCGTCGGCTCGGTCGTGATCGTCGACTCCGGCGGCTCGCCGGCGGCGATGATCACTGATCGCGACCTTGCGGTCCGGGTCCTCGCCGACGACAGCGACCCGACCGAGGCCGTGGGGGAGCGCGTGTCGGCACCGTTGATCACCGGCGAGCCGGAGATGAGCCTCGACGAAGCGGCGGCGCTGATGGTCCAGCACAGGATCAGGCGCTTGCCCGTGGTCGACGGCGACCAGCTGGCGGGGATCGTGACGCTCGACGACATCGCCGTCAGGACCGGCAACCTCGAGGTCGCTCAGCGGATGACCCAGGAGGTCCTGGAGGGGGCCCTGCCGCAGTTCTACTTCCACGAGCGGGGCGGCTGAGGGTGCCGTTGACGCCGCAGCAACAGCGCATGCGTGGCCGGGTCGAGGGCGTGATCGGCCTCGCGGCGCCGTTCCTGGACCTGGTGCTCGCGGTCGGCGACCGGATCTCCCGCGTCGCCGAGCCGCGCGACTACGAGTATTACCCGGTCCGCGCGGGCGAGCTGGGGGAGAGGTCGGGTCCCGAGCGGCCGCAAGGCCCCAGCGGCGACTGAGGAATCGGGTCCCGTAGGCTCCGCCGCGATGCCGAGCAGGGCAGAGGTCGTCGAGCGCGAGCGCCGCTGGGCGCTCCCCGTGGCGTTGCTGACGCTCGCATCGGTGGTCCTCGCGATCGCCTCCCTGGTCGTCGCCAACGGCTTCTTCTCGGCCGACGGCGAGGCGGCGTTCCTGCGCGAGGTCGACGACGATCCGAGCCCCTACATCCTCTCCGCCGCGCTGCGGGCGCTCAGCGTGCTGGCGCTGATCGCCACGCTCACCTACTTCTTCCGCGCCGCCGAGGCGCGCAGCGAGCGCGTCCGCGGCCAGCTCTACGGGCTGATCCTCGTCGCGCCCCTGTTCTACGCGGCCGGCACGATCCTCACCGCGCTGTCGAACGTCGACGCCGCATCCAGCTTCGTCGACGCCGGGGTCACGGGAACCGGCGACGCCGGCGACGACAAGGCGATCGACTTCCAGGGCGACGCCAGCCTGCGCGGCCTCGCTGCCGGCATCGGCCTCGCCGGGACGCTGGGGTTGACGGTGGTCTGCGTCTACACCTTCCTGTGGGCGATGCGGGTCGGGCTGCTGTCGCGCTTCTGGGGCTCGCTTGCCATGGCGCTCGGGGCGGTCTCGTTCATCCTCCCCGCCTTCCTGCCCTTCTTCCTCATCCTCCTGATCTATCTCGGCCTGCTGGTCGCCGGGTGGGTGCCGCGCGGACGCCCGCCCGCCTGGGAGGCGGGCGAGGCGGTGCCGTGGCCGACGCCCGGCGAGCGGATGGCCGACCAGATGCAAGCGGATGAGGAGACCGGCGTGGTCGAGGGCGAGGGCGCCGAGAAGCCGGCTGGCGAAGGGCCCGATCCCCCGCGGCCGCCCGGCGAGCGCCGCAAGCGCAAGCGGCGGAGCTAGGAAGCGGGCTGGTCGGCCTCGACCTGCTCCTTGAGCTGGTCGACGACGCCGGGGTCGCGAAGGGTGCTGACGTCGCCCAGGTCCTCGCCGGCGGCGATGTCGCGGAGCAGGCGGCGCATGATCTTGCCCGACCTGGTCTTCGGCAGATCGTCGGCGAAGTAGATTCGCTTCGGCCTCGCGAGCTTGCCGATCTTGCCGGCGACGTGCTCGCGCAGCTCCGCCGCGAAGTCGTCGTCGCCCCGCTGGTCTCCCTCCGTCGTCACGAAGGCGACGATCGCCTGCCCGCTGTCCTCGTCGGCGGCCCCGATCACGGCGGCCTCGGCGACGTTCGAGTGGCTCACCAGCGCCGACTCGACCTCCATCGTCGAAAGGCGGTGTCCCGAGACGTTGATCACGTCGTCGATCCGGCCGACGATCCAGAAGTAGCCGTCCTCGTCGCGCCGGGCGGCGTCACCTACCAGGTAGGTGTCGCGTCCGTAGCGGTCCCAGTACGTCTCGACGAACCGCTCGGGTTCCTTGTAGAGGGTCCGTGCCATCGCCGGCCAGGGCCGGGTGAGGACCAAGGTCCCGCCGCCCTCCTCGATCTCGCTGCCCTCCGAGTCGTAGATCGCGGCCCGGATGCCCGGCAGCGGCACCGTCGCCGAGCCCGGCTTGAGGGTCGTCAATCCCGGCAGCGGCGAGATCATGATCGCGCCGGTCTCAGTCTGCCACCAGGTGTCGACGACGGGGCATCGGCCGCCCCCGATCACCTCGTGGTACCAGAGCCAGGCCCGCGGGTTGATCGGCTCGCCCACCGAGCCCAGCAGCCGCAGCGAGGACAGGTCGTGCCTCTGGGGATGCTCGGCGCCCCACTTCATGCAGGCTCTAATCGCGGTCGGTGCCGTGTAGAGGATCGTCACCCCGTAGCGCTCGACGATCTCCCACCAGCGATCCTCGCGCGGGTAGTTCGGCGCGCCCTCGTAGAGGATGCTGGTCGCGCCGTTGGCGAGTGGCCCGTAGACGATGTAGGAGTGCCCCGTGACCCAGCCGACGTCGGCGGCGCACCAGTAGACGTCGCTGTCCTCCTTCAGGTCGAACACCAGGCGGTGGGTGGCGGCGACCTGCGTCAGGTAGCCGCCGCTCGTGTGGAGGATCCCCTTCGGCTTCGCGGTCGAGCCGGACGTGTAGAGGATGTAGAGCGGGTCCTCGGCGTCCATCGGCTCCGGCGGGCACTCGGGCGGGACCTTCGCGCAGACGTCCTCCCAGAAGACGTCGCGCCCCCCGGTCATCGGGGGGTTTGTGCCGCAGCGGTCGACGACCACCACGTGCTCGAGCTTCGGCAGCGAGGGCAGGACCTCGTCGATCTTGGCCTTCATCGGCACCGGCTCGCCGCGGCGCAGGGTCGCATCGGCCGTGACCAGAAGCTTCGCGTCCGAGACGTCCATCCGCTCGCGCACCGACTCGACCGAGAAGCCGCCGAAGACGACGTTGTGGATGGCCCCGATGCGGGCGCAGGCGAGCATCGCCGCGATCGTCTCCGGCAGCATCGGCATGAAGATGCCGACGACGTCGCCGCGCCCGACGCCGAGGTCGCGCAGGACGTTGGCGAAGCGCTGGGTGGAGTCGAGGAGGTCGGAGTACGTGACGGACACCCGTCCGCCCTCGCCAAGGTCATCCGCGTTCTCGGCCTCCCAGTGGAAGGCGACCTTGTCGCCGCGCCCCGCCTCGACGTGCCGGTCCAGGCAGTTGGCGGAGACGTTCAGCTTGCCGCCGGCGAACCACTTTGCGAACGGCGGCTCGGACCAGTCGAGAACCTCCTCCCAGGGCTCGATCCAGTCGAGCTTCTGGGCCCAGGACGCCCACCAGGTCTCGGGGTCGGCGTCGGCACGGTCGTAGATCTCCGGGTCCGACGCGTTTGCCTGCGCCGCGAACTCCTCGGGTGGCGGCAGGGTCTGCTCGGTCTTGAGGAGGACGTCCAGCTCGGGCTCGGCCATCACTCTCCCTTCCTCGCGCTGTTCTCGGCTCAACCTAGCGAACCTCCCGACCTGGTTCGAGCCGTCGGCCCCGTGGAGTGGGCCGTCCCCGACTTGGAAAGCTCAGGGCCCGACCAGCCGGCGGACGAGGTAGCCGCCTGCGAGCAGGCCGACGCCGATCTCGAACAGCAGGATCAGGTTCAGCCCGGTGAAGGCAAGGGGGCCGTCGATCCCGCTCGCGCCGCCGGTGCCCGAGGAGGAGCCGGCGCCCGCGCCGCCGGAGCCGCTGCCGGACCCACCCGATCCGCCCGGGCTCGCCCGCTGATCCGACGAGCCGCCCCCGGCGGAGGAGCCGCCACCGGCGCTCGCGCCGCCCCCGGACGACCCGGAGCCGCCCGACCCGCCGCCGCCGGTGGCGCCGCGGACGACGACCGTGCCGGTCATGTTGTCGTGAAGCGCACAGATGTACGGGAAGGTCCCGGGGTCGTCGAACCGGTGCGAGTAGCGCTCGCCCTCCTCGACGACGCCGGAGTCGAAGCCGTCGCCGGTGACCGTGTGGCCTTCGGGCGCTTCGCCGACGTTGGTCCAGGTCACGGTGTCGCCAGGATCGACGCTGACGGTCTCGGGGTCGAAGAAGAAGTCCCCCATGGTCACCGCAAGCGTCGCCGATGCGGCTGCACGCCGGCGCGCCGCCGGTCTGGTCGCCACCTGGGACCGCCCCGCCGTGGCCAGAGTCGTAGTGGCCGACGCGCGGGGCGCCGCGCCGGCCGGGGCCCGGGCGACGGACGACGGGCCCAGGCCTGCAGCGGGCTCGGCGGCCTGGGAAGGGAGCGTGACGAGTGCCGACGCCAGCGCGACGATGACGACCGGAATGACCCTGGTCCCCCTCACGGCACCAGAAATCCTACGGTAGCCTCGGAGAGGTGGGCGGTAGCAGCGGGAGAGGCGCAGCCGCGACGCTGGTCTGGGCGCTCGCGCTCCTGATCGGAGCGACGGGCGCGCCCGGTGAGGGCGCCGGCGTTCGCGCGGCCTCGGCCGGGCCGCCGGCCGCGTACTGGACGCCGGCGCGGATGCGCGCGGCCGAGCCGCCCCAACTGACAGCCCCTCCCCCCTCTCCGGGAATGGGTCGGGCCGAGCATCAGTCGCCGCCGACCTTCGTCGCGCCTTCGCCGCCGGGCGGTGGCGGTTCGGCGCTGCGCCGCGGCACGGGCGGCGCGAGCGCATCGGCCTTCGGCCCCGGCTCCGAGCGCTCCTTCCCGAACCGCCTCCACGGCAGGGTCTTCGGGACCTATTCGGCGCTCGGCGACTTCAGCTGCTCGGGCACGGCGGTCAACTCCCTCGGTCGCAGCCTGGTGATCACGGCGGGCCACTGCGTCTTCGACCCGCAGACCGGCGAGTTCGCGACCAACTGGATCTTCGTGCCCGGCTACCGCGACGGACGGGCCCCCTTCGGGCGCTGGCGCGCGCGCAGCCTGCGCGCCTCCGCCCCGTGGGTGCGGGCGGAGAACATCTCATTCGACGTCGGCGCCGCCACGGTGCGACGCAACCGCAACGGCCGCGCCCTGCAGGACGTGATCGGCGGCCGGGGGATCGGTTTCGGCCAGGCTCGCGACCGCCTCTACACCTCTTACGGGTATCCCGCCGAGCTGCCCTTCGACGGCGAGCGGCTCGAGGCCTGCCGGTCTCCCTACCGCGGCGACGACCCCGACACCGACCCCCCGCGCACCATGCGGATCACCTGCGACATGACCGGCGGCTCGAGCGGCGGCGGCTGGGTCTCCGACGGCATGGTCCTGTCGCTGAACAGCTACTGCACCGGCCTCGTCCTCGTCTGCCTCGACAACACCAGCATGTACGGGCCGTACTTCGGGGACGGCGCGAAGGACCTCTACCTCCGCAGTCGCGGCTCGCTCCCGCCGCGCTGCGCCGGCCGCCGGGTCACGCACCTGGGGGGTCGCGGCGTCCAGCGCCTGACGGGGACGAAGTCGGCTGACTCGATCCGCCTTGGCCCGGGCGGCGACAGCGCGCGGGGCGGCCGCGGGTCTGACCGGCTCTGCGGCGGGCCCGGACGCGACCGGCTGCGTGGCGGGCCCGGGTTCGACATCTGCATCGGCGGCCCCGGGCGCGACGTCGCGCTCGCCTGCGAGCGCCGCCGCGGCGTGCCCTAGGGCACGCCTCAGCCGAGCGGGTTCAGGCCCGGCGGAGCCTCGGCCTCGACCCCGGCGCCGATCCGCTTGCGCTGCGTACGGATCTCGCTGAGGATCCGCTCCAGGCGAGGCTCGCGGCTGGTGTCGACGTGGATCATCGCCGCGGCGACGGCGGGATGAACCGCGGCGATCCGCTCGTGCATGGCCTGGGCGACGGCGCGGTAGGTCGGGTGTCCCTCGCGACCTGATCGCAGCTCGATCAGGTGCATTGCCTCGCGGGCGTTCAGGTCGAGGACGTAGCGGATCCGGTACCCGAGGCAGAGCGCGTAGGGAGCGGCTTCGGACAGACCTGCGGCGGCAAGCCGCTCGTACTCGGCCCGGGAGGTCTCGAGCGCCCGATCGTATTCGTCGCCGACTCCGGCCTCGCGGACCTCCCCGGGCACACCTGCGCCGAGGTCGGGGGAAAGGCGCTGCCACTGGCAGGTCAGCATCCGGTGGCGCTGGAGGTCGCGGAAGCCGCCGTAGTCCGAGACGATCTCGAAGCGGTACCGAAGGGCTTCGAAGCCGCGTCCCGGACGGTAGCGGCGGTTGCGCCGCTCGCCGACCAGCGCCGTCAGCAGTCCGGCCCGCTCGTCGCGGGCGAGGACGTCGAGGCGGGCGCGGATCTCGGTCTCGGAGGCGGCGGCCGACTCGAAGAGGCTGGCGGCGAGCAGGTCCTCCTCGGTCCCGTCGACGTGGATCAGCTCGACCGCCGGGGCGTCGTCATCGGTCCCGCGCCGGTCGAGACCCAGCCGAGACACCCAGTGCTCGGTCGCCTCGCGGCGCCCGCGAAGATAGGAGATCCACTCGCCGCCGCGGTCGGGCCGGTCGACCCGCGAGACGAAGCTCGGCATCACCTGCTGGAGCTCGCCGAGGATCATCTCGCCGAAGCCGCGCGCCTCGGGCAGCGGGGAGGCCATCAGTCGCATGATCAGCTGCTCGTAGGCCTGCCCCGACGCGTAGATTCCGACGTGGCTGAGGGTCGCCGCCGGCAGCAGGCCACGGAGCAGGTCGAGCGCCTTCGCGCGGATCGAGCCCTGCCAGGCGCGTTCCGGCTCGTCGCCCCGCGGCCAGCGCTCTGCCGCCCACGCCTCGACCCGCTCCAGCGAAGAGGAGTAGATCGAGAAGAGCTCGTCCATCGCCGCCGCGAACTCCGGGCCGAGCGACCCGTCGCGGTAGTAGCGGTACCCGCCCCCGGCGGTCTCGGGCAGCGGCCGGTCGTAGGGGATGTAGCGGGTCGACTGCTCGAGATAGGCGGCCAGCCGGCCCCGCTGGAGCTGCTTGGTGAGGATGTTCGACACCCACTCGGCGGCCACGTGCGCCCCGCCGACCTGGGCTATCGAGTCGTCCCCGTAACCGACGAACACCCGCTCATAGAGGCCCGCGGCCCGCTCGCCCTCGGCGCCGTCGAAGGGTCTGCCGCCCTGGGCCACGTCGGCCGCGAACTCCTCGAGGAAGAGCCGGCGGACGGTGCCCGAGTAGCGCGAGTACCGGGCGAACAGGGCGCCCTTGACCGTCTCCGGGAGGTTGACCAGCGCGAAGACCGGCCGGTCGAGGTTCGTGAAGTGGGGGGCGAGGACCGCCTTCTCCTCTTCCGTGAATGCCTCGACCGGGTAGCGCACCGGCGGCATCGTAGCCCTCGCCCCGGAGGGCAGTGGTCCGATTGACGGGCGGTCGCCTCGCCCGTCTATGCGACCTACTACGTCTTCGTCGCCCTGTTCGTGGCGCTGGTCATCGGGCGTCCCCGCGACGTCATCCTCCACCTGTCCCTGATCTCGGCGGGCCTCTTCGTACCCGTCTTCTCGGCGACAACACCGGCCGCCAGACTCTGGTGATCGCCGTGCTCCAGGCACCGACCCTCTTCGTCGTCGGGATGATCACCGCCTACCTCCAGAGCCGGCTCGCGGCGAGCCGGCAGGCGTTCCATCGGCTGGACCACGAGGACGAGCTGACGGGCGTAGGCGACTACCCGGGCCTCCACGAGCGCCTGGCCGAGGAGATCGCCCGCCACCTCGCCGCGAGCGCGAGCCGGGCGAGGACCTGGTCGCCGGTCAGATGGCCGAACCGTGCGTTCACCTCCTTGAAGCCGTCGAGATCAAGAAGGAGCGGGAGGAGCGTGAGACCAGGGAGGCGCGGGAGGAGTAGGAGCGGGCCCGGCACGGCCGGCGCCGGCCGGCCGCTCAGGCGCTGCGCGGCGGCGGCTCCTCCATCAGCTCGACGCGGTGACCGGCCGGGCCGATCGCGAACGAGCGGCGGGCCCCCCACAGCTCACGGTGGTCCTCGACGTCGAACCCCGCTGCCCGCACCCGCGCAACGACCGAGTCGAAGCCGGGCGCGACCACCGCGGCGTGGCCGAGCGGCGGCACGGTGGCCTCCTCGCTGTGGATGAGATGGATCTGGGTTCCCTCGCGCTCGAGCCAGGTCACGTAGTCGCGCAGGGGCCCGGGGGCGTCGACCCGCTTGAACCCGATCGCCTCCCAGAACTCGACCATGCGGTCCGCCTCGGCCGGCGGGATCTCGATCGAGACGTGCTGGAGCACGGCTAGAAGAGCGCTGCGCCCGCCTGCTGGGCGAAGTCGACGAGAGGCTGGGGGACGATCCCGAAGAAGACTGTCGCGGCGGCCATCAGGATCGCCGGCCCGGCGAGGTACCAGCGGCTTCCCGCCCGTGGGTCCAGCGGGTCCGCCTCGGGCGAGCCACCCGCGATCGCGGGCATCTCGCCGGCGGTGCGGCGCGGCCCCGGGGTCGTCGCTGGCCGCATCCAGACTGCGGCGACGACCCGCAGGTAGTACGCCAGGGAGATCATCGTCCCGACGGCGATGAATACGGCGAGCCAGGTGAATTCGCCCTCGACCAGCGCTTCGATCAGGTACAGCTTGCCGACGAAGCCCGCCGTTCCCGGCAGGCCGGTCAGCGCGAGCATCGAGATCGTCAGCGGCCAGGCGAGCGCCGGGCGCTCGCCGCCGAGCCCCGCGACCGCGCCGATGTCGTCGCCGAGAGGCGTCTCGCGCTCGCGGGCGACGATCACCGCGAACGCGGCCATGTTCATGAACGCGTAGACGACGAGGTAGAAGACGATCGCGCTGACGCCGGCCTCGGAGGCGACGGCCAGCCCGCCGAGGATGTAGCCGGCCTGGGCGATTCCGGAGTAGCCGAGCAGCCGCTTGAGCGAGTCCTGGCCGAGGGCGCCGACGTTGCCGACGATGATCGAGACCGCGGCGAGGAGCGCCAGCGCGACGTCCCAGTCGCCCGACTCCGGAGCCAGAGCGACGACGAAGAAGCGAATGAAGATGGCGAACGCCGCCGCCTTGGTGGCGACCGCCATGAATGCGGTGATCGGGGTCGGCGCACCCTGGTACACGTCCGGCGTCCACTGGTGGAACGGTGCGATCGAGATCTTGAAGGCGAGGCCGGTGGCGACGAGGGCGATGCCGACGAGGACGAGCGGGTCGCCCAGGACCCCCTCCTGGCTGATGCCCTGACCGATCTCGGCGAAGTCGGTCGAGCCGGAGCCGCCGTAGATGAAGGCCAGCCCGTAGAGGAGGGTCGCCGACCCCAGCGAGCCGATGATGAGGTACTTGAGCCCGGACTCGAGTGACTCCACGCGGGCGAGGTTGGTCGCGCAGAGGACATAGAGCGGGATCGACAGCGTCTCCAGGGAGACGAAGAAGGAGACGAGGTTGCTGGCCTGGGCGAGCAGGAGCATGCCGAGCACCGACCCGAGCAGGAGCGTGTGGTACTCGCCGACGCCCGCCCGGTGGACCGCGGGCTCTTCGCCCAGCGAGAGCAGCAATGCGACGATTGCGGCGCCGACCGCCAGCAACCCGATCGCGGTGGCCAGCTCGTCGAGCCGCAGCGCCCCCGCGACGAGCGCCTTGTCCTCGCCCCACTGCCAGACCAGCAGGCCGGCCGCGGCCGCCAGGGCCAGAAGCGTCAGCCCGGGGACCATCCCGCGCACACGGTCGAAGACGCCGGCCAGCAGGACGACGCAGATGCCCGCGGTCAGGGCGATCAGCGGCGAGATGCCCGCGTAGTCGACCGCGGGGGCGTCGAAACTCACTCGGGAGCCCTGCTTAGGGTCGGACCCGGCTCCGGCGCGAACCCGGCGACGCTGGCGCGAGCGGCGTCGTCGGTCTTGCTGAGGACGGCGTTGGGGTAGAGCGCGAGGGCGAGGATCACCGCGACCAGGCCGCCGACGAGGAGGCCGTCATGGACGGACACGTCGCGCGGCTCGATCCCGGCCGGCAGGCGGTTGTGCATGGTCCGCTGATAGAGGCGGAGCCCGTAATAGGCGGCGAGGACGACCCCGGCCGAAGCGACCAGCGCGTAGACGATCTTCGCCTGGAAGAGCGCGGTCAGGATGTAGAACTCGCCGATGAAGTTGGCCGACCCGGGCATCGCCAGGGTCGCCAGGGCGACGATTAGGAACAGCGACGCGAGCACCGGAGCCCGGACCGCGTAGCCACCCAACTCGCGCAGGTCCTCCCGGCCGGTGCGCTCGGAGAGGATCGCGATGATCAGGAGGAGGGGGGCGACGACGAGGCCGTGGTTGACCATCTGGAGGATCGCGCCGTCGGCGCCGTCCGGGCGCAGCGCGAAGACGCCGGCCGTGATGAAGCCGAGCTGGGCCACCGATGAGTAGCCGGCGACGAGCCTCAGGTCGGTCTGGGTGAACGCCATGACCGAGCCGTAGAGGATCGAGGCGAGGGCGATCACCAGGACGATCTCCTGGAACTCGACGGTCGCGTCGGGAAAAAGCGGCAGGACCACCCGCAGGAACCCGTAGGCGCCGACCTTGGACAGGACCGCCGAGAACACGGCCAGCGCCGCAAGCGGGGCGACGCGGTAGGCGTCGGGGAACCACCCGTGCAGCAGGAACGCAGGCATCTTGACC
Organism: Solirubrobacterales bacterium; assembly: GCA_035264885.1. GTDB lineage: Bacteria > Actinomycetota > Thermoleophilia > Solirubrobacterales > 70-9 > DATFPK01. The sequence goes on from DATFPK010000068.1 coordinate 15,496, forward strand.
AGGAAGGCGACGGCGAAGAACCAGAAGAGCCAGTCCTGGCTGCCCGCGCCGAGGGTCCGCTGCTGGAGCTCGGCGATCGAGAACGTGATGTCTCCGTCGGAGGCGAGGATGCCGGTCGCGATCGCGCCGACCAGCATCAGGAGTGACCCGAACAGCGTGAAGACGATCATCTTCGTCGTCGCGCCCACCGCCGTCGTGCCCGGGCGGTCCTCGCCCCAGGCGCCGAACAGGAAGTAGAACGGCACCAGCATCAGGTCGAAGAAGAGGACGAAGAGGAGGAGGTCCTGCGCCAGGAAGGATCCGAGCGTCGCGGTCTCGCCCAGCAACAGCATCAGGAAGAACAGCCGCCCGCGGTCCTGCTCGCGGGCCGCGGCGAACGCGGTGGCGGGGAGCCAGACGACCGCGGTGAGCAGGACCAGGAAGACGTTCAGCCCGTCGACCCCGATGCTGTAGTGGACGCCGAGCCCCGAGATCCAGGTGATGTCGGTGACGTGCTGGAGCCCCGCCCCGGTGTCAAGGTCGATCGCCAGGTACGCGGCGAGGGCCAGCGTGACGGCGGCGCCGAGCGCGGCCCACCAGCCCGACAGGCGGGATGGCAGGAAGAGGCCGATCAGCCCGAACGCGAGCGGGGCCCAGAGCACCGCGTTGCTCACGAGGAGACCACCAGGAAGTAGAGGCCCAGCCCGGCGAAGCCGCCGATCAGGAGGAGCGCGTAGGCCCGGACGAAGCCGGATTGCGCGGCGCGCACCGCCCCGCCGGCGCCGCGGACGACGCCGACCGTCGCCGCGACCAGGCCGTCGACGACGTAGCGCTCGAAGGTTCGGTTGGCGAACGAGCCGACGGCGAGGGCGGGGCGGACGAAGAGCAGGTCGAGCAGCTCGTCGAAAAACCACTTGTTGGCGAGGAAGGTGTGGACCGGGCGCAGGCGGGCGGCCAGCCGCGCGCTCGTACCCGGGCGCCGGACGTACAGGAGGTGGGCGATCGCGATGCCAGTGGTCGAGAGCAGACCGCCGATCACGAGCCCGATCCATTCGTCGCCGGTCGAGGGGTGGACGCCGGCGAACTTGGAGTCCTCGAAGGTCGGTTCGAGGAAGGTGCCGATCACGTCGGTCACGCCGGGGATCTGGACCAGGCCGCCGACCACGGCGAGGGCCGCGAGCACGCCCATCGCGATCCGCATCGGCGCCGTGTGTTCGGCGATGTGGTGCTCGGGGCCGGGGAAGCCGACCCCGGTGTCCTCCGGTTCCCCGGTCGCCGGGTTCGCCGCCTCGGCGTGGGCGATGTGGCCGCGCTCGAGCTCACGCGCCTCCTCGACCGGCTCCCCCCAGAGGACGCGGAAGACGAGCCGGAAGGAATAGATCGCCGTGATCAGGGCGCCGAGGTAGCCGAGGACGGCGAAGACCCAGTACGCGCCCCCGCGCTCGCCGGCGAACGAGAGGATCTCGTCCTTGGAGAACCAGCCCGAGGTGCCGGGGAAGCCCGACAGCGCGAGCGAGCCGATGATCAGCGCCGCACCGGTGAACGGCATCGCCCGGCGGAAGCCGCCCATGCGGTCGATGTCCTGGCGATTCGCCATCGCGGCGATCACCGAGCCGGCCGCCATGAAGAGGAGCGCCTTGAAGAAGGCGTGGGTCATGAGGTGGAAGAGCCCGGCTCCGTAGGCGCCGATCCCGACCCCCATGACCATGTAGCCGATCTGGCTCATGGTCGAGTAGGCGATGATCCGCTTGAGGTCGGTGACCACCAGCGCGATCGAGCCGGCGATCAGCAGGGTCACCAGGCCGACGATCGCGGCGACGTCAGCGGCGGTCGGAGCGACCTCGAACAAGGGATGCGTGCGGGCGATCAGGTAGACGCCGGCGGTGACCATCGTCGCGGCGTGGATCAGTGCCGAGACCGGCGTCGGCCCCTCCATCGCGTCGGGGAGCCAGGTGTGGAGCGGGACCTGAGCGGACTTGGCGAAGGCGCCGACCAGGAGCAGCAGGCAGATCGCGACCACGGTCCACTCGTTGGTCGTGAACGCGTCCGGCGCCCGCTCGAAGACGTCGTCGAACTCGAAGCTGCCGATCTCCCGGAAGATCAAGATCGTCGCGAGCACCAGGCCGACGTCGCCGGCGACGTTGATCACAAAGGCCTTCATGCCCGCCGCGGTCGCCGTCCGCCGCCGGTACCAGAAGCTGATCAGCGCGTAGGAAGTGAAGCCGACGAAGGCCCAGCCGACGATCAGCAGGACGAAGTTGCCGGCCAGGACCAGCAGCAGCATCGAGAAGACGAAGAAGTTGAGCAGGCTGAAGAAGCGGCGGTAGCCGCGGTCGGAGGCCATGTAGGCGACCGAGTACAGGTGGATCAGGGTCGAGACGCCGGTGACGACGAGGACCATGAAGACCGACAGGGGGTCGACGAGGATCCCGAGCTGGATGTCGAGCCCGCCGCCCTCGGCGTAGGTCCAGAGCGAATCGGTCAGGTGCTGGGCCTCGGCGGGCTTGTCGAGCAGGTCCTCGAGCGCGCCCAGTCCGCAGACGAACGAGAGGCCGATCGCGGCCGTGCCGATCCATCCGGCTGCCCGCTCGGGGAGGACGCGCCAGCCGAGCGCGATGACGAAGCTCCCGAGCAGCGGAAACAGCAGGACGAGCCACCCGTATGTCGTGCCCGTCACCCCCGCAGGCCCCGCAGCTCATCGATGTCCAGTGGCAGCCGCCGCCGGTAGATCGCGACGATCAGGCCGAGGCCGACGACGACCTCGCAGGCGGCGACGACCATCACGATCACCGCGAAGATCTGCCCGTCGGCGTCGCCGAGCATGCGGCTGAAGGCGACGAGGGCGAGGTTGCCGGCGTTCAGCATCAGCTCGAGGCAAAGCAGGATGACCAGCGGACTGCGCCGGATCAGCACGCCGCCCGCCCCGACGGCGAAGAGCAGCGAGGAGAGCACGACGTACCACTCGGTGGCCATCAGACCTCCGCGTCCGCCGCGGGTGGGCCCTGTTTCTTCCCCGCCAGCACCACGGCGGCCACGGCCGAGAGGAGCAGGAGCATCGAGGCGGCCTCGAAGGCGATCAGGAACTTCTCGAGCAAGAGCTCGCCGATGTCGGCCGGCTGGCCGAAGCCCAGCGGGATCGTCGGGCCTTCGTCCCCAAGTCCCTTGAGCGAGGAGCCGAGCACGGCGATCGACAGCTCGGCGAACAAGGCGGCGGCGAGAAGGGGCGCCAGGACGCGCTGCCCCGGGATCGGCTCCCAGACCGGCTCGTGGGCGCCGCCTACGTAGGCGACGACGAAGACGTAGAGGACCATCACCGCACCGGCGTAGACGACCACCTGCGCGGCGGCGACGAACTCGGAGTGCAGCAGCAGGAAGAGGCCGGCCAGCGAGAACAGGTGGATGACCAGGGCGAGGACGCTGTAGAAGGGGTTGCGGAGCGCGATCACCGCGATCGCTCCGCCCAGGGCGCCGATCGCACCGAAGAAGAAGGCGACCTGTTCCACTACGCGCCGCCTCCGCGGCGGCGCACCCGGGGACGCGGTTTCAGCTCGGCCGGCTGCCTCATTCGCCGTCGCGCCTCAGCGGGGTCCGCTCGATCGGCTCGGCGAGCAGCATCTCCTTGGTGAAGATCAGGTCGTCGCGGTCGTAGTCGGCCATCTCGTAGTCGTGCCCCAT